>CAXTNG010000050.1:10128-14530 GCA_964245475.1 uncultured Sphingomonas sp. | reverse complement strand
GGAACAGTGGGCGGGATCATCTCGGAATAGGCGGGCGGCATCATCGGAATCCGCACTTTAACTGAAGTACTTGGAGAATTGCTGTTGATAGACACTTGCCTCATCGTCGGTATAGCGGATTTGGCGACGCATATCGACGCGGTTCAGGACTACGCCGGCTACTTCCGCATGATGATGCCGCAGGTGCTCGACGATAGCAGCAACAGCAGTATCGGGCGTTGACCGCCAACGCGTTACGAGCAGGACGGCATCCGTGATGTCCGCCAGCCAGCGATCATCCGCCCCGACGGTGAGCCGGCCGTTTGCGACGAGAACAACATCGAACCTTGACCGAAGCTGTTGGACCAGCTCGCGCATGGCCGGTCGCGTCCCGCTCGATGGCAGGTCTGCTGGTGATGTCGCCTGCGGCAGAATCTGGGCGCCGCTCACCGCATCGTCGAAAAGAACGTCATCGAGCGTTGCGCGACCTGCCAGGACATCCGAAAGCCCCGCTGAAGCTGCCTCAACACCGAACATCCTGCTGATGCGACGGCGAGCGTCGCAGTCGACGAGCACGACGCTCTGACGCCCCAGTGCAAGTGTTCGCGCCAGCGCCATCGCCACGGTCGTCGCGCCTTCACCAGGAAGCGAGCATGCGACTGCTATCACTTGAACGCGATCGGCTCCGCCGCCCCGTGCTGCAAGGATCACCTTACGAAAGGACTCCGTGAACCCGGATCGAGGCTGATCGACCACTGCGTCGAGAACAGAAGGGGCATCCGACAGAACGGTAGCGAGTTCCGGCACGCTGCCGATATGACGGATCCAGAGACGGTTCTGCACATCTGCGCCCGTGGTCAGGCCCGCGAACCGAAGCTCGGTCACAATAGCCGCAACCAGCCCTAGAAGTGAGCCTAGAACAAGGCCGATCAGCAGCGTGTAAGCTACGCCGGGCGATGTCGAGGAAAGCGGGATGGCCGCCGATGAGATTATCCGCTCGCTCGGCACCCGGGGGCTCGGCCTACTGCCGGTGTAAGCCGCCGCGTAGGCGTTGGCGACGTTTGCCGCTACTGCGGCGTCTGTCGCCGAGTAGCTGATTGTCAGGGACAGCGTCTCCGGAGCATGGGTGATCGAAACGTGCCGCCGAAGACCGTCGATGATGGCGAGGTTCGGATCGTAATTGCCGGGCGGCTGCTCCGAAGTCCACAGCCGCGAACGCAACCACCGCATCAAACCGTCGCGAGGCGTCAAAGTTTTTTTATCGGCACCCTGGAGGCGAGCCGACACAGCCCTCGCCATGTCTGACGATAGAAGTCGCGCCGTCTCTCTCGCGACGGATGGTCCGTCGAGCAGGACTTCGGCGTCCGCGCGAAAACGCGGCTGCGACGTCTGCACGATGGTCACCGTCGCGAGAACCACCGCCGTCGACACCGCGAAGAACACTGCCAACCTGCGTCGAAATAGCAAGGTCAGGGATCGCAGGCCGAGCCGGCCGCGAAAGCGGTTGAGCTTCGGGTTGAACGCTTCCTTCCTTTGCTGCCAGACCCTAGACACGCCTCTTCCTACCCAAGATCCGCCCAGTCGGTAAGTGTCAGAGCACGACGCCCGTTCGCCTGTCGGCAGGCGCAGAGCCGTTCTGTGCACCCTGCTAGCGCATCCCGTTCGCTGACCGCGGCAGCCGCACATAATCCCGTTACCAGATCGACCGGTATTGACGCTCAATCAAAAGCCTATCAAGCGTCTGCCGTTCGCACCGAACTGGCACATGGCGGTTGACCAGTTGCACGCCCGGTGCTCGGATGCGCGTACGAACAGCGGCTTAAGGGTAACCGCCGCGCGGAGGCACCGGACGGCACGCTAGGCGCTGTGGGTAGTGGATGGAGGAGAGCCCGTCGTCGAACTGATGGGGACATTGAGACGGCACGGATGGGCGTTGGTCGCGGTCGTGGTCCTCATCGGGGCCGGAACGCTGGCGCTCTTTTTGGCATTGCCCCCGCGGTATTCCGCCAAAGCCAGCGTTTGGCTCGATCATCGACTGGATAACGACGTTGCGGCAGGCGGGGGAAGCTCGCCGGGGGCCAGCGTCGCGACGCGGCGCAACACCGAAATCAAGTTCCTGACGTCGCCCAACATCGCCGCTCGCGTGGTGGACAAGCTCGGCTTGGCCGCCGTTCGCGGCATTGGCCAGCCGGATCGTCATCAGGCGATCTCGAACAGCGAGGGCCGGCAGCGCGCCGTCGCCGCGCTGGTCGATGGGGCAAGGGTGAAGGCGACCGGCGCGTCTTATGCGGTGGTCGTCAACTTCGCTGCTACCGATCCGGTGGTGGCGACGGCGATCGTCAATCAACTGGTCGATCAGTATGTCACGTTCCGCCGGGAGCCAGAACAGCACAACAAGGCTGTCGCGCAGTTGCGCCGCGATGTCGGCATTGCGCGCGACGAGATGATCCGCACGGCGGCAGCGGCGAGCGCGTTCAAGGCGGCGGTGAAGGCGTTTGAGCGTGACGAGCAATCCCGGCGGCTTCGAGACGAGGTCGCCAGCTTGCGCGCCGAACTGCGCACCGAGCGAGGACGGAACGATCCCGCCAGTCCCGATCTGACAGCTGCGGAAAGGACCGCGGAGCTGCGCAACCTTCGAGCGCAGCTGGCGCGGCTTTCAGCCGAGCGTCCGGCGACGCGTGCGCCAGGCAGAGCGCAAGTCCCAAACACCGCAGCGGCGGATGCGCGCGCCGTCGAGCTCGAGCGCAGGATCGCGAACACACGCAGACAGATCACCAGCGTGGCCATGCTCGTCGCAGCAGGACAACTTGGTGAAGACGATGAAGCTCTCGCGCGGCGAAACGTCGAGCAGCAACGCGTACTGGATTCAGCAGCACAAGCCGCAGCGCGCCGGCACTCATCGTTGGACGGCAGTCTGCAACGGCTTGTGGTGGCGCGTCCCGCATCGGCGGGCGCCTACGTCATTGCGCGGGCGGCCGTGCCTAGGGAGCGCGATTTTCCGGAACCTTGGGTTTTTGCGGTAGGAGGCTTGCTTGCCGCAGTTGCAGCAGCAGCCGCGACCGTTCTGTTCCGCGAGCGGCTGACCTCGGCAATTCACACTCGGCGGGCAGCAGAACGCAAGCTGGGCATCCCCGTTATCGGGGTAGTGCCCGATACAGCCGCGGTCCTTGATGCACGCGACGCCTGGATAAATCCAATCGATCTTATCGTTGCCGAGAATACGTCCAGCTTTCGTATGGCGTTCAGGAGCATCCTCCTTGGCCTTGGCATCGGTCGAGGTGAAGAAAGCCCCCGATCCATCGTCGTTTCGTCAGCCGTTGCCGAGGAAGGAAAGACGACCGTCGCAATCGGTCTCGCGCGATCCGCAGCGCTCGCGGGCATGCGCGTTCTCTTCATCGACTGCGATGTGCGTCTGCCTGCGGCGAGCCGATTGCTCGTACGTCATCCCAATAATACTTTGGTCGATGTTCTCGAGGGCAAGGTCGAGCTGAAAGATGCGCTGAGCCGCGACCTGCCCTCCGGTGCTTGGGTCCTCGGCAGCAGGGAAGGCGGACCTGCGGTGAACGGGCTGGTCGGCTCCGACGAAATGATGCAGCTCATCCGTCAGGCCTCTGCCAGTTACGACTTGGTCGTGCTCGACGCCGCGCCGGCGTTGGCGCTCGCGGAGGCGGCCACGCTCGCAAGCTTCGCAGATATGACCTTGATGATCGCACGCTGGCGAAAGACGCCAGTACGGGCGACCAGGCTGGCGGTAGACACTCTTCGCGACGCGGGTGCCAAGGTCAATGCCCTTGTCCTGACACGAGTCGGCGCTTGAGCGAACTGTTTGGCGGCGTTTCGGCGAGATTGGCCGACAGCAAGGTCCGCCTGACCGTCTCTGCGACCGTCGGCCTCTTCAGCGGCGCCGCCGAGACCTCTGGAGGGTTGAGCTTGGGGTTGGAATTCTGACGGGGCGAGAAAAGCGCCATGAGCAGGGGTAGCACTCGGCCTCGCGGCGCCTCGCCAACTGGAGTGCCGCGCATACCCGAGGGAGAACGGGTATACGCGATCGGCGACGTTCACGGTCGACTTGATCTGCTGGAACAGCTCGTCAGCCTCATTCGACAAGACAACGCCCGCCGGCTCCCTGCGTGCGTCACGCTCGTCTGCGTTGGCGACATCATCGATCGCGGGCCGCATTCAGCGGAGATCGTTCGCCGCTGCATGCAATTTTCCGGACGGACTGACCGCTTCGTCGTTTTGAAGGGCAATCACGAGGCGATGCTCGTGGACGCACTTGCCGGCGATTTCCTGGCGCTGTCATTATGGCTGCGCAGCGGCGGCGACGCGGCCTTGTCCAGCTGGGGCGTTGCCGACGAACTGGTAGCGAAAGGCCCCTCTCGCGAGTTGGTTTGGGCAGCACGCGCGCAAATCGCAGCTAAAA
>CAXTNG010000050.1:0-10118 GCA_964245475.1 uncultured Sphingomonas sp. | reverse complement strand
GCGTTGCCGACGACAAATTACCTAAAGAACACTCTCGACACCTAATAATTAAAAAAAAAGCGCAGATCCCAGCGAAAACGCTCGCATGGCTTGCCAGCCGACCTCTGCTGCGTCGTATCGGCGATTACGTGTTCGTCCATGCCGGCATCCGGCCCGGAGTTACTATCGATCTGCAGACACCGGACGACCTGTTGTGGATCCGCGAGGAATTCCTGCAAAGCGACGCCGATCATGGCGGCAACGTCGTCGTGCACGGACATTCGGTCGGCGATGAAGGCATTACCAGCAGATTGAACCGGATCGGCATCGATACCGGAGCTTATCGAACAAGCATTTTGAGCGCGGTGATGTTGGAGGCAGACGAGCGGTGGGCACTTTCTACTCACGAGACACTGGCGACACGGCTCGAGTCATGTCCGGCTGAAACGTCGGACATCGGGCACGAGCGCGGTGTCGTCAGCCGCTGACCTATGGGTAGACGACCCGGAGGATCTTCTTGGTCTGGCAGCCGTCGCAGAGATCCGGGTTTGCGGATGATCGCCGCTGAGGACTAGGCTGACCTTCATGGAACGCCGAATGAGCCAGAGACCTGCCGCGACGATCGAGATCTGCAGCGAAGGCCACCTGCCCGACTGGGCGATACTCCGCGCCGAGCTCTGGCCGGACGGCGCCTGCGAGGATCATCAGGATTTTGCGGCTGCCGCGTTGGCGCAGCCTCAGCGCCTCGTCGCGTTCCTGGCCCGCGCCGATACGGAGGCGGTCGGCTTTGCCGAGGCGTCGCTCCGTCACGACTATGTCAACGGCTGCTCGACCTCGCCGGTGGGCTTCCTTGAAGGCCTGTACGTCCGCGGGCATGCCCGCGGACGTGGCATCGCGCGTGCCCTGGTCACCGCGGTCGAGCAATGGGTCCGCGAGCGCGGATGCAGCGAGTTGGCCTCGGACGCGCTGCTCGACAATGAACAGTCTCATGCCGTGTACCGGACGATCGGGTTCATCGAGACAGAGCGCGTCGTCTATTTCCTTAAGCCGCTCGGTAAGGTCGCCGCGCAGTGAGCGACCTCGGCGCGGTTCAACCAGGCGATGACCTGCGGGTTGATAGTTCGATCGGACCGCAAGGCGAGCCGGGCGGCGGCGGTCGGCGCCGTGTCTTCGTGCTGGGCGGCACCGGGACCATCGGTCGCGCGACGGTGTGGGCGCTGGTCGCCCGCGGGCACGAGGTTGTCTGTTTCGTCAGGCCGGGCACCTCGGCGCGTCAACCGCCGCGATTGATCGAGAGCGACATGCTCGCCGGAGCCGCGCTCCGCTTCGGCAACGTGACCGATCCCGCCTCACTGCTACGCGACGGCTTTCGAGGCGAGCGCTTCGATGTGCTGGTCTCGTGCCTCGCCTCTCGCACCGGAACGCCCGGAGATTCATGGCGGATCGATCACGCCGCGCACGTCGGCGCTTTGCGAGCGGCCAGGATCGCCGGCGTCACCCACATGATCCTGCTCTCCGCGATCTGCGTCCAGAAGCCGCTCCTCGCCTTCCAGCAGGCCAAGCTCGCGTTCGAAGAGGATCTGGTCAACTCTGGGCTCGACTACACGATCGTGCGACCCACCGCCTTCTTCAAGTCGCTTTCGGGCCAGGTCGAGCGGGTGAAGAAGGGCAAGCCGTTCCTGGTGTTCGGCGACGGAATGCTGACCGCCTGCAAGCCGATCAGCGATGACGATCTCGGCGCCTACCTCGCGGATTGCGTCGACGACCCAAGCCGCCGCAACCGCATTCTGCCGATCGGCGGACCCGGCGAGGCGATCACGCCGAGAATGCAGGGCGAGCGGCTGTTCGCGCTGCTCGGCCGGCCGCCGCGCTTCACGCAGGTGCCGGTGGCGCTGCTCGACGTCATCATCGGGGTGCTGGCGACGCTCGGGCGACTGGTGCCGCCGCTGGCCCAAAAGGCCGAACTCGCGCGGATCGGACGTTATTACGCGACGGAGTCCATGCTTGTCCTCGATCCGGTGACCGGACGCTACGATGCGGCCGCCACGCCAGCCACGGGTTCCGAGTCCCTGCTCGATCATTATGCGCGGCTGATCCGGGGCGAGGCCGTCGCCGAGCGCGGTGACCACGCGGTGTTCTAGCGCCTTGGGGCTGATCGCTTGCCGTTTGTCCGTGCGACCGGGCCGCGCCACACCGACCCGCTTACCAGCGGTACATTGCTGTGACAGCGCCCGAGACGGAGGTAACGGTCGTCACGCTTTGCCGTTGCTGCTGAAGCGGTACTGCCAGTCGGTGCGGTGCTCGCCGGAGACATAGTCGAGCCATTGGTTGCGCGCGAGCACGTCCAGCCCCTGCAGGTTGAGGTAATGGAGCATATCGATGAAAATCCAGTTCTCGGCGAGCCTTCCGTCCTGCTCCCGGTAGAGATCGACGACTCGCATGTCCGCGAGCACTCGGCCCTCCGTCATGCCCATGAAGCCGCCGGCGTTGCGCAGGGTAAGGTTCGGCCAGCCGAAGAAGCCGCCGAAATGCCCCTCTGCCAGCTTGCAGAGGTGGCCGTTGAAGGTGCGTTCGGCGTACAGCGCGTCCGAAAAGGGACGGGCATGCTGTAGGATGTACCGCTCGATCGTGTAGGTCGCGCCGATCCCGCAGGGTCCCCACCAGATCATGCCCGGATGCCAGTCGCGCGCCAGGCGCTCCGGATAGGGCGTGTCGCGGTCGCGCATGCTGTCGAGCATGCGGTTAATCGCGGCGAGCGTCTCGGTGCCGAGCGCCGGGTTCTGCGGACCCCACATCAGTCCTTCGTGAGTCATCGGACCCGGCTGGATCACGTGCGCGCCGGTTTCCGGTGGGAACGGATTCTGCCCGGCCTGGATCATCAATTGGGGAATATCGAAGAACATAGCCGTCTCGACGATGCGGCCGTCCTCCACCCGGTCGAACTCGACATAGCGCATGAACGCCATCTTGCCGGTCGGACGGATGCCGAGGAACGGCGCGTCGAACAGGCCCATGAGATGCCCCATCTGCACGACCCAGACCGATTGGAAATTGTCGATCTGGTTGAGGCCGGCCATGAAGATGTCGGGGCGGCGCTGGAGCGGCCGGAGCGCGGAGGCGAGCGGTGCCCAGAAGCGCGCGGCAACATCCTCGGCGCCGTGGAGGATGTGGAACGGGTGCATGCCGCGCCACATCCAGTCGGGCGAGACATGGCGCTCCAGCGCGGCCTGCATCTGATCAGGCCCGCCATGTCGTCCATCATGCGGCGGACGACCGCCTTCTCGCTGCTGAAGTCTTGCGTGGGCATGCCGCCTCCTCGCCTGCCTCGAAAACTTGGGGCATGATGCTTACGCAGTCAATGCGGCTTGATCGCGAAGGGACGGATGCTAGGCTGACGGTCGTGCCCGCGCCCACCCTGCCCTTCATCCTGCCCGAACAACCGCAGGCGACGCGGCTGCGGGTCGAGGCCGGCGTCGAGGCGCCGCCGCACGCGATAACCAGCGTCGAGGAACGCTCCGCCGGCATCGTCGACCATGTCGTGCGCGTCACCGACACGATGTGGGCCGATCGCGCAATCGGCTCCATCTATGACACCTGCGATGCGTCCTGCACCATCTACGGAGCCTACGGCATCGTCCGCTCTGTCGAGGAGATCGTGGCCGGCACCGTCGCCGCGCTGAATGCCTGGCCGGATGGCGAGATCACCCACCTGAACGTCGCCTGGAGTGGAGACGAGCAACGCGGCTTTCACACCTCGCACCTCGGCCACGGCTGCGCGACCAACCTCGGCGACACGCGCTTCGGCCCGGAGACCGGCCAGCGCGTGTCGGCCCATTTCGCCGCCGATTGCTTGAGCCGAGACAACCGCGTGCATACCGGATGGTTGGTGTGCGACAACGGCGCGGTGGTACGTCAACTGGGCTTTGACCGCCATGAGGTCGCCCGGCGCATCGCCACCGATCCGGTCGCGGAGCCGATGGTCGTCTCGCCGGACACCCGGCTGGTCGGCCAGGTGCCGCGCGCACCGCTCGACGTCGACCGGTCGACCGTCGAGGGCTGGGCAACGGCGCTGTTCCACGAGACCTGGACGCTGCGTCGGTTGGACTGGCTCGGGCGCCACTATGCCGACGACGTGATTGTCCACGCTGGAGGCGGCCGCAAGGCGAAGGGAATCCGCGACTGCCAGCGGCTGGTGCTTCACATCCTTGCCGCCATCCCGGACGGCGTGCTGCGGGTCGACCATGTCTGCTGGTCCGACGAGGCGGACGGCGTGATCGTCGCGGTGCGCTGGGTGCTGGAAGGGTATTGCCGGCCCGGCGGCTTCCTCGGCGCATGCCCGGCCGGCCGACCCGTCTCGATGACGGGGATCAGCCACCTGCGCCTGGCGGGGGGCCGTGTCGTGGAAGAATGGATGCTGTTCGACGAGGTGGCCGTGCTCGTCCAGACCTATCGCTGACTACCAGCCTTCGCCTTCGGGCACCGGGCCATGCGCGGCGAGGTCGAACATTGCCCGCTCGGCGCCCGACAGCTCGGCGCCCAGCACCAGCCCCGAAATCCGCTCGCCCAGCACAGGCCCCATTTTGAACGCATGCCCCGAGCCGCCGCCCGCCAACCAGGCATTGGCGAAACCGGGGTGGCGATCGATGATATAGTCGTCGGTCGCGGTGCGCTCGAGCTGGCAGACATAGCTCGCCAAGATCGGCCGCCCGACGAGGCCCGGCAGGCGCCGCGCGAGATACGCCCGCACCTGATCGAGCAGGAACGGCGTCGGCAGGCGGTCGCCGTCGTCGGGGTCCATCGGCACGCCGCGCAGGGTCGGTGCGATCTTGTAGCCGCCGCCGATGTCCGAAGAGCTGTAGACGGTCGCGTCGGACAGATAGGGGACATGCTCCCAGCGATAGCGATGGTCGTCCCTCGCCGGCGCCACGAAGAACAGCTCGCGCCGGGGAACCCTGATCCTGTCGCCGAGCAGCGGCGTCATCAGCTTCGGGAACCACGGCCCACACGCAAAGACGAAGGTGCCCGCCGACAGCGCCTCGCCATCGACCGCGACGCTCTCGAGCCGTCCGCCCCGGCTCGGGCCAGGTGTGGCGTAACCCAGCCGGATCGTCCCGCCCTTGCGTGCGAAGGCTTCGGAGACCGCGATCATCGTGTCGCGTGCCTTCACGACGCCCGAATCCTTCTCGTAGAAGGAGAGCTCGCCGTCCTCGAACAGGAGCTGCGGCCAGCGGCGGCGGATTTCGCGCCCGTCGAGCATCTCGTAAGGCAGCTTCAGCCGGTCGAACGTGCGCGCGCTCACGTTCAGAACGTCCTTCGGCCGGGTTCTGAGGCTGCCGCTCGGGTGAAGCAGCCGCCGGCCGAACTCCTCCTGGCGCCGCTGCCACGTCGTCCACGCCCGCTTTGCCCAAAGCGTGTAGACCTCGTTGTCACCATAAGCGAACTGGAGGTTGCGGCTCTCTCCGCCCGAGGAGGCGTGCGGGTTGCCGGCTCCGTAAGCGTCGACCAGCGTCACTTTCGCGCCGCGCTCGCGCAGGCAAAGGGCGGTCCAGCCGCCGAACGCTCCCGCGCCGATCACCACGACGTCGGGCAGGTTCCGGGCGATCGCTGGCGCGCCGGCCGCGCGTCCGGCGATCGCCGTTCCAGCGGCGCGGCCGCCCCGCCCCGTCCCGGCGGCGCCCACCGCCAGCGCGATCGCGCTCCGGCGATCGATGTCCGGCCCGCTCATCGCGCCTCTGGCTCCCAGCCCCGATAGGTAAGCCCGGTGCGCAAGGTCTCGGGCAGCGAGAACCAGACCGCCGCGGCAGCCAGGAACGCCACCGGCGCCAGCGTCATCGCCACGCCCAGCCCCCACCGCACCGCCGCCTCGGCGGCGATCAGCGGCGCGATCAGCGAGATGACGTGGCCGCCGTGGAACAGCGCCGCGCCATAGGGACGCAGCCGGATCGGGAAGATTTCGGTGAAATAGATTCCCCAGCAATAGGCCGCGCTCAGCCCCACGCCATAGGCGAACGCGATGACGTTGAGCAGCAGCAGCTGATTGGGCGCGATCAGGAACAGGCCGATCGCCGCAGCGACGAGCACGAAACCGACGGAATTGGTTCGCCGGCCGAACCGGTCCGCCATGAACGCCCAGAAGAACCCGCCGAGCAGCGAGCCCGCTCCGGTCATCGCGACGATCGCCCCCATCTCTGCGGCGGGAAAGCCGCGGTCGTTCTTGAGGTAGACGGTGATGAAGCTGGAGAAGAGCTGGTAGCCGGTGAAGTTCAGCCCGGATACGAGAATGCACGACAAAGTGAAGCGTCGCCACTTCGCCGACAACATCTCGCCCCAGCCGCCCGAGGGCACGTCGGGAACTTCGCCCGCGCCGAACGCCACATAGCCACGGTCGTCGGGAATGAGCAGCAGCATCAGCGGCGAGAGCAGCAGCGGCACCGCGCCGAGCCACAGCATCCACAGCCAATGCTCCTCGCCTAGGCTGGCGCCAAGCAGGCCGATGATGATCTCCGCGGCGGAGAACATCGCCGAATTGACCGCGGCGAACTTCGCGCGCTGGTGCGGCGGGAACAGCGCGACCGTCAGGTTGATGCCCGCGACATAATAGGCGCCGAGGCACAACGTTATGAGGGCCCGGATCGCGAGCAGGCTGCCGATCGAGCGCGTCACCGCCATCGCGACGGCGAACAGGCCGATGCCGAAGGCGATGCCGGTCAGGCTGAAGCGCCGGCCGTAGCGGGCCAGGATCGGCGCCGCGGCCAGCGACCCGATCGTCACGAAGATGTTGCCGATGACGGAGATGTTCGCGGTCGCGCGAAGGTCGATCCCGAAGTCCGAGATCATGTACGGACGGACGTAATCGAGGACGAGGAAGTTGTAGCAGTAGAAGAAATAGCCCGCGAGCATGATCAGATAGGCGGTGAGCCGCCGTGCCAAACCCAAGTCGCGCGCATGCGGGAGCGTTTCGGGTGCCAGCGGCGCGGCGGCGGCCAGCGTCGCCACCTACCGGCCCTGCGCCTGCGCGCGATACGCTTGGACGAGCACGCCGACCTCGTCGAAGAGCGTCCATTCCTCGACGATCCTGCCGCCGTCAAAGCGGAAATGGCTCATCCCGATCATCGCGACCGGCTGCCCCGACGGCACGTCACCGAGCAAGCCGCCGGCCTGCGTGCTGCCCTCCAGCCGCCAACGCACCGCGACGATCACGCCATCGGTCTCGTCCGCCCAAGTGACGTGCTCGACCTGCATCACGGCGTCGGGGATCGCGGTGAGGATCGCGATCACCAGCGCGCTGATGTTGCGCACGCCCACCGCGACGCGGCCGCCGCCCGAATGCGCGATCGCGCCTGGCGCGTAGACTTCGACCAGCCGATCGAGCCGGCGCCGATTCCACACGTCGTGGAAGAAATGGCGCATGTACTGCTCGGCGGTCTCTTTGGGCAGGTCGAGCGGCCGCGGCGGTTGCTGGCCGTACATGCGCGGGGTTGGCGATTCCGGCAGCGCGTCGGTTTCCGCCCGCTCGGCCAGCCGCCGCGCCACGTCGTGCCGGTCGAAGCCGAGCTGGCGCACCATCGCGCCATTGTCGCGCACCAGCCATTCGGTGTGGATCTGATTGTTCAGACTGATGCAGTCCGCGACGGTGCGGATCACAACCGTGCGCCCCGTCGCCGGGCCATAGACGGTCGGTCCGCGATTGGTCATCCGCGAGAAGCCGAGATGCGAGGTATAAAAGCCCTGCACGTCGTCGCCGGACCAGGCGACGTTCAGGAAATGGCTCTCGCGATCGGGGAAGGCGTTGATCATCGCCGCCGTCGAGGCGACCACCTCCTCGACCGTCCGCGTCACGCCGTAAGGGGTGTAGACCGTCGAGACGTGATCGTAATAATCGTAAATCATGCCGAGCGCACGATCGACCCAGATCCAGTGCGTGATCCGATAGATATAGTCGACGATGTCGACGAACTCGTCGCCGAATCCGTCGAGCGACTGCGTCCGTTTGCCTGCGGGCGCGAGCAGCAAGGCCGCGTCGACATGGCGCAGCCGCGTGACCGCCGGGCGGTCGGGGAGCGTGAATGGCAGACCTTCGTGCCCCACCGGTATCGTGTCGCCTGCCATTCCCGTCACCTGCTTCCCAGAGTGCGACGACATGAGATTGATCCGTTCGTCCTGAGGAGGGACTGAGCTTGTCGAAGGCCCGTCTCGAAGGACATTGCCTCACACCCTGTCCTTCGAGACGCCGCTTCGACTTCGCTCAGCGGCTCCTCAGGACGAACGGATAGTGGGGCCAGTATCATGTTATCCTGCTCTAGCTGCACACCCGGACCGTCGCCGGCCCGGATCAGAACTTGTAGCCGAGCCGCGCGCCATAGGTCCGCGGCGCCTCGAAATTGCCGTCGTAGGTGTAGGTACTGAACGTCACGCGGTTCAGGACCGCCTTGTTCTCGACGTTCTCGACGAACCCCTGCAGCGAGAAATGATTGCCGGGCAGGAAATAGGTCAGGCGCAGGTCGGTCTTGGTATAGCTCTTCTGCCGGTAGTTGGGCGTGTTGACGAAGAGCAGGAAGCCGTCGTTGTAATAGGTCTGCACCTCGCCGACCACATGGCCGCTGCCGCCGAGGTCGACGTCGTACGACGCGCCCGCCTGGATCGTCAGGTCGGGCTGGTTCTGCACCTCCGCCTTCCGGTTGTAGGCGAGCGTGTTGAAGCTCGTCGTCGTGCCTGAGATCAGCTGGAACAGCTCGGGGTGGCTGACCGGGTTCGGCAACAGCCCGCCGCCGAGGCCGATGCCGACCAGCGGGCATGACGCCGAGGTGCCGATCGTGCACAGGTTGTTGCTCGACGCGCCGCTGACCGCCACGGGATTGTCGCGCGCGTGCATGTAGTTGACGGCAAGGTTCAGGGTCAAAGCACGGGTCGGCTTGGCGACGATCTCGACCTCGACGCCCGGCGTGCTGTTGGTCTGGCCGTTCTGCGAATAGGTCGAGACGCTGCCCGGCAGCACCGGGTTGGGGTAGCTGACCGAGACCTGCAGGTCGGTATAGTGGTTGTAGAAGGCGGCAATGTTGACCTGCAGCCGCCGGTCGAGGAACTGGTTCTTCGACCCGATCTCGAACGCCTCGACGTTTTCTGTCTCAACCGGGTTGAGCGTCGTCTGGCCCGGCCGCGGCGAATAGCTGAAGCCGCCGGCGTGGCGGCCGGTGTTGAAGCTCGCGTAGAGCAGGTGATCGTTGTCGATCTTGTAGTCTACCGCTGCGCGATAGGTGAAGAACTTGAACGTGTCCTTCCCGCAGCGCGTGAGCAGCGCCTGCGCGACGTTCGTAGCGGTCGAGGACGGGTCGGCCGCGGTATAGCCATCGCACGTCCGGTTGAAGTTCAGCGTGGGCGCAATGCCGAAGCCGGGCGAGAAGGCGAAATTGCCGCCGGTCGCGCCCTGCTGGAGCGCCGAGTAGAAGGTCTTCTTGTCCTCGGTGTAGCGGATGCCGCCGGTCACGGTCAGCTTTTGCGCGAACGTGTACGACGCCTGGAGGTACGCCGCCTTCGAGACGGTCTTCAGGAAGGTCAGCGGGTTGACCGTGTCGTTGCGCGCCGCGGTGACCAGCTGCGAGGCGATGTTGCCCGCAAGCGGCGCGCCATAGTTGACGAGCGGCGAATAGGAGTAATTGTTGAAGTAGATCGGATAGCCGCCGCTCGCGATCGCACCAGCGGTCGTGTAGCCGCGGTTCTCCAGCCCGATATAGGCGTCCGGCACCTCGTCATTGAAATAATAGACGCCGGCGGTGTATTGGAGCGGGCTCAGCTTGTCGGCCGACTGGATCTGGAACTCCTGGCTGAACGCCTTGTCTTTGGTGATGAAATAGCCGATGCCCTTGGGCGCGTTGGTGTTGTCGGCGTCGCGGGTGCGGAAGGCGCTGAACTTGGTGTAGCCGGTGATCGACCGCAGCCGCACGCTGCCGAGGTCGTAATTGACGCTGAGCGACAGGTTGGTCGACTTGATCCGCTGCTGCGCCTCGTAATTGTTGAACATCGTGTACGGGCCGGCGATCGGAATGCCGACGTCGGCGCCGTTGATGTCGGCCTTACCATCGCGGTAGAAGATGTAATAGGGAATCAGCACCGACGACGTCTGGTCGAGGCCGATGTAACCG
>CAXTNG010000049.1:13439-14770 GCA_964245475.1 uncultured Sphingomonas sp. | reverse complement strand
GTCCCTACACGCTGGACGCGGCGACCAACGTCTACACGATCAACTGCTCGGGCTTCGACTCATTCAACTCGCCGAAATGGACGCTGAACTTCGGCGCGCAGCAGACGATCCCGCTCGGCGACTTCGAGATCGTCGCGCAGGCGGACACGCAGTATCGCGGCCGGCGCTTCATCGGCTTCACCTATTTGCCCGAGCAGAACCTGCCGAGCGTGTGGCGGAGCAATGCCCAGGTGTCGTTCGGTCCATCGGATGACAGTTGGTCGATCGCGGCGTTCGTGCGCAACATCGAGAACAACCGCACCGTCGCTTATTCCTCGACGACGCCGCTGGTGAACTCGCTGGTGGCCGGCTTCGCCCCGCCGCGCACCTACGGCGTGCGCGCGTCGGCGAAGTTCTAGGCGTACGATGCACCAGCGGCATCGCAGCAGGACCGGTCGTATCTGGTATGATGGCGCGCCGGCGAAGATAGCCGATTCGATGCCGCGTGGCACTTAGGAGCATGGAACCGATGGCAACCGCAGCCGCAAACGCACCCGCCGCCCCGTCGGCGATCAAGCCGCCGATCAAGCTGGCGCACGTCGTGTTCCGCACGTCGCGCTTCCAGGAGATGCTCGCCTGGTACCGGACGGTGTTCAACGCAACGACGGCGTTCGAGAGCGATCAGATCGCCTTCCTCGCCTATGACGACGAGCATCACCGCATCGCGTTCATCAACATCCCCAACCTCGCCGAGCAGCCTGCCGGGCAGGTCGGCATGCACCACGTCGCCTTCACCTATGAGAACCTCGAGACGCTACTCGGCAATTACGAGCGGCTGAAGGAGCAGGGGATCGAGCCGCTGTGGCCGGTGAACCACGGCCCGACCACGTCGCTCTACTACGGCGATCCGGACGGCAACCAGCTGGAGTTTCAGGTCGACAATTACGACACGGTCGAAGAGGCGGGCGAGTTTTTCTTCACCGAGCAGTTCGCGCGAAATCCGATCGGCGTCGATTACGACCCGCAGGACTTGCGCAAGCGGCTGGAGGCCGGCGAGTCCGAAAGCGAGGTGAAGCTGTGCCCGGAGAGCGGCGAGCGGGGCGTGGAATCGATCCCGATCCGCTGACCGTCACCGCAGGCTAGGAGCCCGTCCGTGTATCTTCGCAACGCCTGGTACGTCGCCGCGTGGTCGCGCGATGTCGTCGACAAGCCTGTGGCCATCACGATGCTGGAGGAGGACGTCGTCGTTTACCGGCAGCCGGACGGGCGGGTCGCGGGGATGGAGGCCGGCGGCGCGGCACGTGACCTGGCGCTGTCGCTCCGCCCAGGCCCGGCAGAGGGGGAGCGCGGCG
>CAXTNG010000049.1:2428-13429 GCA_964245475.1 uncultured Sphingomonas sp. | reverse complement strand
CGTCACGGCCGAGGGGCTGCAATGCGGCTATCATGGCATGCTGTTCGGCGGCGACGGGCGCTGCATCCGCGCGCCGAGCCAGTCGTTCGTGCCGCCCACCGCCCGCGTCCGGTCCTATCCCGCGCTCGAGCGCTACGGCTGGGTCTGGGCATGGATGGGCGAGTCCGCGCTCGCCGACCCGGCGCTGGTCCCCGACTTCGGATTGATGGAGAGCCCGAAGCACGCCACCGTCGGCAAGACCAATCACGTCCGCGCCAACTACAAGCTCGTCACCGACAATCTGATGGACCTGAGCCACGTCGGCTACGTCCACACCAGCACGATCGGCAACGCCGCGTTTGGCGAGAAGGGTAAGCTGACCGTCACCAAGACCGGCGACGGTGTTCGCGCCATCCGTCTCGTACCCGACGTGCCCCAGCCGCCGCTCTACCGGAAGTCGGGCGTGCTGCCCGAAGGCGTCAACCTCGACCGCTTCTCGATCATCGACTTCATCGCGCCTTGCTTCGTCATCATCCACACCGGCGGCGCCGAGGTCGGCACCGGCGCGCTCGACGGCGGGTACGCGCACGGCCTCAATCTGTGGGTGATGAATGCGATGACGCCGGAGACGGCGACCACCACCAATTATTTCTGGGGCTCGGTGCGCGCTCATGCGCTCGGCGACGCGGAGGCCGACGCGCTGTTCTTCGCCGGCGTCGGCGAGGCGTTCGAGGAGGACAAGGCGGTGCTGGAAGCGCAGCAGCGCGTCATCGACAAGCGCGGCGACAGCTGGTCGATCGCGCTCAAGGCCGACACCGCCGCGGTCGAGGCGCGCCGCATGCTCGACCGTCTGATCGCGGCGGAGCGGGACGGCGATGCCGCTACCCCTGTCGATGAACGGGTTCCAGTGACCGCGTAGACGCCGACGACAACGAGGACCGGCAGCAGCCGGACGATCAGGAGGGATGGAACGATGCCGAAGACGATTCTCGGGTTGATGGCGTGCGCGTCCGCACTGCCGCTGCTGATGCATCCGGCGACGGCGGCCGCACAGGAACAGGCTGCGCAGCCGCCGACGGGCGCCGAGGCGCCTGCGGCGGACGCCGAGGACCAAGCGGCCAGCACCCAGGTCGGCGACATCGTCGTGACCGCCCAGCGCCGCGCCGAGAATCTGCAGAAGGTGCCCATCGTAATCACCGCGGTGACTGGCGAGCAGCTTGCCAACGCCGGCGTCACCAGCGTGACGACGTTGGCGACGGTGGCGCCCGGCCTCACCACGCGCACGTCCGGCGGCGCGGCCTTCCAACCTTCGCTGCGCGGCATCGGCACGTCGAGCAACGTCGTCGAGAACCCGGTGGCGCTCTACATCGACGGCGTCTACCTGCCCAACCAGAACGACGGCAACCGCGAGCTGCCCGACGTCGAGCAGGTCGCGGTGCTGAAGGGACCGCAGGGCACGCTGTTCGGGCGCAACGCCACCGGCGGCGTGATCCAGATCACCACCCGGCGGCCGAGCCAGGAGCTGCAGGTTCAGGCCAAGGCGGAGATCGACAATTACGCCACGTTCCGCGGCGGGGTCTTCCTCTCCGGCGGTTTAGCGCAGGGTATCGCCGCCAGCATCTCCGCCGATTACGCACATCAGGGCGACGGCTGGGGCAAGAACTTCACCACGGGCAACGACACGTTCCGCCTCGCGCACGCGCTGACGCTGCGCGGCAAGCTGCTGCTCGAGCCGGGTCCCAACACGTCGATCCTGTTGATCGGCGACTATCTCGACCGCAAGACCTTCACCTATACCTTCGTGCCGTACCGTGGCACGTCCTTTATCCGGCCGCTTCCGGGCGGCTATGGCAAGCAGGACACCTACTCGACCGTCGATCCGTTCGCGACGTTCAAGGGCGGCGGCGCCAGCATGACGGTGGAGCAGGATTTCGGCTATGCCAAGCTGGTGTCGATCACCGCCTATCGGCGCGGCAGCACCGGCTATCTGTTCGACGACGTGCCGGCGGGCATCCCGATCTTTTATGTGGGCGTCAAGCCGGGCGACCAGCAGAACCGCTCCTTCACCCAGGAGCTGCAGCTCGTTTCCGACAATTTGGGCGCGATCACCTACACGATGGGCCTGTATTATTACCATAACCGCTTCGGCAACCAGCCTATCCTGCGCCAGTTTTTCCCGCCCTTCTTCCCGCCCTACACCGCTCCGGTCTCGGCGACGCCGCAGCGGACCACGCAGACCTTCGGCACCGAGCGCACCGAGTCGGTCGCGCCGTTCGGCCAGGTCGGCATCAGGTTCGCGCCGAACACGACGCTGACGCTCGGCGGGCGCTATACCTACGAGAAGCGCGAGCTGACCGGCCGGGTCGTTACCGCAGGCATCCCGCCCGCGCCGACCGTCCTGTTCAACCCTGCCGCGCTGACCATCCGCAAGCCGACATGGCGGATCGCGCTGGACCACCAGTTTACCCCGGACGTGCTCGGCTACGTCTCATACAACCGCGGCATCAAGAGCGGCGGGTTCAACATCCTCAACCCCGCCAACCCGGCCTATCTGCCCGAGCGGCTTGATGCTTATGAGGCCGGGCTCAAGACCGAGCTGCTCGACCGCAGGGTGCGGCTCAACCTCGGTGGCTTCTATTACAACTATAACAACCTGCAGGTGACGCAGTTCGTCAACCTGGCGCAATCGGTGGTGAACGGCGCCAAGGCGCGGCTCTACGGCGTGGACGTCGACTTCACCGCGCGCGCGACGTCCGAGCTCAGCTTCAACGGCGGCTTCGAGGTGCTCCACGCCGAATTCACATCCTACCCCAATGCGGTCGGCAGCATCCCCAAGGCGACCGGCGGCGCGACGCTGATCGTGGTGAACGCCAGCGGCAACCGCATCCCGCAGTCGCAGAAGTTCGCCGGCACACTCGCCGCCGATTACGAGCACGCCGTGTCGTTCGGGACGCTGCACGCCAACGTCACCGCGAACTACAACGGCGACTATAAGATCGAGGCGGACAACTTCCTGACCCAGGACGCTTACACCCTGCTCAACGCATCGCTCGAATGGCGTTCTCCGGATAGCCGCTATTCGCTGGCGATTTTCGGGCGCAACCTGTTCGACGAAAAGGTGCTCAACAACGCGACCAGCCAGGCGATCGGCTATCCGGTGTCCTACGCACAGCCGCCGCGCACCTATGGCGTGACCGGCAAGCTGAAGCTGTGAGCGGCCACAAGGAGACGAGAATGACCGATCCCGAGCTGATCCTCTACCATTTCCCCGGTGCCTGCTCGCGCGTCAGCGTCTGCGCGCTCGAATGGGCGGGGCTGCCCTACGAGCTGCGGCTGGTGAACGCGTCCACCGGCGAGCAGACGCAGGCCGCGTACAAGGCCGTGTCGGCGATGGGCAAGATTCCCGTCATGCTCGTCGACGGCGAGCCGCTGCTGGAAAACAGCGCGATCATCACGCTCGTCCACGCACTGCGGCCAAAGGCGGGGGTGTTGTCCGACGCCTCGCCGCGGATGCGTGCGGAAGGTGTCGGCGGCATGTCCTTCGTCGCCGGCACGCTGCACCCGATCGTGCGCGGACTCGCCAATCCGCAGCGGCTGACCGTCGGCGACGGCGAGCCGGTGCGCGAGAAGGCGCGCGAGCTGGCGAATACGTCGTTCGGCTATGCCGAGAAGCGGCTTGGCGAGCGCGGCTGGTGGCTGGGCGACGTGTCGATCGTCGACGTCTATCTCGACTGGGCGTTCAACGTCGCGCGCAGCAAGGGCTTCGACATCGCGCCGTTCCCGCTGCTCGATGGCTTGCAGCAGCGGCTGATGGCGGTGCCCGCCTACGCGCGTATGCAGGCCGAGGAGCGCCAGTCGTTCGCGACGCTGGGTCTGTAGGGGTGCGCATCACCGATGGCACAATCCTGGTGACCGGCGGCGGCTCCGGCATCGGCCGCGGGCTCGCCGAGGCGCTGCACGCCCGCGGCAACCGGGTGATCGTTGCCGGACGGCGGGATAATGTGCTCGCCGAGGTGGCCGCGGAGAACCCCGGCATTACGGCGTTGACGCTCGACATTGCCGACCCGGCCTCGATTGCCGAAGTCGCAGCGCGGGTGATCGCCGACCATCCCTCGCTCGACGCCGTGATCCACGCCGCTGGCGTCGCGCATCGCGACGACGCGGCCGCGCCGCTCGATGACGCGATGCTCGCCGCGACGTTCGCCACCAATGTCTACGGTCCGCTACGCCTGACCTCGGCGCTGCTCCCGCACCTGAAGCAGCAGCCTTCGGCGACCCTGGTCTATGTGACCTCGATGCTGGCCCACTTGCCGTTCGCACAGACCGCGGTCTATTCGGCGTCCAAGGCGGCGCTCCATTCCTTCGTGCTGGCGCAGCGCTACGCGTTGCGTAGCACCACGATCGAGGTGGTCGAGATCGCCCCGCCGCTCGTCGCCACCGCGCTCGCAGGCGAGGATCTCGCATCGCGCGCGATGCCGCTCGATGCATTCGTCGCCGAGACGATAGCGGCGCTGGAGGCAGGCGGCGAGGAGGCGCTGGTCGATCGCGCCCGCAACCGCCGTGACGCGCTGCGCGGGGACGAGATCGCGGCGATGGCGCAGTTCAACGGCCTGATGGGCGCTTGACCGGCTCAGGCCTGCGGCGCCGCGCCATATTCGTGTGCGTAATGGACGCCGACGCGCCGCATCATGTCGCACAGATATTCGGCGATCGGGGTCAGCGGCATGTCCTTCCGCCGTACGATCGCGATCGGAGCGGCGGAGAGCGGCGGTAGGGGCAGCGGCTCGAGCACGCCGGCGAGCAGCGGCAGATCAATCCACTGGCGCGGCACCACCGTCAGCAGGTCCGAATTGACCACCGCGAGCATGTGCGCCAGCGCCGAGGGCGCGTTGAGCACGATGTTGGGGCGCGGCAGCCCGGCGCGGGCGAACATCTCCTCGAAATCGCCCTCGGTGATGTGAGTCGACAGGGTCGGGCGGACCCAGCGCGCGCCGGCCAACGCATCGACCGAAGTGGCGCCTGCAAGCGGATGCCCCTTGCGCGCGACGATCAACCGGTGGTTCTCGAACAAGGGCTCGATCATCAGCTGGGGCGCGCCGGTCGTCGGGTCGAGCGGGCCGACATAGAGGTCGATGCGGCCGCTCAGCAGGTCCTTTTCGATCGGCTGGAAGAAGCTCTCGTGGACCTTGAGCACCGCGTCCGGGTATTTGCGGCGAAAGCTGGTCATCGCGCGCGGCATGATGCTCATGATCGTCGCGGTCGACAGTGCGACCGAGACCTCGCCGGTGGTCGAGCCCTTGAGCTGGTTGATCTCCTCGTGGGCGCGCCGCACCTCCGACTGCACCGCCTCCGCCCGACGCACGAACGCGCGGCCCATGTCGGTCAGGCGGACGCCCTTGGCATGGCGCTCGAACAGCGAAACGCCCAGCTCCTGCTCGATCTCGCGGATCGAGCGCGTGATCGCCGGCTGCGTCGTCCCCAGCCGCCGTCCTGCCGCGCGGATGCTGCCGTGGTCCGCGACGGCGAGCACGTCGCGCAAATGACTGAGCTTCATCGCTCCTCTCCCGATGCCGTTGCGGCATCGGTATAGAGCGCACTCGCGCCGATGCAATCTTGCTGGTTTCGATGCTGCAAACGCATCGTAAGCGCGCGGGATCGGCGGAAATCCGCCGCTTGCCCGCATGGAGCGTGGCGTTGCCGCCGTCTTGCCGCGATCGACGATACCCGGCAGCGTGCGAAGCAACCTACAATATGGCGGGGTCGCTGGACGGTTCCGCTCGGGAGAGCGCATGGGCAGGGTGCTGGACCTCGACGAGGTCATCGACGGGCAGCGGCTGAATTTCACGTCGCTCGCCTTCTTCACGGTGGCGATGCTGACGTTAATCAGCGACGGCTTCGACCTGGCGGCAATGGGCTATATCGCGCCCGAGCTGGTCAAGGAGTGGCACATCGCGCCGGCGCGGCTGGTGCCTGCCTTCTCGGCCGCGATCATCGGGATGATGCTGGGCGGGCCGCTGCTCGGCATGTTCGGCGACCGGCTGGGTCGCAAGCGGGTGATCGTCGCCGGCCTGGCAGTGATCGGCGTTTCGACGCTCGCGACCATGGCGACGCAGGGGATCGCCGACCTGATGGTGCTGCGCTTTATTACCGGGCTGGGGCTCGGCGGGGTCATCCCCAACGTCGTGGCGCTGGTTGCGGAGATCGTGCCCAGGCGCTTGCGCGGGAGATTGATCGTGATCGTCGCGATGGGGGTGGCGCTCGGCATTGCCCTGCCGGGCGCAGTCGGTGCGTTGCTGGTGCCGCAATACGGCTGGCGGGTGCTGCTGCTCGTCGGCGGCGTGCTGCCGTTGCTCGTCGCACTCGCAAGCCTCAAATTTGTGCCCGAAAGCATCCGCTACATGATGGAGCGCGGCGACCGCGAGGGCGAGGTGCGCCGCCTCGCCCGCCAGCTCCGCCCGGATCTGGCGATCGACGGCACGACCGGCTTTGCGCGCGCCGTTCAGGCGCCGAAGATCGCGCGCGGCTCGATCAAGCCGCTGTTCGGCGGCGACCTGCTGCTCGTCACGCCGCTGCTGTGGCTTTGCCAGGCGGCCAACCAGATGGCGAACTTCTTCTCGCTGACGTGGCTGCCGACCCTGCTCCAGGCGAGCGGGGCGAGCACCGCCTCGGCGAGCGCCAGCGCCTCGCTGTTTTCGATCGGCGGTCTGGTAAGCGGTGTCGTGCTTCTGATCATCATCGATCGGATGGGCGTCGTCCCGCTCGTGGTCCTATTCCTTGCCGGGACGCCGTTGGTCGCGGCCATGGCCGTCCCGGACCTGTCGCCCGCTGCGCACGCCGCAGTGATCACGGGCGCGGGATTCTGCGTGGTGGGGGTGCAGCTCGGCATCACCGCCTTGCTTGGCATCTTCTACCCGACACCGATCCGCTCGCTAGGCACCGGCTGGACGCAGGCGGCCGGGCGGCTGGGCGCACTCGCGGCGCCGATCGTCGGCGGCATCCTGCTCGACATGAAGCTGCCAATCCAGGCGTTGCCGCTGGCGCCCGCGCTGCTGCTCGCGATCGGCTTCATCGCCTGCTCGGTGCTGACGGTGCTGTGCATCCGCCGGTTCCAGGGCTGGCGGCCTGCCGAGTTCACCGGCACGCCGGCGCCCCGCGAGACGCTGGCGGTCACGTTGGGCGAAGCGAGCGTCTAGGCTGCGGCGAGCGTGGCCGGCAGCCCGCAATATTCGGCAAGCCGCGTCTTCATCTTCGCTACGAAGTCCGCGCCACATAAGCCGGCAAGTCCTGCTTCCACCTCGGCGAGTGCCAGCCGGGCGTGTTCGAGCATCGTGCGGCCCTCGTCGGTGAAGGCGATCACCTTGGCACGGCCGTCGCGCGGATCGGCGCGGCGCGCCACCAGCGCGAGCGCCTCGGCACGATCGACCGCCTCGCGCATCGACTGCTTGGTGACATGCGCGCGTGCCGCGAGGTCGGTCAGCCGCGTGCCGTCGAGGTCGAGGACGCGGAACAGCGTCAGCAGCACCTCGGTCACCTGTGCATAGCCGTCGTGCTGAAGCAGCCGCAGCGCCTCGCCGGCGAACCGCCGCGCCGACAGGGCCAGCAGCCTGCCGATATTGGCGCTGCGCCAGGCGTGAGTGCCGGTCACCGGCAAGGCGGCATAAGCGCCCAGTTCCTCCCGCATCCGCTGCAGGAACGCCGGCCCCACCGCGTCGGCAACCTCCTGCTCCGCCGCGGCGATGCCGAGGTGCAGCGCGTCAAGCGCCCGCCGGCCTGCCGCGGTGAAACGCACCACCTTCGCCCGCCGGTCGCCGGGATCGGCGGCGCGCTCGACGAAGCCGGCGACCGCCGCCTTGTCGACCAGCTCGACCATGCTCTGCTTGGTCAGCCGCGCTCGCTCTGCCAGCGTGGTGAGCCGCGTTCCCTCCCCGTCGAGGTGCAGGAACAGCGCGAGCTGCGCGTCGGAGATCATGCCGTAGCCATGCGCGCCGAGCACCTGCAGCTTGCGGCGAACGCAGCGATCCGTCGCCGCGAACAGCAGCGCGCCGACGTTACGTGTCCGCCACTGGGTGTCCGCATCGGTCATGGTGCGGGACGGGATAGCGGCGGCGTCACCGGTCAGGCCAGCGCCTCTTCGAGGATGCCGCGATATTCGTCCGCGCTGGGCACATAGGGGCTGGAGCGGTTGAAATGACTTCCGACGGTCATCGCCAGCAGCGGCTCCATCGGCCCAGGCTGGTAGCCCGCGGCGGTCAGCGAAGCCGGTAGTCCGACGGAGGCGATCAGACTTTCGAGCGCCTGGCCCAGATCGGCATCCAGCGGGAGGCGCAGCGCATGGCGCAGACGCTCGGCTTTTGCCGGAAGGTGGCGCGCGAGCAGGCGGGTCGTCCGGGGCAGCACCACCGCGATTATCGTGCCGTGATGGACGTGCTGGTCGCCGCAGGCGAGCGCGATCGCATGCGCCGGCCCCAGTCCCTTGTGGATCGCGACCCCGCCCTGATACGCCGCCGCCATCAGCGAGGCGCGCGCCTCGTCGCCGTCCGGCTCCAGCGCGGCGTGGATGTCCGCGAACACGCGGGTTGCGCCATCGAGCGCCAGCGCATCGATCACCGGATGCGCCGGCTCGGCGAAGAAGCCCTCGATGCAATGCGACAGCGCGTCGATGCCGGTGGCGGCGATCAGATGCCGCGGCAGGCTGCGCGCGAGGTCCGGGTCGCAGATCGCGACTCGCGGGACGAGCAGGGTATGACGCGTGCCAAGCGCGGCCTCGCTTGCTGTGCGGTGCAGGCCTGATACGGGCGAGCTGTCGCTGCCTGTGCCGACGGTGGTGGAGATCGCGACCAGTGGAACGGCACCGGTGATCCGGTCGGGCCGGCCGAGCAGGTCATCGGCACTCAGCGACGGGTCGGCGGCGAGCGCCACGACGAACTTCGCGGTGTCCAGCACCGAACCGCCGCCCAGCGCCACCACGCCATCGCAGCTGCCTGCGCGATAGGCGGCGAGCGCCGCGTCGGCACCGGCGACGGTCGGGTTCTCGGGTACGTCGAGGAAAACGGAGCCTTCCGCCTGCACCTTGGCGAGGACGCCCGCGCGCTCCAGCCCGCGGTCGCTGATCAGCAGCGGGCGGCTCACGCCGAGCGCCGCAAGCTCCTCGGGCAGCGTGGCGATCGCGCCTGCGCCGAACACCAGCCTAGGCAACGTCAATGCCGATGCCATGAGTCTCTCCCATTGCGGAACGAACCGACATTTAGTAAGGGAGCCGAACGATGTCCAGCGATATGGAGAGTGGCGGTGAACGAGATGTCTGGCGCGGTGGTCGCGGCGAGGGGCCATTTCATCAATGGGCAATGGGCTGGCGCCGACGGCCCGACCTTCCCCGACCGCAACCCCTATAATGGCCAATTGATCGCCGAGATCGCCGCTGGCGGCCGCGCCGAGGCGGAAGCCGCGGTCGCCGCTGCCGAAGCGGCCTTCGCGGCTTGGGCTGCGCTCGGTCCCGGCGAGCGCCAGCGCCTGTTCCTGAAAGCCGCCGACATCGTCGATGCGCGGCTCGAGGACGCCGTCCGCCTGATGGCGATCGAGGGCGGCGCGAGCCGCACCTTCGCCGCCTTCCAGGTGAAGCTGTCCGCCGCGATGCTGCGCCAGGCGGCGAGCTGGGGCTATCTTCCCTATGGCGACGTGATGAAGAGCGACGTCCCCGGCCGCACCGCCTTCGTGACCCGCAAGCCGCTGGGCGTCGTCGCCGGCTTCACGCCGTGGAACGGCGCCTTCTATCTCGCCTGGCGCACCTTCCTGCTGCCGATGGCGTTCGGCAACACGACCGTGGTCAAGCCGTCGGAAGAGGCGCCGATCACCGCCGGGCTGCTCCACGCGGAGATCCTCGAGGAAGCGGGTTTCCCCGCCGGCACCTTCAACATCGTCACCCACGCGCCCGGCCAGGCGGCGCCGATCGCCGACGTCTTCTTTGAGAGCCCCGCGGTGCGCTGCATCAACTTCACCGGCTCCGACAAGACTGCGCGCATCCTCGGTGCCCGTGCGGGCGCGGCGCTCAAGCGGATGGTGATGGAGCTGGGCGGCTTCAATCCGGTGATCGTGATGGCCGACGCCGATGTCGACGATGCGGTCAACGCGGTCACCTTCGGCGCCTTCCTCCACCAGGGCCAGGTGTGCATGAACACGCGCAAGGTCTACGCCGACCACGCGATCCACGACGAGTTCCTCGACAAGCTCGCGGCCAAGACCCGCGCGCTCAAGGTCGGCGACCCGACCGACCCCAGCGTCATCGTCGGCCCGTTGATCAACGACAAGGCGGTCCAGCAGACGCAGGAGCGGATCAAGGATGCGGTCGACCGCGGCGCGCGCCTGGTCTGCGGCGGCACCAACGACGGGCTGATGTTCCAGCCCACGATCCTCGCCGATGTGCCCGAGGACGCGATCTGCACCAGCGGCCGCGACGAGACCTTCGGCCCGATGCTCGTCGTGCAGCAGTTCGACGACGCCGAGCAGGCGCTGCGCGACGCGCAGAACACGCCCTACGGCCTGTCGGCGGCGATCATGACCCGCGATCACGCCCGCGCCTTCGACATGGCGCAGCGCTTCGACACCGGCATCGTCCACATCAACGGAGCAACAATGGGTTCCGAGGCCGCGCTCCCCGTCGGCGGCGTCAAGGACAGCGGCTGGGGCCGCTCGGGGCTCTATTCGATGGAGGATTTTACGGAAGTCCGCCTCACCACGATGACTAGCGGCCCCGGACGCTACCCGTTCTGAGCGCTATGCGAGCAGTCGAGTTCGGCGGCATGATCGGCTAGGGATGCCGTGATCATGCCGCTGCCTGCCCAACCCGAGAACGCCGACGCCGCCTTGCGTCGACAGGGCGAGCTGCTGCTCACGCGAGAGGCGTTCGGGCGGTCGCAGGGGCTGGAGCGGCTGTTCCGCTTCCTGCTCGCCTGCTCGCTCGAAGGCCGCGTGCCCAAAGAGCTGGAGATCGCCGACGAGGTGTTCGGCCGCAGCGCCGACGAGCAT
>CAXTNG010000049.1:0-2418 GCA_964245475.1 uncultured Sphingomonas sp. | reverse complement strand
CGCCCTCCCGCCCACGCGGCGCAGCACGCCTCCATCCGCGTCCATGTCCACCGTCTGCGCCGCAAGCTCGACGACTTCTACGCGGCCGGCGGTGCCAACGAGGCCGTTCGCCTGACGGTTCCCAAGGGCGGCTACCGCTTGGTCGTAGAACCCAACGGCATTTCGTCGGAGACCGGCGAAGCCTCCGCGCCCGCGCCGAAGCCGCGCCGACGCATCGCCGAGATCGCCGCCCTGGGCCTGCTGATCCTGGTCACCGTAGCGACATGGTGGCTGGCGCGCCGTCCCGACCCGGTGGACGCGCCGCTCCGCGCGGCGCGCACGAGCGCGCTATGGGCGCCGGTCACGTCCAACGGCCGTCGCCTCGTGATCGTCGTCGGCGATTATTACATCTTCGGCGAGCGCGACGCCGAAGGCGAAATCGCCGGGCTCGTCCGCAAGTTCGACGTCAACTCGCCCGCCGACCTCGAACGGCTCACTGCGGGAGACCCGGACCGCTCGGCGCGCTATGTCGATCTCGGCCTCAACTATCTCCCGGTGGGGATTGGCAATGCCATGCGGGTGGTCGCGCCGCTGCTCCGTCGCAACGACGAGGGATTGCTGACCGCCCTCGTCGTGCCCGCATCGCAGGTCTCTCCCGAGATGGTGAAGTATACCAACCTGGTCTATCTCGGCTATCTGAGCGGCCTGGGCCCGCTGCGTGATCCCACCTTCGCCGGCTCGCGCTTCGCTGTCGGCGGGTCGTACGACGAGATCGTCGACCGGCGAACCGGCACGACCTACATGGGCGGCACCCACCTGGAGCGGGGCGGCAACAGCCCGACCCGCGACTATGCCCTGATCTCCAGCTTCGCCGGGGTCAGCGGCAACCGCGTCGTGGTGATTGCAGGCACGCGCGACGCCGCGCTGATGCAGGCCGCGGATTTCGCCACGCGTCCTGACATGCTCGATCGGCTCGCTGCGCAGGCGGGAAATAGCGCTGCCTTCGAGGCGCTGTTATCCGTTGACAGCCTCGACCAGGTCGGCTTGCAGGCCAAACTGATCACGGCGTCCGCCCGGCCCCGAGAGGCGGACTGGTCCGGCCGGCGATCGCAGCGCTTTCCGGACGACGACGCAACGCCCTGATCACGGCGGAGTATCACGGGGGTCGTTTTGCAATCTCGGTGATTGCGCAATCCGGCCATACCACCCCGGACGAGAGCGGTGCGCAGCCGGCAACGGTACGGGCCGACGGAGAGGAACCCATGTCCACCATGCAGACCGTCAGCGAGACGCTCGCCGCCACGCCGTTCAGCAGCTGGATCCAGAACACCTCCTGGGTCGTGCCGGCGGTGCAGAGCGTGCACATCCTCGCAATCGCCATCGTGATGTCCTCGATCGCGATGCTCGACCTCCGCCTCGCCGGCGTGATCGGTCGTCACGAGTCGATGCAGGAGCTGACCAAGCGCTTCTATCCCTGGATCTGGGGAGCGCTGGTCGTGCTGCTGACGACCGGCGTGGTGATGATCATGGGCGAGCCGAAGCGCGAGCTGCTGAACTGGGTGTTCTGGACCAAGATGGTGCTGATCCTCAGCGCGATCCTGTTCACCGCCCCGGTCAGGACCATGCTGGAGGACTGCCGCTTCCGCGAACTGCCGGCGAGGAAACAGGCGATCATACGCACCTGCGCGCTGCTGTCGCTGGTGCTGTGGGTGGCCGTCGTCACCTGTGGGCGCTGGATCGCCTATATCGGCGGCGATCTGTGAGCCGGGGAGGGGCACGATGAGCATCATGGATATCTGCGCCTGGCTCGAGGCGACGCCGATGGCGGTCGCGATCAGCGAGTCCGAGACGCTGTTTCCCACCATCGAGACGGTGCATGTGCTGGCACTGACGCTGGTAGTGGGCTCGATCGCGATGCTCGACCTGCGCCTGCTCGGCGTGTCGAACCGAAATCGCGGCGTGCTGGAGCTGTCGTCGGAGACGCTGCCCTGGACCTGGGGCGCGTTCGTCGTCGCCGCGATCACCGGCTCGCTGCTCTTCAGCTCGGCCGCGACCCGTTATTACGACAACGTGCCGTTCCGCATGAAGTTCGTTCTGCTGCTGCTGGCCGGGATCAACATGGCAGTGTTCCATTTCACCGCGTATCGCGGCGCGCACGCCTGGAATTTCACCCTGCCGACGCCCATCGCGGCACGCATTGCAGGCGGATTGTCGCTGCTGTTCTGGATCGGCGTGGTCACCGCCGGCCGCTGGGTCGGCTTTGTCTGAGTTGCGCAACGGAGATGCGGATGATGCACGGTAAGCTTGGGTCCTCCTGGTACGCGCTGGTAGCGCTGGCGCTGGTTCCGTCGGCCACCCTACCCGCAGCGATCGCCGTGGCCGCTACGCCTGCGCCGGTGTGGACGGTCGACCAGCGCGCCTCGAAGCTCGGCTTCAGCA
>CAXTNG010000048.1:2744-15341 GCA_964245475.1 uncultured Sphingomonas sp. | reverse complement strand
CCACCGTACCGATGGTCTGGCGCGAATCCAGCAGCCGATCATTGACTTCGGATCCAGCCTCGCGCGCATCCGCGCTGGCGAGGCGCGGCTGGAGGCGGCACGCTCGACGGTGGAGGACACCGGCACGCGCATCGCCCTTCAGGCGATCTCCGCCTGGTACTCGGTCTACGCCTATCGGGTGCTGGTGCGCCTGAGCGAGGCGTTCGGTGCCAATCAGCGCAGCCTGCGCGGCAGCATCGAGGAGCGCATTCGCCAGGGTGCGGCGGCGGCTGGCGACATCGCGCAGGTCGACAGCTACATCGCGTCGTCAAGCGCCCAGCTTGCGGACTTCCGCCGCCAGCTCGCCGGGGCGGAGGCGCAATACACCGCGATCGTCGGCATGGCGCCCCCCGCCGATCTCGCCCGTGCGCCGATGCCCTCGCTCGATGGCATCGGTGCCGCGACGTTGGCGAGCGATACCGACAAGCTGCCGATCGTGCGCGCCGCTCGGTTCGGCGTAACGGCTGCACGGTCCGACGTCCGTGCCCTCAAATCCGATCGCCTGCCGCAGCTTTCCGCCGGTGTGGACGCGGGCCGTTACGGCATCATCGAGACCGCGCGCGACTACGACATCCGCGGAAGCCTGACGCTCAGCATGCGGATCGGCGGCGGCGCAAGCCAGCGCGTCGACCAGGCGCAGGCGCGCGCCGAGGGCGCGGATGCCCGGCTGCGACGGACGGAGGTGGAAGCGCAGCGCGACGCACAGATCGCACTAGCCGACGTCGGTGCGCTGGAGGAGGCGCAGGCGGCGATCGAGGGCAATTACCTGGCGAGTCGCCGCTCGCGCGACGTGCTGGCCGAACGCTTCCGGGTGTCACGCGGGACCCTATTCGATCTGCTCGCCACGGAGAGCAATTACTTCGGTGTCGCTGCGCGGTATGTCCAGACGATGATCGAGCTGGACACCGCCCGCTATACCCTGCTTGCCCGCACTGGCCGCCTCTTGGCCGTGCTGGACATCCAACCCGCTGCGCTGGAACCCCGATGACCGCCAACTCATCCCTCTCCGGCCACGACATGGTCGAGCATCCCCGCGCGCGGTTTGCGCCGTGGCTGGTGCAGCCGATGCTGCGCAACAAGGACACTTACCTCAAGGTCGCGCTGGCCGCGGCGATGATCAACGTCTTCGGCCTGAGCACCTCCCTGTTCACAATGACCGTGTATGATCGGGTGGTGCCGAACAACGCCTTTTCGTCGCTGACGGCGTTGTCGATCGGCCTGCTGATCGTCGTGATCTTCGATTTCCTGCTGCGCATTCTGCGCGCCTATTTCACAGACCTGGCCGGCGCCGACATCGACCACGACATCGGCGGGCGCGTGTTCCGCCGCCTGGTGGCGATCCGGCTCGACCAGAAGAAGGGATCGACGGGATCGCTGACCGGCATGATGCGCGAGCTGGAGACGCTCCGCGACTTCTTCGCGTCCGCCACCATGACCGCGCTGGTCGACGTGCCGTTCATCGCCGTCACGCTGGTCTTCATCGCGATGCTGGGCGGGCCGTTGGTCTGGGTGCCGTTGGCGGCGATCCCGATCGTCATCGGAGCGGGGTGGTTCACGCGGCCCGCGCTCGATCGCTTGTCGGCGCGTTCGATGAGCGAGGGACTGGCCAAGCAGAGCGTGCTGGTCGAAACCGTCGGCGCTCTGGAGATGGTGAAGACCAGCGGCGCCGGCCGTCTGCTCGGCCAGCGCTGGAAGGCGGCGAACGAGCAGCATTCGGACAGCTCGCTGCGCCAGCGTCTCGTGTCCACCATCGCTACCACGGTGTCGGTGTCGGCCAACACCCTGTCCTACGCCGGCACCGTTATCGTGGGCGTGTTCCTGATCTCCGATCACCGGCTGACCACGGGCGCACTGGTCGCCTGCTCCATCCTCTCGGGGCGCGCGGTGCAGCCGCTCGCCACCATCGCGACGCTGCTCACCCGCATCTCCGCGACACGGACTGCCTATCGGCAGATCAACGCGATGATGGAGACCGGCTCCGAAGAGCCCGCCGGCACCGCATTGCAGCCGACCCGCTTTGCCGGCCGCATCGAGCTGCGCAGCGTCGAGTTCCGCTATCCGGGCGCGGCGGAGAAGACGCTGGATGGGCTCAATCTCGTGATCCCGGCCGGGCAGCGTGTCGCGCTCCTGGGCAGGGTTGGGTCGGGCAAATCCACCATCGCCCGGCTGATCCTCGGTCTCTATCCGCCCCAGGAGGGGCTGGTGATGATCGACGGCACCGACATCCGCCAGTACGACCCTCAGGCCATGCGCGGGCTGATCGGCACCGCCCTGCAGGAGCCTGTTCTGCTCAGTGGCTCGGTGCGCGAGAACATCGTGCTCGACCGGCCGCAGATCGACGAGGCCGAGATGCTGCGCGCTGCCGAGCTGTCGGGCACGCACGGCTTCATGGGATTGCTCGCCAACGGCTATGACCTCCGGCTCGCCGATCGGGGCGAGGGCCTGTCGGGCGGGCAGCGCCAGTCGATCAGCCTCGCCCGCGCGCTTGCCGGCAAGCCGCAGATCCTTGTGTTCGACGAGCCTACCAGCGCCATGGACCAGGGCACCGAATCCCAGCTGATCGGGCGGCTCGAGGGAGAGCTGAAAGGGCGGACCTTCGTGCTCATCACCCATCGTACCGCGCTGCTTCGCCTAGTCGATCGCATTGTTGTCATCGAAGGGGGCCGAGTGATCCAGGACGGGCCGCGCGACGCCGTCCTGCAATCGCTCGCACGCCCTCGCGTGGCGGCCTGAGTATCTCGACATGACCGACACGCACCTCGAAGATCTGACCGACCGCATTCGCCCCAAAGCGGTGTCCAGCCTCCTGCTGTGGCTGATCCTCGGCTTCATCGTCGTCTTCATCGTCTGGGCGACCGTGGTGAAGCTCGACCGCACCGTGCACGCACCGGGCAGGGTGATCCCGAGCAGCCGCCTCCAGGTGCTCAGCAGCCTGGAGAGCGGAATCGTCTCCGCGATCCTCGTCCGGCCCGGCGAGGTGGTGAAGCGCGGGCAGCCGCTCGTGCGCCTCGACCAGACTCAGGCGGGTGCGGAGTTCGGCAGCAGCGAGGTCACCGTGGGTGCGCTCACCGCGAAGATCGCCCGGTTGGAGGCTGAGATCGCCGGGCGCAACCCGGTGTACCCGGCGCCCACCACTCCCGAAGTTGCCGAGCAGATCGGCATCGAGCGGTCGCTCCACGCCGCCCGCATGAGCGATCTCGCCAGCCTGAGCTCTGCGGCGGCTGCGCGCGAGACGCAGGCGCAGCGGGCGGTCGCCGAGGCGCGCTCGGCCTACGACTCGCGCGTGTCGGCGCGCGACTCCGCCAAGCGCCAGCTCGAACTCATCCGCCCGCTGGTCCAACGCGGGATCGAGCCGCAGCTGACGCTGATCCAGCTCGAGAACAGCGCGTCCGTGGCGGCCACCGATGCAGCCCAGGCCTCTGCGGCGGTCGCTCGTGCGCAATCCAGCGTCGCCGAGGCGCGTGCTGCGCTTGCGCAGGTTCGGGGCGCGTGGCGCTCGCAGGCGGGCACCGACCTCGCCACTGCCCAGGCGGAGATGGCGGCACGGCGACAGGCGATGCCGGCGCTCGCCGCCAAGGTGAAGCGGGCGACCATCGCCTCGCCGGTGAACGGCCGGGTCAACCGCGTTCTCGTCGCCACGATCGGCGGCAGCGTCGGCTCGGGACAGCCGATTGTCGAAGTGGTGCCGAGCGCCGAGGCGCTGACCGTGGAAGCGCTGGTCAACCCCAAGGACATCGCCGCGGTACGGATCGGCCAGCGCGCGCGGGTCGACATCACGGCGTACGAGACGGGCATCTATGGCGGCATGGAGGGCCGTGTCATCACGATCTCGCCGGATGCCACCGTGGACGAGCGGACCGGCGAGAGCCACTACATGGTTCGCGTGCGGGCCGACGCCCAGAACTTCCGCGATCCGGAAGGCCGCCGCCTCGTGATCGGCCCCGGTATGACCGCCGATGTGAACCTGATCGGCGACAAACGATCGGTCATGGCCTATATTCTGACGCCGTTCACACGGTTGAGCGAGCAGGCATTGCGGGAATAGTATGCTCCAATGTTCGTTTAGGGCCGCTAGCTGAAATCCCAGGTAGCCGACAGTGCCCAGAAGGCAAAGGCCACGACCGCAAGCAGGAACAAGACTGTTGCTATGATCATCAGGCGATCGAACGATCGCATACGATCTTTCCCCGCTCGGCGAGGCCGCGCATCAGGCCCCGGTGGTCCTTCGAACGTAGATCAGATTCTTGCCGCTCAGGTAAATGTCAAAATCGCGTTGGCCGAGTGCGGCCTGGAAGTTGCGGCTGGTGGCGCGGCCGGGCAGCATCCAGTCGTGCGGCTCCAGGTAGATGACGTGCACGTCGTCGAGCCAGCGCAGGTCGCCGGCGAACAGGTCGCTCTCGAACCCCTCGATGTCGATCTTCGATCAGCAGCGTGCGGAGGGGACGGCCGCGACCGCCTGATCGATGGTGACGATCGCGCAACCTTTTTCCGCGCGTTCGGTCTTGACCGCCCAGGCGTGCTCGGCCGGCAGCACGGCGACGAAACCCGGCTCGCGCCGACTGCCGCCTCCAGCACGGAAGCACCGGGCAGGCCGGAGACGTTGCGCCGCGCGAGCGCGGCGTTCTCCGGGTCGGGTTCGATCGCGACCACGGCTGCCCGGGGGAACTGCGTCTTGGACCAGACGGACGCTGCGCCAATGTTGAAAGCCCGCATCGACAATGACGGGAACCGAGCCGGCGGCAAGCATGCGCTGATATCCCCGCCCGACCCGTGCCGCGACGTCGGTGGGCAAGTGATATTCCAGGTTCCGGAACACTTGCCGGAGCGCCGGAAAGTCGCTCTGGCGCGGCCGGAAGGCGATCCGCTCACCGCTGCTGAGCGCGAGCGTCTCCAACGGCGCGCGTGACCGGCGGGAGCGCAGCCCCGCCCAGGCGAAATGAGGCCCACATGCCCGGAGATCGGCAAGCGCGTTCCTCAGCGCATCGTTCATGCCGCAACCCCCGTCCGTCTACCCGTCATCCCTGCTTGTCGCGTAAGTCCATTGGGCTGGCAAGCGCGGCCGGCGACGTCCCGCCCCGGCGGGGGACATCGGGGTCCCGCGGCACGGACCCTCTGTCCCAAAATGGATATAACTCGTTCCGACTGGTACGTTTTTGACCTTTCCCAGCGGTCCCTGAAAGATTAACAACTGGTTCACAAATGGTCGAAGGCGGGGGCGCTTCGACGGATAGGCGGGATGGGGATCATGACTGGCGTAAGTGGGCTGCGGTGTAGTCGCAGCAGTGTTCGTGTGCATTCGGTCGGATCGGCACAGAGACGGGCTCTCGGCGTCTTAGGCGCGGCGATGCTGGCGGTTGCGGCGCCCGCCGCGGCCCAGGACCTCAGCTATCAGCCGATCGATCCGACTTTCGGCGGCAACCCGTTCAACTCCTCGCACCTCTTGGGCGTGGCCGGCGCGCAAAACAACTTCAAGGATCCGAGTGCGGTGGCGAGCACCAGCTCCCAGGCGGACATCTTCGCCCGCCAGCTTCAATCGCGGCTGCTGTCGGCGCTTTCGTCGCAGATCGTCGACGCCATATTCGGTGAGAACCCGCAGGAGCGCGGAACCATCAGCTTCGGTGACCAGACGATCGACTTCGTCCGCTCGCTGGATTCGGTGACGCTCAACATCACCAACACACAGACCGGCGAAGTCACCACCATCGTCGTTCCCACCTTCATCAATGTGAACTGACGATGCGCAATGCAGCGGCCGTCTCAGGCCTGCTTTTCCTGCTCTGCGGAGGCTGCGCAACCGTTGGCAACAGCGGTCGCGCCACCCTGCCGGAGAGGAGCAGCCTGGCAGTGATCCCGCAGAAGACGCAGACGCAGCGGATGCTGGAGGCGATCCCGGCGCCGGCAAAGCCCGTCGCGATTGCGGTCTACGGCTTCACCGACCAGACTGGTCAGTTCAAGCCGAGCGAGACGGGCCAGACCCTGTCGCGCGCGGTGACCCAGGGCGGCGGATCGATCCTCGTCAAGGCGCTTCAGGACGCCGGCAATCGCCAATGGTTCACCATCGTCGAGCGCGAGTCGCTGAAGAACCTGCTGAACGAGCGGCAGATCATCCGCGAGATGCGCGAGCGGTATCTGGGCGAGCAGAACGTGAACCCCCAGGCGCTGCCCGCGCTGCTGTTCGCGGGCGTGCTGCTGGAGGGCGGGATCGTCGGCTATGACACCAACACCCTGACGGGTGGTGCCGGGGCGGCGTTCCTAGGCATCGGCGGGCATACCGAATACCGGCAGGATACGGTCACGGTATATCTGCGCGCGGTGTCCGTCCGCACGGGCGAGGTGCTGACATCCGTCACCGCCTCCAAGACGATCGCCTCCAAGGCGATCAGCGCCAACGCCTTCAAGTTCATCGCCTTCAAGGAGCTGCTCGAAGCCGAAGCCGGCATCACCACCAACGAGCCCGATCAGGTGGCGCTCCAGCAGGCGATCGAGAAGGCGGTCTATTCACTGGTGATGGAGGGCGTCGACCTGAAGCTCTGGGACTTCGCCAACCCGAAGGCGGGCTGGCCCTTGCTTTGGCGCTACCGCCAGGAGCGCAACGGCGTGTTCGATGCGGCGCAGGTGCAGGCGGCGATGAAGCGCGAAGCCGCGGCCCCGCAGGCGCGCGTGCGTCCGCGCGACGTGCCGCCGGCACCGGCGCCCGGCCGCGAGATCAGTTCGACCTTCAACACCTTGCCGCGTCCTACAAAGGGTCCGGCAAACCCGTAGAAGGCGCGCTGAGACAGCAGATCGGCGGGCCGCCTGGGGCCAAGCCGGCGAGACCAAACCAGGCAGATCGGCCGGTTGCCGCCGGCAGGTCGACAAGAGAATGGCGCACCGGAGTTGCCGCTCCGATGCGCCAGGTGATGTGCAGTCCGTTCTACCATGTTGGCCCGGCACGCCGAGCGAGCATGGTTATCACGTCCATTCGAAGGATAGACAACCATGAAACGCTCATTGTTCCTTTCGGTTTCCACCGCGACGCTTTTCGCCGTCGCGCCTGCCGCCGCGCAGAATAATTCCACGGTGAACCAGGGCGCCGGCGGCTCATCCAACGACGCGACGGTGGCTCAGCAGCGCTCGATCGGCACCGACGTCTCGGTCATCGAGCAGAACAAGACGACCAACGGCACCGGCAACAAGGCGACCGTCACGCAGAGGGGCCCGAATGCGTCGAACAGCTCGGCCAACGACTCCAAGGTCTCCCAAACCGGATCGAGCGACACCGCTACGGTCACGCAGCAGGCTTATACCCCGCTCGTCGGCGGCCAGAAGAACAAGTCGGAGATCAACCAAGCCGGCACTGGCGCGGGCAATGATGCCACCGTCGAGCAGAACGGCTGGAACGACTCCAAGATCACCCAGACGGCTGCCGGTAATAATGCCACCGTGCGTCAGGGTCGGGTTGGTACGCCAAATCAGCCGGCACCCGGCAACGTCTCCACCGTTGCCCAGGACGGCGACGATACGGCCACCGTCGAGCAGAATTACACCAACCCGCCGACGGGCTCGGCCACCTTTATCGGCAACCAGTCGAGCGTGACACAGGGCGCTGGCGTGAACAGCGCGGCCGTGAGGCAGACGGGGTTCGGCGCCGACTCGGTGGTCGATCAGGCGAACGGCGGCAACGCGCTGGTGGTGCAGAACGACAACGACCAATATTCGTCCGTTGTTCAGAACGGCGATGTGGACGCCGACGTGGAGCAGAACGGCATCCGCCAGGATTCCTTCGTCAATCAGTCCGCGAATGGCGCAAGCGCCACAATCCGCCAGTATGACGCGGACAACACCTCCGACGTCCGGCAGGCCAGCGGCGCCACCGCAACAGTGACGCAGCGCGGCACCAACACCGTCGGCATCTCCTTCGACAGTTATTACAACAATTATTCGGGGATCAACCAGCAGGGGGGTGCCGCAGGCGCGGCAGCGACAGTCTCGCAGACCGGTGCGCTCAACCGCTCGGGCGTGACCCAGAATGCCGACGCGACCGCGAGCGTGACGCAGAACGGCGTGTTCAACCACTCGACGGTGGCGCAGCAGGCAGGAGCGACGGACGCGAAGGCGGCCGTGCTCCAGGGCGGCAGCTACGGCGACAATGAGTCGACCGTTACCCAGTCGGGTGTGCGCTCCGTCGCCAACGTCACGCAGACCGACGGACCGAACAACCCGCCCGGCTATCTCTACCCGGGCAACGTTTCCGCCGTGACGCAGTCGGGCGCCGACGCGCTCGCCAACGTCGACCAGACCGGCGACGATAACGAGTCGAGGCTGATCCAGAGCGCCGACGAGGTCGAGAGCGGGATCAAGCAGAACGGCACCGCCAATATCTCGAACGTCAGCCAATCGGGCAAGCGCAGCTATGTCTTCGTCGACCAGGACGGCACCGCCAACACCGCCAACGTCGACCAGGCGGCGACCAGCACCAATCCCGACCGCACCAACATGAACTACCTGTGGTCGGAGGCCAACATTACGCAGGTGGGCACCGACAATAGCGCTTCGGTGACGCAGACCGCGGGTGGCCCGTTCACGCGTGGGAGCGATGGTGTCACGCCGATCAACCAGCAGGGCATTAACGAGAACGACAATTACGTGCAGAGCAGCCAGAACGGCACCAGCAACCAGATGTCGGCGTTCCAGTCCGGCTTCTACCAGAATGCTTATGTTGATCAGGTGGGTGACAGCAATAGGGCATCGTTCAACCAGACCGGCTCGTACCAGTTCGCCTCGGTGCGGCAGAACGGAAACAACAACGCGTCGACCATTACCCAGCGTGACGGCGGCGCCGTGCCCACACTGCCCTATGCCGGCGTCGGCAATAACGTCTACGCAGGCGCCGACTATTTACAGGGCGTGAATCAGGTCGGCGACGACAACCAGTCGACGATCGACCAGTCGGGCCAGGAGAACCTCGCACAGGTCTCGCAGATGGGGAACTCGAACCAGTCGTCTGTCACGCAGGGTGGCACGGGTAACACCGCCGTCGTCAGTCAGAACTCGGACGGGAACATGTCCGCCGTGACGCAGGGCGGCTCCAACAATACTGCCACCGTCACTCAGGGCATGTAATCGGGCGGTTGGAGAGATATCGGCAGGCCGCCTGGGGCCGCGCCGGGAGAGACTAAAACCAGGCAGATCGGCCGGTTGCCGCCGGCACATGAAGAGAAGGGCGCAGCGAAGTTGCTGCTTCGATGCGCCAGGTAAGTGCAGTCCGTTCTACCATGTCGGCACGGCGTGCCGGGCCGACATGGTTGCCATACCCAACAGGAGGTTAGACAACCATGAAACGCTCATTGCTCCTTTCGGTTTCCGCTGCGGCGCTATTCGCCGTCGCGCCGGCCGCCGCGCAGAATAATTCCACGGTGACACAGGGCGCCGGTGGCTCGTCCAACAATGCGACGGTGGCGCAGCAGCGCTCGATCGGCGCCGACGTCTCTGTTATCGAGCAGAACAAGACGACCAGCGGCAGCGGGAACAGCGCCAGCGTGACGCAGAACGGGCCGAATGCGTCGAACAGCTCGACCAATGACTCCAAGGTCTCCCAGACCGGATCGAGCGACACCGCGACGGTCACGCAGCAGGCGTATACCCCGCTCAGCGGCGGCCAGAAGAACAAGTCGGTGATCAACCAGGCTGGCACCGGAGCGGGCAACGACGCCACCGTCGAGCAGAACGGCCACAACGACTCGACGATCACCCAGACGGCTGCCGGCAACAACGCCACCGTGCGCCAGGGCCGGGTCGGTCCGGGCGGTCAGCCGGTGGGCGGCAACGTTTCGACCGTGACGCAGGACGGCGACGACAAGGCGACCGTCGAGCAGAACTATAGCAGCCCGCCGACGGGATCGAACAACTACGGCGGTAACACATCGTCGGTGACGCAGGGCATCGGCGTCAACACCGCCATGCTGTCGCAGACCGGCCTGACCAGCACCTCGACGATCACACAGACGGACAGCGCCAACGCCGATGTCACGCAGAACGGCGACAACGAGAATTCAACCGTGAACCAGAGCGGCGCGGCGAACGCGACCGTCAGCCAGTCCGGCGACAACAACCTGTCGAACGTCTTCCAGGACGAGGCCTCGACCGCCGATGTCACGCAGAGCGGCTCGACGAACAGCGCGAACGCGATGCAGTACAACGGCTCCGCGGGCGCGAACATGTCGATCTCGCAGTCGGGCAACAACAACAACGCCACCGGCGAGCAGCGCGACCGCTCGACCGGCACGTACAGCCAGACCGGCAACAGCAACTACATCTTCGGTTCGCAGGGCCAGAACGCGCTGGATTCGAACCTGAAGGTCACGCAGAACGGCAATTCGAACGGCACGGCCTTCCGTCAGCGCCTATTCGAGAGCCCGACGGGCACCACCACCGGCGCACCGAATGCGGTCGCCGACGTTTCGCAGACCGGCAACAACAACAGCGTCGTCGGCTTTCAGCAGGGGACCAGCGGCGCCAACACCAAGGTCGTCCAGAACGGCAACGCGCTGAGCGCCGACACCTACCAGACCGGCCTGTCGGGCCAGAAGATGAACGTCAATCAGAGCGGCACGTCGAACCGCACCGAAGTGACGCAGGGCGGTGCGCCGAATGCCGATCCGACCCGCAGCAACGATCCCAACCCGGCGCGGATCGCAACGTCGCGCGACAACGACGCCTCTGTGAGCCAGAGCGGCACTGGCAATTCGAGCAACGTGACGCAGACGGGCATCAGCAACACCGCCTCGTCTACGCAGGCCGGCTCAAGCAACACCTCGGTGATCAACCAGGGTCTCGCTGCGGACGGCACGACGCTCTACCCGAACGCGACGGCGAACATGGCCACCGTGAACCAGAACGGCAATGGCGGCAGCTCGTCGGTTGTGCAGCTCAGCAGCGACAACGACGCGACCGTGACGCAGAACTCGGGCGCAACGTCCACCATCACGCAGCAGGGCACGCAGTCCAACCCCGGTCCATTCAACGGCCGCCGCAACAACGTCGCCAACACGACGCAAGGCAGCAGTGCGGGTGGGTCCACCGCGACGGTTGATCAGAACGGCGTGCTCAACAAGTCGGACATTAACCAGAACGCCGCCAACACCGTTGCCGACGTTAAGCAGAGCAACATCTACAACACCTCGACCGTCGGCCAGACCGGCGCGGGGGCGAAGGCCACCGTCAAGCAGGGTGGCGGCTATGGCGACAACGTGTCGACCGTGAACCAGTCGGCCGCGGCGACGGCGACCGTCACGCAGACCGGGCAGCCTTCGGTCGGCCCGAACTTCACCAATGTGTCGAGCGTGACGCAGTCGGGCGTATCCAACGCGAACGTGCTGCAGAATGGCTCGAATAACATGTCGGGCGTGAACCAGTCGGGCGATGGCAATGTTGCGGGTCTTGATCAAAGCGGCACGTTCCTGACGTCGAGCGTCGATCAGTCGGGCGGCAACAACGATGCGACGGTCTACCAGCGGGGAACGGGTAATAGCTCGACCGTGACGCAGAGCGGTGACAACGGCGACTCGACTACTCGGCAATTCGGTTCCGGGAACACGGCCAGCGTGACGCAGGCGGACGGTGCACGCAGCAACGTCGAGCAAGGCAATTTCAACGCCAGCAGCGCTAGCAACAGCTCGACCGTGAACCAGCAGGTCGGTTCCGTGGGGTCGACCAGCGACATCAACCAGAACGGCAACAGCAACACCGCGTCGGTGACGCAGTCAGGGGCGAACAGCGATAGCTTCGTCTACACCACCGGCAACAGCAACACCGCCAACGTGACTCAGCGTGCCGCCGGCAACGTCAACATCGTCATCCAGCGCGACTTCATCTCGGACAGCGTTCCCGGGCCGGCGTCGGGCAACATGGCGACCGTGACGCAGAACGCCGGATCGACCAACGCGTACAGCTATGTAGCGCAGGACGGGACCGGCAACACCGCAACTGTGAACCTCTCCGGTCAGGGAGTTAACACCAGTGGTCGGCAGACCGACAGCGCAGGCTATGTCAACAATGAGCCGGCGGAAAGCGTCGTCCTCCAGATTGGCGTCAACAACTCGGCGCAGATCGACCAGATCGCAAACCGTGCGGAGTCCAACGTGTATCAGGGCACGACGTTTGATGGAACCGACGTAAACCTCGCCGACGGGTCGTCGGGGAACATGGCGGTCGTCCGGCAGCTCGCCGGCGGTGATCAGTCGCGAAGCGACATCTTCCAGGGCGGTGATAACAACACGGCCACGGTGGAGCAGAGCGGCTTCTCCAGCTTCAGCGACGTCCGTCAGAACGGCACCTCGTTGATCGCGGACGTCACACAGTCGGGCGCCAACAACGACTCGTTCGTGACCCAGGCGGGCACGGGCAACATGACCAGCGTTACCCAGGCGAGCGACAACAACACGTCGACCGTCAACCAGAACGGCACGGGCAACACTGCCACCGTCACGCAAGGCATGTGACATGACGGTCGGGGGGGCGCGGGCGGACCCCCCGCCCCCCCCCCAGCCGGCAGCGGACAAAGAGAAGCCCCCCGCGGTG
>CAXTNG010000048.1:0-2734 GCA_964245475.1 uncultured Sphingomonas sp. | reverse complement strand
CCCGGCCGGCGGCGGGGCCGCCCCCCCCCCCCCCCCCGACCCCTTTCCGGATACTCTTCATGAAAACGCCGGCCGTGTTCTCCACCATCCTCGCACTCTTGCTCGTCGGCCCGGCCGCGGCGCAGATCGGCCGGGGGCGCAGCGTCTATGTCGCGCAGGTCGGTGATGGGAACCGCGCCACGGTTACACAGCGCGCCGCTGTCGCAAGCGCCGAGGTTCGGCAGCAGGGCGACCGCAACGACGCGGCCCTCACTCAGACGGGTCTCGGCACGCTCCGCGCAGACATCCGCCAGCAGGGGGACGACAATCACGCGACCGCCGTGCAGGGGGGCGCTGGCACCGGAACGCTCATGCTTGTTCAGGCAGGTATCGGCAATCAAGCCTCGGCCCAGCAGACCGCTGCCGGCAGCGTCGTGGCGGCCATGACCCAGGCCGGCAACGACAATCGCATGATGCTGGTTCAGTCGGGCGACGACAATCAGGCGGCGCTCCGCCAGGAAGGTGACGGCAACGTCATGCTCGCCGAGCAGACCGGCGCGGGCAATCGGCTTGCGTGGACGCAGCAGGGGAACGGTCTCAGCGCCCTGAGCATTTCACAAACTGGCGGCCAGACACTTCAGGTGGTCCAGAGCCGGTGAGCCCGCGAGAAGAGGGCATGATGACGCAACGACCCATAGCGCAACGATCGGCAGGACGGGCGGCACGATTCGCTATGGCCGCAGCCGCCTGCGCCCTGTCGGTCGCTGCCGCTGCGCAGGACGCGCGGATCGAGCAGATCCCAGCTGCGGCACCGCCGCGCGAGGTTCCGATCGCGGCGCCCGACGTGCGCCCCCCGGCCCAGCTTTCCACCGGTAACCGCGGCGACCTGCCGGTCCAGCTCAGCCGCCAGACGGACGCCCGCGCGCCGGTGGCGCAACTCAATCGCGAGCCGCGTTCGACAGCACCAGCGCCCCAGGTGAGTCGCGGCGGGCGCAGCGCGCAGGCGTCGGCGGCGCTCTCGTCGCGAAAAGAGAGCAAGCCCGAGGCTGTGGTTCGCGTCGGCGGCAAGGACCGGTGCGACGCCGCAGCGGCCAATCGGCCCGCCGATTGCGCGCGGGTCATCGAAACGCGCGCGAGCGAGTTCGTGCGTGCCAATCCGCTGACCCTGTCGCCCGAGCAGCGGCTGCTGATCGATCAGCGGGTTCGCGATCTTCCGGCGACGTGGAGCACCGCGATCCGGCGCATCGGCCGCAACGACGTGGATGCGGACGCCAACGATTCGCAAACTATCGCCTCGGTCGCACTGGCGACGGGCGCTCCGGCGCCCGGCGCAGGCACGAGCACCGACCCCGCTACGACGCCGACGGGCGACCCTGAGGTGCTGAGCGTCATTCAGGCGCTGGTCGGCGGCACTCCCGCCGTCACCACTCCGCCAAAATAGGAGCAATTGCGATGACCGCACCCGCCGCCACTCTTCTTGCCCTTGCCGCGGCCGTGGCCGGATCGGGAACGAATCCAGGCGGCGGAGCGGGCGCGCGCTCCCCCATCTTTCTGACCGCCGTCGAGCAGCCCGGGCGCGTGGTCGTGGAAGTCCGTGCGCAGGCCGACGCGCCGTTCGCCGGACGCTACACGCTTGAAACGGTGAGCGGCGGCAATCGCACGCATCAGAGCGGCAACGCCCGGCTGACGCGCGGCGGGGCGGCGACGTTCATCACCCTGAACCTCTCGGCGGCCGGTGCCTGGTCGGCCGTTCTCCGTGTCGAGCCGGATGGCGGCGCGCCCTACGAGCAACGGTTGGGAACATCCGAACCGTCGCCGGAGAACGCGCCCGGCGCATAGCGCCTCGTGCTGCCGCTTGCATCGCGGAAGGTTTGAAGGCGCGTTTGCGTTCCGGCGCCGACGCTGACGGCGCACTGGGCATTCCCTAGCCCGATCCGGCCGGGCGCAACACGCCGCGGATTAGCGTCGGGCAGGGCTCCTTTGGCTACAGTCGATAACGCTCTGACGGCGCCAGTGATGTGTCTCCGCCCGAGCATGCTCGGCGGCTTGATGCGAGCGGGGTATCCTATCGCTGCCGGCCAGCGCCGATGAACGCCCTCGCACCTGCCAAGGCAGTCCCGTTCGAAGGCGGGACCTTGTGGTCGATCCAGTACCTGCGCGGATACGCGGCAGTGGCCGTTGTCGCCTTTCACGTCGTCGCGTTCAGGCTGGCGCCGGTTGGCTGGGGCAAGCTGGCAGGCGGAGCGCGTGGCGTCGAAATCTTCTTCGTCATCAGCGGCTTCATCATGTTCTGGGTCGCGCGGGCCGAGCCGTTCGGCACGTTCTGGCGCCGGCGGGTCATCCGTATCGTCCCGCTCTACTGGTGTGCACCGCATAAATGGCGGCGTGTCTAACCCTCCAGGCGTTGCGGCCGAGCGGCAGCGCGCTCCTCGCGTCGCTGCTGTTCATTCCCCGCTTCAGCGACTGGCCGTCCGACACGATCTGGCCCGTTCTCTATGTCGGATGGACGTTGCAATATGAGATGTTCTTCTATGTGCTGTTTTCGCTCGGGCTGCTCGTGCGGCAGCCGGTGCTGATGCCGGTGCTCGCGATCGGCGTTCTGGTGACATAGGGCAGGCTCCACGACTTTTCGGCAGCGCCGATGATCGCGTACACCGATCCTATCATGCTCGAATTCGCGGCCGGGCTGGTGATCGCCGCCTGATCTTCCCCGGTTTGGCGGACACGCTGGGTTATCCGGTCATGCGCTGTTCGG
>CAXTNG010000047.1:3631-15582 GCA_964245475.1 uncultured Sphingomonas sp. | reverse complement strand
GGCGGTGCCGTCACCATTGTCTTCGATCTTCAGCCCTGTCGCGGTGACGGACAGTCCGTTGTTGAATGCGAGAAACATCTGCGGCTCGTCGATGATCGTCTTGCGGATGCCCTGGTTCACCTTCCCCTTGAGCTGAAGGAAGCTGCGGACGTTGCGCTCTAGCAGCCTTGGGCCGTGCTGCCGGTACATCTCGACGAGCAGATTGCCCGGCATGATGGTTAGCAGGCAGCGATAGCCGCTGTCCGCGGGACTTGCGACGACACACCGCAGGCTGCCGCCGAGGCGCGCGAAGTCGACATGGATCGGCTCGCGGCTGGCACCGGACGAGACTGCGCGGTGCAGGCGGCGCAGATCCCACAGATGGCTGGATACCTCGATCGAACCCAACATGTGGCTTTCGATCTGGTCGATTGTGGCGAGTCCGTCGGTGATCACGAAGAGGCGAACATGGCTGAGCTCGTCACGCGCCTCCCAGATGGCGCGGCTCATGTCATAGCCGGACAGGGCTTCCTCGCGCTGCTTGTGGAGCCCCGTCAGCGCCTTTTCCAGATAGGCTCCGAGGCGTCTGAAGGCCGCATCGATGTCCGCCTTCGGCACGGTCGAGGCCGTGCCGTCGAGCCGGGGGACCACGAGAAAGAGGTCAAGACGATCACTGTCCTCCGAGAGGAAATAGCCGGAGCATCGGATGCCGCGTCCGTCGACCGGACAGCCAATGCCGTCGTCGATCTCGCCGGCATCGACGAGATGCTCGAACATCAGCTCCGCAAAGCTTTCGGCGCGAAGGGCGCCATCCTCCGCAGCATCGGCCCGGGCGATCACATCTTGGAGGATGTTCACTGCGTACTGCTGGAGATCGTCCTGTTCAGCCATCGGTCTCCCCCACAATTGCCGAGATCTCGTCTTCAAGGATCTCGTGCTCGCCCAGATCGTCGGCGATGATCGAGTAGCGGATGTCGCCGACCCCGGCGGGCAGGTTGGCCTCGGTCAGTCGCGGAAAGTCGCCTTCCACCCGGAAATAGCGGCGCTCGGAGCATTGCCATCTGTTCCGGACATAGCGCGGGGCGTGCACGTCGAGATAGCCGCTCATGGCAAGCCTGTCGTCCAGCGCCTGTGCCGCGCCCGGAGAGCTGCAGAGCCTCTGTCGGACCCGCGCGACGGCGGCAGGCAGGGAATCACCGTGCGCCGCACTCTCGTCCATGCGCAGGAAGGCGAGAAGCAGCACCTTGTGCGGATGGTCGTCCAGCTGCTTCTCGTTCGCGATCTGAATGCGGGCATGACGCTTCGCGAGGCTGGTCTTTACCTCGACCGCCAGTCCGCCGCGGATGAAATCCTGATACGCCGGGTCGGGTCCGGTCCACGCGTCAACCGCCTCGATCTCGCTCATGCGAGGAAGGAAGAGCGTTTCGAGGACAAGAAGCTCGCCGAGCAGCCCGCGCTGCTTATCCTCGGACAGACCTTCGGCTGGGATCTTCTCGAATAGTCCCTGCCACATGCAGAGACGATCGATGCATCGCCGGAGCGCCGACGCCGCAGAAGGCTGGGCAGCGGTTGCCGCGACAAGGTCGGCGGACATCACCGCAAATATCTCGGACAGGTCCTCCTCTTCCAGCATTACCCGGAGGAGGGTTCTTGGCTCGGTCCCCGGCAGGATCTCGTGGACCATTCGAACGCCGCGACAGGTGGGAATTCGGTCGCCTGCAGGGCAATGTGCGCCTTCACCCTCGATCAGCAGGCCGGGACGCCGGCTGGGCCAGAAGATGCAGGCGAATATGTCGGCGGCCGCGTCGATGTCGAGCCGTATGCGCTGCAGCCCGGCCGCACTGGGCGGCGCCTCGGCAAGTTCCGTCCAGGTCGACAGCAGCTCCTCGGGGGTCACTCGAAGAGCCTCTCGAGCTGCTTCACGCTGTTCTCCGCATAGTCGATGAGCGGTGCGTCATCGTCGAAGGGGAAGCTGATGGCGAAGCCCATCAGCGGGAGGTTGCCCGGAAGCCGGCCGTCGATCGGATAGATCAAGAGCAGGCCGCGATCCCGGCTGCGCTGGCGCCGGATGAACGGGCCACTGGCAGTCTTGGGACGATCCTTCTTCGGGTCGGGCTTCTTCTCCCACGCTTCAAGCGTTTGTTCGAGGGCACGCACCTGTGCCGTGTGATCGAGATCGGCGACTTCGTCGGCCGGGCTGACGAGGCGGCTGATGCTGACGCGGCCGTCTCCCGATCCGCCGTCATGCTCGCGTTCCGTAAGCGTGATGTCGTATCCGCCGAGCCGGCATGGGATGCCGGAGCGTCCTTGGCCGGCAAGCACGACGGTCCACGCGTCTAGACGCCCGTCCGCGACGCGATTCGCCACATAGTCGGCGAGCGCCTGCGAGTTGGCCTTCCAAGAATCCCTCGACGTCTGGATCTGGCGAAGCAGCGAGACGACATCGGCGCCCGGAACCGCGTCCCAATGATGTCGTCCCTTGGCCGAACTGGCGGGCAGACCGGCCAGAAAGGCGTCGAAGGCGCCGAAGTTCCCCTTCGCCTGCGCCGTCTCGAACGACACCGTTTCCGAGATCGTGCCGGAGAATCCGGCGCGGACCCGTGTGCCGGAACGCATCTTGTTGGCGGCGGTGATCAGCAGGCCATCGGGATGCGTACGGACACGATGGCCGAACTCCAGCGGTGTCTGCCCGGTGTTGAAGGCGAGATCGAATTCCTCGCGCAGCTCGGCGGTTGCCGTCGCGATGTGCCGATACCAGCGCACGAGAGTGCGCGACGTGTAAAGCCGGCAGAGATCGGCGTAGCGCGGCCGGTAACCGAACCAGCGCCCCATCTGCATGAGCGTATCGTACATCTTTGTCGTGCGGATGAAGTAGCTGATCGACAGGCCTTCGAGGGTCAGACCGCGCGACAGCTTGTCGCCGCCGACGGCGATGACGGAAAGGCCGCCGGGATGATCCGAATAGTCCAGGGCGTCCTTGGCCGACCCATTCACCTGCTTGACCCTGATCCGCTTGACCGCATCAAACAGGTTCTCGCGGACGTCCGCCCAGGAAACCGGCGGCAGGTCATGATCGCCCAGCAGGGATCGAAGCTCGTCCGACTTCGCTGCAAACTCGCTTTGCCAGAGCGCCTCAAGTTCATCGAGCGCTCTGCCGCCGGTTCCCGGGAACTCAAGCTGGCGCACGACATCGACTAGGAACTCGTCGACGAGCCGCGCAACCTTCTCCTGCACCGCGACCAGTCGGGTGACGTGGATGAGCATCGAATTGTCGACGTTGATGTCGCCGCGGGCGCGTCGTGCCGCGCAGACCAGCAGGAAGGCGAGCATCGCTTCATGCAGCGAGGCCGGGAGCTGCGTGACCTGAAGGTCCATCTTGTGACCAGGCGGGAAGATCGCTGCTGCATCCGCGATCCGGCGGATGATCGGGAGTCCCTTTGTCTCGCCGTCCGCGCCCGGTCGGTTCACGCCGAACACCTTCTCCGGTCCGATGTAGTTCGACGGGGCTGGAAGATTGATGATGAAGCTGCTGGGAAAGAGATCCTTGCCGACATCCTTGTTCGTCGCTTCATGATGCATGAAGACGTTGGCGAACGGCGTGGCCGTGTAGCCGACATAGGCGCTCTTCTCGAAGCCGACGAGCAACTTGCGGATCAGGCGGTTGGTCTCGGTCGGGCTCGCATCCTCGTCGATCGATCCGTCGTCCTTGCGGTATTCGTTCGTGTTTGCCGAGGCATTGTCCGCTTCATCGTCGATGACGAGAACCGGCACGTCGCGGATCAGCTTGCCGCCGGGCGTGCCGGGGTCGTCCTTGGCGCGGACCGACTGCACCCAAGCGATCAGGTTCTTCAGGATGCTGACGCGCTTCTTGATGACGAGGATGATGGGATCACGGCCGCCGGGGATCAGTCGCGTGCCATCCGCGGTGCCGATCTTGAAGTCGCCGCCTTCGTGGCTGCTTGTCAGCGAATGGGCGACGAGGAACGGCGCGCTCGGCATCTTTCCAGCACCGATGCGCTGGTTCTCCTGGTCGTCGGCGAGCAGGCTGAGACGTGTGTCGAAGCCGAGAAAGCCTTCGTCGAGACGAAGCTGGGTCTGGCTGCGCAGGCTGTTGTGGACGCCCGCCAGCACGATGACGAGCGGATAGCCGGCATCTACCGCCTTGCAGATGAGCGCTGTGTAGTTGGACGTCTTGCCCGACTGGACGTCGCCGACGACGAGCCCACGGCGATCCCAGGCGCCGGCGGTCTCGGGATTGCGCAGCCTGTCCAGAATGTCGTCGGTCAGACGATCGAGCTGGATCAGCGGGCCGGATGCCCACTGCTTGCCGCGGTCCATCCAGTGCCGGTAGCGTTCCCAGAATTCAAAGGTCCGGTTCTCGCGGGCGGTCTTCACCCAAGCGACGAATTCCTTGTCGTCGATGATGGAATAGCCGCCGACCAGCGTGTTGTTTCGCGCCTCTAGTTCGCGCAGCAGGCGTGTCCGGTCGACGCTGGCATATGGTGGCATGGCTAGGATCGTGTCGACGGCCTGTTCGAGCGCTTCCTGCGTGATCCGCGGCTCCAGCTCAAGGAGTGCATTGGCGGCGCCGTAGGCGCTGCGCAGCTGCTGTTCCGGAGTGACCTTCGACATCCTGCCCCCTTGCTGATCTTCTATCGTGCTGACTTCGCGGCCTCGCGCGCGACCTCGTCCAGAAACGCGGTCACGACCTCGGGCCAGCTGCTGAACGGTTCCATCAGCAGCAGCGCCCGGGCTGCCTCCGCCCGGTCGCGTCCATCCTCGACCATCGCGTCGAACACGGCCTTCATGGCAGCGCGAAGCTCGCCGGGAGCACCATCGAACGGCTGTCCGAAGGCGTCCGGCGTCTCGGCATTGTTGATCACGATCAGCGGCGCCGGGACTGTCTGCTCGATCAGGCTGAACAGGGCGCGGACCGGTGCGCGCTCCTCGGCACCCTCCAGCACCTTGCGTACAAGCGGATGGTCCCGGTTGATACGATAGAACGACTTTCCGTGCTTCGTGAGGTGCGCCCACAGGAATGCCTCGCGGTCTCCAAGCTGACGCTGGATGATCTTGCCGCGGTGGCGATAGATGCTGGACGCCCGGTTGCGGGTGGTCCGGGCGATCCGCTGCAGGTCACGCCTCAGTGCGGCAGGTGGTCGCGCGCGGGACTTCTTCACATCGATCTGCCACAGCAGGTCGGCCGAGTTCGCCAGATCGATGCGGATGCGGGCGAGCTTGAAATGCTCCTCCTTCTGCATGCCTAGTCCGAGCCAGTCGCCGGCCACGAGCAGGCGGCGGTTGCGGTATATGTAGAACCCTTGGTGGGCGTTCCACCCCTTTGGACCGGCAGCGGCGGCATGCTGATCCGGCGTGAGGCGGCTGTGGTGAGGCAGGACAAAGGGCTTGATCTCTGCCCGCTCGCCATCGGCGCTCAGCGTTTCGGCAGAGAGCGGTTCGGTGAAATCGATGTCCTCCAGGAACGGGTCCCAGGGCTCGATGGGACGTCCGTTCATGTGGATCCTTACCGCTCCGCGTCCCTTGAGGAAGCGGTGGAACACCATCGCGAGATGATGTTTGACCGCGTCCGCCCGCTCGCGGAAGTGCCGCTGCGCCGTCGCGTCGGGAGCCGCCGCCCGGCCGGCGCGCGCCAAGAGACCGAACCCGAAAAGAAAGGTGGCGCGGGTAAGCCCATCGAGACGAGCGTGATCCTCGGGAGTGAGAAGATCGGAACGCTTGAGAAGTCGCCACTCGCCCGTTCCCGTCGAGGCGATATAGTCGAGATCCCATCGACGCAACACTGCCGCGGACTGGTCCGTCCTGCTGAGCACGGTAAGGCAGCGGCACTGAGAGATTGACGCGGTCTTCATGCCAAGCCCGAAACGACCGAGATCGTCCTTGGGGCGATCAGCGAGCGGACTGAGGCTGCCCGGCTTCATCGCCTGCCGCAGGGCATCCTCCGTCATGCCGCGACCATCATCGCGGATCATGATGCGCGACTGCGGCCCGGCCCACTGCATGTCGATCCAGATGTTCTTGGCACGCGCCGTGATGCTGTTGTCGATGATGTCGGCGAGCGCGGTCGGAAGATCATAGCCGAACGCGCGCAGCGATTCGAACAGCTCGGTCGCACCGGGACTGGCGAGGTCATAGTCATCCGACATGACTGAGCCTCGGTTCTTGATGTGCCAGGGCCGCGATCGGTCGAGCGCTCAGGATCGTGGCGAGTGCCTCGCCGATCCACCTCGCGAGAAGCGGCGGCACGGCATTGCCGACCTGGATGTACTGCTGCGTGCGATTGCCCTTGAAGAAATAGTTGTCCGGAAAGGTCTGCAGGCGGGCGGCCTCACGCACTGACAGGGCGCGGCACTGCAGCGGATCGGGATGGATGAAATAATGTCCATCCTTCGAGATGTGGCTCGTGACGGTGGTCGACGGACCACCTGACAGCTGGACCCGGAAACGGTCCGCGAACTTGCCCGAATTCCAGTTGTCGTGGTCGGGGGCCAGATCCTCGGGGAAGTCGAATGCCTTGGGCGAACGACCGGCGACCTCGGCAAACACCGCCGCGAAGAAGTAGCGCGCCAGATCGCTTGCCATGTGGCTGCGCGACGCATGGTTGGGCAGCTTCTCCAGCCGATCGTCGACGAGCCAGGTTCGCAGGTCGGCAGGGCAGTCGGGAGAGATGCCGGTGCCCGAACTTTCGCGCCCCGGGACGTCGTTCATCCGCCTGAGGCTGGACAGGCTTTCGCTTGCGCGCTTCTCGAAGGCCAGCTGTTCGGCTTCCGGAAGACCGGTTTCGATATCTGCCACGAAATCCATCGCGGTTTCGACGATTCTGCGCCATTCCTCGCGACTGTCGAGGCCGCGACTGAGGCCGCTGCGCAGGCGGGGCACGCCGTTGAGGACGTGACCGACCGTCGTCTTGAGCGTGTGCCGGACCATGAGATCGGCAAGCGAGGAGTCCGGTATGCCTTCCGCGAGGTCGTCGCGCAGTCCGACGACGATGACGCGGTGGCGGGCCTGCGGAACACCGAAATCCTCCGCGCGCACGATGAAGTCGGAGGCGCGCGGCTGGAACGGCGTCAGATCGAGCTGACGCCGTGAGCGCGGGTCGAGCGCTACGAGACGATAGCGCGTCGCCCCGGGGCGTTCGCCGCGCAGATCGCGCAGCACCTGATCGAAGATGCGATTGTGCCCGTCGACCGACGAGGACAACATGCCCTTGACGTTCTCCATGACAAACGCCGCGGGCTGCAGGCGGTCGAGGATCCGGATGTATTCCCGGTAGAGGAAGTGCTTCTCGTCCTCGCTGGGCACATAGTCCTTCTTGCCCTGATTTCGGGAGCGTCCCACCAGCGAATAGGCCTGACAGGGAGGTCCGCCGATCAGGATCGTGCTGCCCTCGCTCTCCTTGCGGATCGCGTCCAGTCTCGCGTTGAGGCGCAGATCGGGATCTTCCTTGCCGAGTTCGAGCTGCCAAGCCTCCTCGATCGCCACCGCCCATTCGGCGGGGTGGCTAGCGGACCAGTCCGGTTCCTCGCCCCCTTCGTTCAGATAGGTATAATAGGCATCGGGATATGCGTCGCCGAACTGCCGAAGAAAGCTGCGCAGCCGCAGGGTGGCGTGAGCGGACGGTTCCTTCTCGATCGAGAGGGCAATGTGGAAGGCGCGTTCGCCGTCGCTCGCGGTAACGCTGGAAAATCCTTCAGCCAGCCCCCCCGGGCCTGCAAAGATGTCGACGACGGAATATGTAGACAAGAATCGTACGCTCTCTGGCCCCAGGACAAATAACTTCGTGAATAGCATCTGCCGTCGGAAATGACAGAGCATGGTTCATGGCGGATGTAGTTGATTCGGCGACCAGATCGCGGATGATGGCCGGCATCCGCAGCCGCAACACGACGCCCGAGATGCTCCTCCGCCGACGGCTGCATCGCGAGGGTTTCCGCTTTCGCCTTCACGGTGCCGGCCTGCCGGGAAGGCCTGACATCGTCCTGCCGGGTCGAAGGATCGCCATCTTCGTCCACGGCTGCTTCTGGCATCGGCACCAGGGGTGTCACTGGTGCACGACACCGGCGTCGAACATGGATTTCTGGGAAGCCAAGTTCGCTCGCAACCGGCAGCGGGATGCAGAGGTAATGGCGGCGCTGCGCGAGACAGGCTGGCGTGTCGCGACGGTCTGGGAGTGTGGGCTGAGGTCTGCCAGCATTGACGAGACCATGAGGGCGCTGGTTGACTGGATCAGGTCGGACAGTCCGATCTTCGAAAGCGGCGTGGTCCGTCCGCGACGGGCGGCCGATCAGGATCGGATTTCCTTATGATTTGGTACATATCCTGGGTGCAGATCGATTCTGGACCCAGGATATGTACCAATGATCGCTTGAGACATATCCTGGGTGTAGATTAAGTTTGCACCCAGGATATGTACCGGACCATGGATCGTCTCTCCCAACGTGACCGTCTTGCGGCCCTCCTCAAGACACAGCCGATCGTGCGCGCATATGAGCTGCGTCAGGCGGGCATCACGCCCTCGATGATTTCGCGGGCCGTGGAAGATGGCGATCTCGCGCGGGTTGCGAGGGGTCTCTATCAGCGGGTGGACGCTGAGCTGTCGGCCGAGCAGTCGCTGGCCGAGGCATCGAAGCTGGTGCCAAAGGGTGTGATTGCCCTGACATCGGCGCTCGCCTTCCACGAGCTGACAGACCAGATGCCGAGAAAGGTGTGGGTGGCGATCAGTCCGCGCGACTGGGCGCCGGTCACCTCCTATCCTCCCATGCGCATCACCGAGTTTCCCGACAAGTACATGACCCAGGGGATCGAACGGCACCGCATCTCCGGGATCGATGTTCCGATATTCTCCGTGCCGAAGACGCTCGCCGACGTGTTTCGCAGCAGGGCGGTCGATCGCTCGGTTGCCATAGAGGCGCTGCGCGCAGCGCTGCGGGATCGCCGCGCGACGCCGGCGGAGATCGCGCACTCGGCGCGGGACGGTGGCGCCTGGAAGGTCATGCAACCCTATCTGGAAGCACTCGTGTCCAATGGCTGAAGGGCGCCGGTCCTCCGCAGCCTCGATCAGGCAGCGCCTGCTAGACATCGCCCGCGCCGAGGGGCGTGTTCACGAGGTCGTGCTGGTGCGATATGCACTGGAACGGCTGCTGTTTCGCCTTTCCCGGTCCCCCCATCGCGACCGCTTTGCGCTCAAGGGTGGCATGCTGGTGACGCGCTGGATCGATGGCGGCAACCGGGAGACGCGAGATGCCGACTTTCTCGGCTTCGGAGAAGCGGCGATCGACGAGCTGAGGGCGACCTTTGCCGAGATCATGGCGACACCCGCCGACGATGCACTCGAATTCGACGTCGGCGCTTTGCGCGCGGATCAGATCAGAGAGGGCATGGACTACGAGGGCGTGCGCCTTCGAACAACCGCATATCTCGAAAGGACGCGCATTCCGGTGACCGTCGACATCGGCTTCGGTGATGCGGTCGCCCCGAGGCTGGAGCCGATGAACTATCCCTCCCTTCTCGGCATGGAGGAGCCCAGCATCCAGGCCTATCCGCCCGCAGCCGTCATCGCCGAGAAGCTCCAAGCCATGGTCGCGCTTGGCATGATCAACGGGCGTATGAAGGACTATCACGACCTTTGGGCCATTCCGAGAGCGCTCGACATTCGACCGGCCGATCTCGACGCCGCCATCGCAGCGACGTTCGAACGCAGGAGGACGGCCATCCCGACCGATCGGCCGGAAGGATTGTCCCGCGTGTTCGTCGATGATGCGGCAAAGCAGCGCCAGTGGCGAAACTATGTCGATTCTCTCGGGCTCGAGGCGGTCACGCTAGCCGAGGTGGTGGAGGCTGTCTGGGGACTGGTCGGTCCGTCATGCATACGACTGACCTCCACCCGCGCAGAGGGCTGATCGACCGCAGCACCGTGCGCCGTCAGGCAGGTGCAAAGAATGTGATAGCTGCCGTCGCCGGCCCTGTAGATCACGATCGTTGCCGATGCGTCGTCGATTTCCAGCTGGAGCCATGTCTAAACCTCGCCGGGACAGATCGATCTGAAGTCCGGCAACGTCCGGATGATCTCCAGCATGTCGTCCGGCAGAGGACGAAAGCTTGCATCCCCGGCCGGAAGCAGCTGCGCGAGAAATGGCATCATGGCTGCCATCACTCTCCAGATGAACATGCGTTCCGCTACAGCCACCTCACCATCCCAAACCGGCCATTCCGTTTCCCATCATCAGATGTTCGGTCCAGCACGTTGGCGGCCGAGGGACCAGCTAACCCCTTCGCCTCGCAAGATACCCGACACTGTTCGGCCGATCTGGCGTTCCAGCGCGGGGCGCCAAGGCACCAGCGTGAACTCCCGAGATTTCTCGATCAAAGCGAGCTTGCCGCTGAAGGTATCTACGGACCGCCGCAAGATGCCCTCGACCCGCTCACCGAGCTTAGCCTCGGCGAACGTCAGCCCCAGCTCATCGGAAAGCTGGCCCGCGACCCGCAGCAGCTCGCGCCGGCGGAGCGTGACAAGCGCGTCTGGACGAAGCTGGACGCTGCCGCCCCGCTCGTCGGCTAGGCCTTGCTCGACAAGCCACTGTCGACGCTGCGCCTCCGCCTGGCGGACCTCGCGACCGACCCCTGCGTTTCGCATCGGCGCTGCGTCCTCGCCAGCAACGCGCCGATCGAGCCAGGTGGCGGCATCGGCCATCGCGAGCCGATCGAGCGGTATTGGCGATACTATCTCGATGATCACTGGCCGATCGCGCGTCAACCGCGCTTCATATACTTCGACGCGGGCAAGGTGATCGGGCGCGATCGTCCAGCTACCATCGGGCTCGCGCTCCGCGCCGCCGGTCAACCGCCGGATCGCTTCCAGCCGGCGGACATGCGTTTCGGCGAATGCCTCACTCGCTGCCGGGTCGTGACGGAGATGCAGATCGACCGAGTAGCGGCCGCCGTTCGTCGCCGCGATGTCGGCAACGGTGCGGTCGACGTCGCGGACGCCCCCCCGCGCGGGCACGATCCGCACGATCGATCCTGCCGGCGTCGGCCCGACCGCGTCGCCGCGGCCGACGTCGACGTAGTGGCTGCGGCCATCAGTTCCGTCGATCAGCAGGTAGTGGCGATCGTGCAGCTCGTCGGCGAGCCCGCGCGCGACCACGCGCCCGATCAGCGGCTCGGCCGCGGCAGGGTCGAACACATGCTGCTCGACCCCGGCGCGTCCACGCGCGGTCATCTCGCGTTGCATGGTGCGGATGATGTCGCCGCGCTCGCCGGTCCGGCGCAGCGCCTCCTCCAACCCGTCTACCAGTCGCCAGCGGCCGCCGCCGACCGGCTCGGCCAGCCCGAGCTCCTCCAGCTTACGTAGCCGTCCGACGCGAAGCGACTGCTGGAACGGGTCGCGCATGGACTGGCCGACCTCGCGGTCCGCGTCCATGTCGCGGACCAGTCTCCGGTCGATTGGGGTGAGCCGCTCGGCCTCGACGTCGCGGCGCAGCCGCTCCTCGATCTCGAGGGTCGTGCGCGGTCCCAGATAGAGCGTCACCAGCTCGGCGACGCGTTCGCGCATGCCGTGGCTGATATACTCGCGAGCGATGACGAGGTTCTGATCTCGGTCGTCACGCCCGCGCACGACGACGTGGGTGTGCGGCGTGCCGGTGTCGTAATGGTCGGCGGCGACCCAATCGAGCTTGGTGCCGAGATCCTCTTCCATCTGTGCCATCCACCGGCGGGTCAGCGGCTTCAGGTCATCATACTGATCGCCGTCCTCGGCCGAGACGATGAAGCGGAACTGGTGGCGATCGCCGGCGCCGCGTTCGGCGAAGGCGCGGCCGTCGGCCTCGTCGGTGCCGGTGGAGTAGAGCCGGCCTGGACCGCCATCGCGGGTCACGCCTTCGCGTTCCATGTAGCGCAGGTGCGTCCGCATCGCCGAGAGCTTGCCGGCGCCGAGCCGGACCAGGCGCGCCTTCACC
>CAXTNG010000047.1:0-3621 GCA_964245475.1 uncultured Sphingomonas sp. | reverse complement strand
CGACCGCCACCTGCCGGCGCGCCTCCCCCCCCGCCCGACGCCCGCGCTGACCGGCTTGCCGATCGCGCCCGGTGAGCACGCGGCCCATGCTGGCGCCGCGACCGATGCGGCTGCCGTCGAAGCGGCGGGCGCGGACGCCGGTCTTGCTCCCAACCCGCGCCGCGACGCCGACCACGCGGCCGAGATATTTGCGGGCCTTGCCCTTGCCGCCGGATCGGGCCTTGCCGAGCCTCGGCGTGAACTCCTCGTCGTCGCTCATCGACGGCCTCTCGCGGGAAGGCCGATCTTGGACGGGATACTCCAGCCTCCACCGCAGGAGGCGCAGCCTCCTGCAAAAAGGATGTGCAGACAGGCATTTAGCAGCGGACCGGAGGCGCTGCCTTTATCTTGCAAACACTCCCTAACCCCCTGATCTGTCCCTCTCGGCTCAAAAATAGGAGAGACGGCGCCGGTCCGACGCCGCCCCTCCGATGCAGAACGCGACCTCTCAGCGCGCATCGGCAAGCGCCTTCCTTGCCGCTTTCGCGCTCCCGAACTCGCGCCGGCCGAGCATCCCGTGCGCGCATCCGTCGCCATCGACGATGATCTGCGCGACGAACCAGCGACCCTTCAGCCGCCCGAGAACGGCCACTCGATCCAGCTCGAACTCCTCGTCGTCCAAGCTCTCGTAAGCGCCCAACCAGCGCTCCTCATCGCGCGCATCCCAGCAGAAATCCGCCTCCTCAGCGGCCAGAAACCGCTCCGCCAGCGCCGCTCCAACACCCCGCCCAAACTCGATTTCGAGTCCAGCGATCAGCGCCGCAGTAACCCGATCCGTCGCCGCTTCGATCTTCGATACATAGGTCATTGTCTGTCTCCACGCTGATGTCCTGCTCATCGAGGACACCAGTCCGGAGACGGGCGGCGGCGTGGCTGTCAGGGCCGCGAAGCGAAGCGTAGCGCCGCGAAGCGGACGTGGGGGGAACCGATTTGCGCAGCAAATTGGGGGGCACCCGCGGGCCTTGATAGCCGCGTCGTCGCCCGTCATGCTGGGACCGACGAGACGAGCCCCTCCCACGCTTGCCATCAGGGCTGGCCCTTCCGGATCGCGAACAGGCCATAACCTTCTGACCGGTCCGATGATCGGCGTTCCTGCTTGCCAAGGTCATGCCGTAGGACAAAGAGGAGCTCGCGGGGCGGCGTCGCGGTGGTCACCTCCACCGCCGATCGGGTGCCCGTGAGCCGTGCGACATAAGTGATGGTCTCGCCCGGCAGGCGTGATCGGCCGGCGAGATAGGCGGCGTAACGTGACGGCCCGGCCGAGTAAGCGGCGAACATGCCGGGGTAGCCGAACCTGGCGCGCATGGCCGCGAGGAAGGCCGTTCCAGCGACGATATTGTCGTGAGGATCGTCCGGGTCGGCGCCGAGATGGTAGTTAACGCGCAGCGCCGCCCAGGTCGCCGGCATGAGCTGCATGAGTCCCATCGCGCCGACCCGGGAGCGGATCGGCTTGCCGTCGACCGTCGTCCGCCCACCGCTCTCGGCGCGGATGACGCGCTCGATCCAGTCGATCGGAACGTCGAACCGGCGCGATGCCTCAGCGACGATTGGCCGCCATCGCGCGACCGGATCGGCGTCCGGATGAGCCTCGGCGAGAGGCGCGACCGCGAGCAGCGAGGCCAGCAAGACGACCCTCATCGCGCCCATACCAGTCTCGCCGTGCCGATGATGTCGACCGCCCGGCTGACCCCGAAATAACGTCCATCGAAGGAAGCGGGCACGTCCGGCGACAGCAGGAACACCTCGCCTGGCCGCAAAAGATGGCAGCCGTGCCACCACGGCATCGGCCGACCGGCGCCGTCGGCCGCTCGCCGGGTCGCGACCGGCCTGCCGTCGATCGTGACGACCGTGGCCGCCGCGCAGATCGAGTCGCCGGCGACGCCGCCGACGTGCTTCACCAGCGGCACGTTGACCGGGATGTAGCGGCGCGAAGCTGCCAGCGACCGGACCGATGCGGGCACCCGCGCGATGACGGTATCGCCGCGCCGGGGTATCGCGCCGGGTGTCACGGCATAGAGGCCGATCGGCGCGCTGGCGGTCGCGTTCCACACCAGCCGGGGCCGCGCCGGCAGCGCGATCGAGACCATCAACGCGCCGATCACGGGTGCGACGATCCCGATCCACCGACGCACCCGGCGGCGGCGTTCATGCTGCCGGCGACGCTGCTCCGCCTGCCAGGCGAACAGCGGCAGATGGCCGCCGCGAGGCTCGCGCCGGCTCACGATCCCGCTCCGTCACGGCGTCGATCGGCGCGGGTCTGCGACCAGCTCTTGAGGTCGTCGATATGGTAGAGCGTCATCTTCAAGTGGCGGCGGACGATCGGTCCCTCGCCGGCGACGCGCAGCCGCTGGAGCGAGCGCGGCGACATCTTGAGGAAGTGAGCGGCCTGCCTCGAATTCAGGTAGGGGCTGCCGCGCCGCGCGGCCTCGGCGCGATCGGTGTCGTCATCCATCTGTCGGTTCCGTCTGGCGACGCCTGTCTGCGTCTGACGTCGGAACATGCCGCCCTAGCTGGGCCTGTCCGAGGGTCGGAAACCGCAGGTCCGAAAATCGACCCCCCTAAGTGACGAACCCCGCGCCCGAAGGCGCGGGGTCGCCGGCCTCACTCGGCCGGATTCCAGATCAGCGCGAAGCTGTCGTCGTCGTCCTGACCGGCGGCGCGGCCGAGATTGGCGTAGATGGTGCGCGGTCCCAGCTCGGGCGCGGCCAGCGCGACGCGGACATATTCGCGCTGGCTGACCTCGCCGACCTTGATCCAGCCGCCACCCAGCTCGGTGCCGTTCGACTGCACACGGTAGTCGGGCTGATCGCCGACCTTGCCGCGATTTGGGGTCAGTTCGATGTCGGCGCGAACGCCCATCGTCTTCAGGAAGCCCTTGAAGCCGCCATTCTCCTGGCGCTGCACGTAACCGATTGCGGGCATTGTAGGTCTCCTCAGTTGCGCCCCGCGGCCACTCCGCGCGGGCGTGCGGACCGACAGGGCGCGCGCCTGACGCCCGCGAACCTGCAAGGCCGAAGCGAAGCGGAGGACCCGAGGCCGGTGCTGATTTGGAGCGAAGCGGGCGCGAGGAGCCGGCGCAGCCGGCGGGGAAATCAGTGCCGGCCGACGGTTTCGCGGCGGCGGGCGACGCGCCCAGGTCATCGCACGAACCCGCCACGAGTGGTCGCGGCGATAGGTAGGAGACGCCAGCCGGCTTCGGTTCGCAGCGCGGCAGAATGGAAAGGCCTCGCGCCAAAGACGCTGCGCGCGCTCGACCCTGACCCCGCACGATCGTAGCAGGGGGCGGATGAGACAGCTTCGCGAACAGAGCGGCTGCCGCCGCAAGAAGGTGGTCGTCAAGGTCGCGGTCGGGGTCGCCATCGGCCTTGTCGCGACGCCGGTCGCGGCCGGGACGGGGCGAGTGCGCTACGTCACCGATGGCGACACGTTCCGGCTGGAGAGCGGCGAGCGGATCATCGTGGGCGTCAACAAATACCGGGTTCCAGACGAAGCGCCGCCGGAAATCTTCCGCTCCTCGCCCGAGACCGGCGCGCGCCAGATCGAAAAACTGCGTGCCGTGCGGGCGCGGCGCGACCCGGCGCC
>CAXTNG010000046.1:13413-15640 GCA_964245475.1 uncultured Sphingomonas sp. | reverse complement strand
AAATAGGTTCGCCCGTGGAACTGCCCCTCCACCCGCCTGCGGCTGGTCCCCCACCCCGTTACGGGGTGGTCTAAGCCCCTATTCATCTGCCACCGGCACGTAGACCCGTGCCGCCTCCGTCAGCTTCTCGATGCACTCCGCGATATGGCTCTCGCCGATCACCAGCGGCGGCAGCATGCGGACGACGTTGTCCGCAGCCGAGACGAGCAGCAGCCCGTGGTTGTCGCGGGCGTGCGCGACGAAGCGGCGCGCATCGCTCTTGAGCTTGAGGCCAATCATCAGCCCCTCGCCGCGCACGCTCTCGAACAGATGATCGAAGTTGGGGATCATCTGCTCGAGCGCGCCCTTCAACCGCGCGCCCATGCGCGCGACGTTGTCGAGGAAGTCGTCAGCAAGCAAGACGTCGAGCACCGCCTCGCCCGCCGCCATCGCCAGCGGGTTGCCGCCATAGGTCGAGCCGTGCGTTCCGAACGCCATCCCCTTGGCCGCACGCTCGGTCGCGAGGCACGCGCCAAGCGGGAAGCCGCCGCCGATCGCCTTGGCAACCGAAGCGATGTCGGGCGTGATGCCGTACAGCTCATGCGCCATAAACTTGCCGGTGCGGCCATAGCCTGCCTGCACCTCGTCGAGCACCAGCATCAGGCCATACTCGTCGCACGCCTTGCGAAGGCCACGGATGAATTCGGGCGTGCCGACGCGCACCCCGCCCTCACCCTGGATCGGCTCGACCAGAAAGCCTGCGGTGCTGTCGTCGATCAGCGCGAGCGCGCCGTCGAGGTCGTTGAACTCGGCGAACTTGAACCCGGGCAGCAGCGGCTCGAAGCCGTCGCGCATCTTAGGCTGGTTGGAGGCGGAGATCGCCCCCATCGTCCGCCCGTGGAACGCCTCGTTGAAGCAGATGATCGTGTGCCGCTCGGGATGTCCGTCGGCATAATGGTAGCGGCGCGCGGTCTTGATCGCGCACTCGACCGCCTCGGCCCCCGAATTAGTGAAGAACACCGTGTCGGCGAAGGTCGCGTCGACCAGCCGCTGCGCGAAATGCTCCTGCTGCGGCGATCCGTAGAGGTTGGAGACATGCATCAGCGTCGCCGCCTGCTCGGCGATCGCCTTGGTCAGCACCGGATGGCCGTGACCGAGCGCGTTGACCGCGATGCCCGCGGCAAAATCGAGGTATTTGGCGCCGTCCTCGCCGTAGAGGTAGACGCCCTCGCCTCGCACCGGACGCACCCCGCACCGCGGATAGACGGGCATGAGGGGCGAGATCGGCACGGGAGCGGTCCTTTCCTCCGGTTTGGAAAGGCGGCGCCATAGGGGCGCAAACGATCGAGGGCAACACTTGCACGCGCGGTGTGTTGCCCTAGTATGACGCGCCGAGAGGAGAGTCTTTCATGGCAAGCACCCCCTGGTCCCACATGCGCCGCTCGGGCGTGGCCGACGACATCGATTTCGAGATCAAGGGCGAGGAGTTGCAGTTCGTCGAGATCGAGCTCGATCCCGGCGAGAGCGCGGTCGCCGAGGCCGGCGCCTTCGTCTGGAAGGATGCCGCGATCGAGATGACCACCGTGTTCGGCGACGGATCGGGCGCGCAGGGCGGCGGCTTCATGGGCGCGCTGCTCGGCGCCGGCAAAAGACTGGTCACCGGCGAGAGCCTGTTCACCACCGTCTTCACCCACCAGGGCCGCGGCAAGGCGCGCGTCGCCTTCGCCGCGCCGACGCCGGGCGCGATCCTGCCGATCCGGCTGGGCGACCTCGGCGGCACGCTGATCTGCCAGAAGGACGCGTTCCTCGCCGCCGCCAAGGGCGTGTCGATCGGCATCCAGTTCCAACGGCGGGTGATGACCGGACTGTTCGGCGGCGAGGGTTTCATCATGCAGAAGCTCGACGGCGACGGCTGGGTATTCGTCCAGATGGGCGGCACGGTGACGATGCGCGAACTCGGGCCGGGCGACGAACTCCACGTCGACACTGGTTGCCTTGCCGCCTACACGCCGGGCGTCGACTTCGACCTGGTCAGCGTCGGCGGGATCAAGTCGATGCTCACCGGCGGCGAAGGCGTGTTCTTCGCGCGGCTGCGCGGTCCGGGCAAGGTATGGATCCAGTCGCTGCCCTTCTCACGGCTGGCGGGGCGGATGCTGGCGGCGGCAGGCTCGCGCGGCGGGCAGAGCCGGGGTGAAGGGTCGATCCTGGGCGAGTTGGGAGACTTCATCGGCGGCAACACCTAACCGTC
>CAXTNG010000046.1:535-13403 GCA_964245475.1 uncultured Sphingomonas sp. | reverse complement strand
GCCGGTACATCGGCGGGATCGGCGCCGGTCGGGTTTCCCGCCGCGAAGGTCCCGGACGATCAGAATCGTTCAAAATGACGTCAAGATGTCGATCTTGTCAGATTTCATGCATCTTCCCGGTCAAGGTTAACGTAACTGCGATGTGACGTACCGACACGGGGCGAGTCGCCAAGCGTGCAGCGGACGTCCGAGGGAGACAAACATGGCGATCGGTAAAGTCGGAACGCTCGTACTTCTGGCAAGCATCGCGGTTGCCGCTCCCGCCGCTGCGCAGACGGTCTATGGACTCACCAGCGACAATCGCATCGTGACGTTCAACGCGAACCAACCCGGCGTCATCCTGTCGAACAGCGCCATCACCGGCCTCCCCACCGGCTCTCTGCTGGCCGGGATCGACATCCGCCCGGCCACGGGGGAAATCTACACGGTCTCTGCCACCGGCACGATCTTCCGGCTCGCCCAGTCGGGCACCAGCTTCTCCGCCGTGTCCACCGGAACGCTCGTCAACGCGACAGGCGGCGCGCCCGTGACGCCCAGCGGCACGAATTTCGGCATCGACTTCAACCCGGTCCCCGATCGGCTGCGACTGGTCAGCACGACGGACCAGAACCTCCGGATCAACGTCGCCGGCGGTTCGACCATCGTCGACGGGAACATCAACAATGGCGCGGGGTCGCAGGACTTCCAGCTGATCGGCGCAGGCTATACGAACAGCTTCGCAGGCGCGGCGAGCACGACGCTCTACGGTATCGACGCGCTGACCTCCTCGCTGGTCCGCAGCACGGACCCGAATGCGGGGACCTACGTCAACACCAACCTGTCCGGCACCGCCTTCCTGCCGCTCGGCATTTTGGCCACTGCCCAGACCCAGGTCGGCTTCGATATCTTGTTCTCCAACGGCATCAACTCGGCCTATCTGTCGGCGAACGACTCCTTCTACTCGGTCGATCTGACGAGCGGTCTCGCTACGTCGCTCGGCGCGATCGGCCAGACCGGGCTGCGCGGCATTACCCTGATGGCCGCGGTGCCGGAGCCGGGAACCTGGGCAATGATGCTTCTGGGCTTTCTCGGCGTGGGATCGGTCCTGCGCCGCCGGCCACGCCGGGCGCTCGCGACCGCCTGAGGCGGCGCCCCCCAGCGCGAGGCGATCGTCGCGACAATCACGCGTCGATCGCCTCCTCCTCCACCCGCGCCGCATTCTCTTGGATGAAGGCGAAGCGGTGGGCGGGGTTGTTGCCCATCAGGCGGTCGACCAAATCCTTGACCCCGGCGCGTTCCTCATATTCCTGCGGCAGGGTGATGCGGATCATCGAGCGCTTGGTCGGGTCCATCGTCGTCTCGCGGAGCTGCTGGGGGTTCATCTCGCCCAGCCCCTTAAAGCGCGCGACCTCGACCTTCTTGCCCTTGAACACGCCGTTCTCGATTTTCGCACGCGCGACCTCGTCCATCGCGTAGAGCGACTTGGCGCCCGCGGTCAGGCGGTAGAGCGGCGGCTGGGCGAGGTAGAGATGCCCGCGCCGCACCAGATCCGGCATCTCCTGGAAGAAGAAAGTCATCAGCAGCGTCGCGATGTGGGCGCCGTCGACGTCGGCGTCGGTCATGATGACCACCCGCTCGTAGCGCAGCGCGTCCGGGTTGCAATCTTTGCGCGTGCCGCAGCCGAGCGCCTGGATCAGGTCGGCGATCTCGCTGTTCGCGCCGATCTTGGCGGTCGTGGCGCTCGCCACGTTCAAGATCTTGCCGCGGATCGGCAGGATCGCCTGGGTCTTACGGTCGCGCGCCTGCTTGGCCGATCCGCCCGCGCTGTCCCCCTCGACGATGAACAGCTCGGTGCCCTCGTTGCCGTCGTTCGAGCAATCGGTGAGCTTGCCCGGCAGCCGGAGCTTGCGCCCGGAGGTGGCGGTCTTGCGCTTGACCTCGCGCTCCTGCTTGCGGCGGAGGCGTTCGTCCATCCGTTCGAGCACATAGCCGAGCAGCGCCTTGCCGCGCTCCATGTGGTCGCCGAGGAAATGGTCGAAATGGTCGCGCACCGCGCGCTCGACCAGCCCCGCCGCCTCGGGCGAGGTCAGCCGGTCCTTGGTCTGCGACTGGAACTGCGGCTCGCGGACGAAGACCGAGAGCATCAGCTCGGAGCCGGTCATCACGTCGTCGGCGGTCAGGTCCTTGGCGCGCTTGTCCTTCACCAACTCCGCGAAGCCGCGCAGCGAGCGAACCACCGCCTGGCGGAGCCCCTGCTCGTGCGTGCCGCCGTCGGGCGTGGGGATGGTGTTGCAATACCAGGAAAAGCTGCCGTCGCTCCACAAGGGCCAGGCGACCGCCCATTCGACTCTCCCTTGCCCGTCCGGGAAGTCCTGCGCGCCCGAGAAGAAATCCGCGGTCGCGCACTCGCGCCCGCCGATCTGCTCGCGCAGGTGATCCGCCAGGCCGCCGGGGAATTGAAACACCGCCTCGGCGGGCGTCTCGTCCGAAATCAGCTCGGGTGCGCACTTCCAGCGGATCTCGACGCCGGCGAACAGGTACGCCTTTGAGCGCGCCAGCCGGTACAGCCTCGCAGGCTTGAAGAGCAGCTCCGGCCCAAAAATCTCGGCGTCGGGGGTGAAGGCGACCGAGGTTCCGCGCCGGTTGGGGGTGTGCCCCAGTTCCTCCAGCGGCCCGAGCGTCTGCCCCCGTGCGAAGCTCTGACGATACAGCCGCCGCTCGCGCGCGACCTCGACGACGGTGTCGGAGGACAGGGCGTTGACCACCGACACGCCGACGCCGTGCAGCCCGCCGCTGGTCGTATAGGCCTTGCCGGCGAACTTGCCGCCTGAGTGCAGCGTCGAGAGGATCACCTCCAGCGCCGACTTGTCGGGGAACTTCGGATGCGGGTCGATCGGGATGCCGCGGCCGTTGTCGACCACCGTCAACCGGTTGCCGGGCTCCAGCGTGACCTCGATCCGCGTGGCATGCCCCGCGACCGCCTCGTCCATCGCATTGTCGAGCACCTCGGCGGCAAGATGGTGCAGCGCGCGCTCGTCGGTGCCGCCGACGTACATGCCGGGGCGGCGGCGGACCGGCTCCAGCCCCTCGAGCACCTCGATCGAGGAGGCATCATAGTCGCCGGTCGGCTTGGGAGAGGATGCGAAGAGATCGTCGGCCATATGGCCGATCTTCCTATTCTGTTCTTGGCCCTATTGCAAAGCGGTGTGGCCGCGGGGACACAGCTGGCCTGTTTTATTGTGCAGCGCATCTAAACCGTCGCCGACCCGTTTGTGACATCTCCTTCATCAATCGAAAGAATCTCATGCGCATCGTTCTTGCCGGCTTGGCCGGTACCATTGCCCTTCTCGCCGCTCCCGCATCCGCGCAGGAAGGGGCTGACGATGCGCCTTTCACCGGAGCCTATATCGGGGCTGCCGGTGGATATGACGTGCAGTCGAACGATGCGGGCTCAGGCGTCCTGTTCGATCGCAATCTCGATGGCCGGTTCGGCGACTCGGTGCTGACCGGCGCCGGCGCCAACGCCTTCTCCACCGGCTTCTGCAACGGGCGTGCGAACAACCAGCTCTCGCCGGCCAACGGCGGCGGTTGCCGCAACGACCGCGATGCGTGGGCCTATTATGCACGCGTCGGGCTGGATCAGCAGCGCGGCAACATCGTTGTCGGCGCGCTCGGCGAGTTTGGCAAGTCCGAGATTACCGACAGCGTCACCGCCTTCTCGACGACGCCAGCCGCCTACGTATTCACCCGCAGCATCGGCTGGGAAGCATCGATCCGCGGCCGCGTCGGCTATGCGGCAGGCACCACGCTCTTCTACGGCGCGTTCGGCCCGGGTTACGCCAAGATCGATCGGTCGTTCTTCTCGACCCAGTCGGTCAACACCTTCACCGGCCGCGGCAAGCGCAACCAATGGGGGATCACCGGCGGCGGCGGCGTCGAGCAGAAGCTGGGCCGCAACATCTCGGTCGGCATGGAATATATGTTCCACCAATATCAGGACGACGATTACCGCGTGCGTGCCACCGCCGCCGCGGTGACGCCGTTTACCAACCCGAACAACGGCGGCACCGCTTCGGGCACCGACTTCCGCCGCACCGACACCGACTTCCGCTGGCACTCGCTGCGTGGAACGGTGAACTTCCGGTTCTGAAGCATGTTGTCTGAAATCTAATCCAACCTCCGTTCGCCCTGAGCGAAGTCGATGGGCACGCTTCGATCATGTGCTTCGACTTCGCTCGGGGCGAACGGATCAGGTATAGCGCTCGTTGCTTTAATCCGGACCGGCTCGATCGACGCTACTCCGGTTTCGTCGTGTCGTCCCGACGGGCCTGCTGATAGGCGTTGGCCAGGGCGTTGGGATCGAACGGCTTGGAAAGAACCGTTCCGGTTTCGTCACAGCGCTCGCAATCCTCGGGCGCGCCGGTTACGAAGATCACTGGCACCGCGCCCACCTCACGCCGGATCACGTCCACCGCATCCGGGCCGGTGCCCTCGCGCAGCTTGACGTCGGAGGTGATCACGTCCGGCTTGCGCGCCTTCGCGGCAGCGACCGCGTCTTCCTTGGAATCGACGACATCGAAGGAGGTCGCGCCCGCGTCTTCTAGGGCAAGTTCGATCGCAAATGCCGTGAACGGCTCGTCTTCGATGATCAGGACGTGGCTCATGCGCCTAACTCCGATCAGCCCGGCCGCTGATGCAGCAACTACGATCTGCAACGCGAATTGATCCCTCGCAGAATTGATCCGGATCACAATTTCGCAAAGACGAACGTCACGGAACGGGTCGCGCCTCCTATAGCAGCTTGTCGAGCGTGATCGGCAAATCGCGGATGCGCTTGCCGGTGGCGTTGTGGATCGCGTTGGCAACGGCCGCGCCGACGCCGGTGATGCCGATCTCGCCGATACCGCGGGCGCCCATCGGCGCGTGCGGATCGGGGATGTCGGTCCACATCACGTTGATCTCGGGCACGTCCATGTGCACGGGGACGTGATATTCGGCGAGGCTCGGGTTCATGATCCGGCCGTTGCGCTCGTCGAACTGCGTTTCCTCCATCAGCGCGAGGCCCAGTCCCATGATGATGCCGCCACGAAACTGGCTGGTGGCGGTCTTGGGATTGAGGATCCGCCCGCAGTCGAACGCGCCCAGGAAGCGACTGACGCGCGGCTCGCCGGTGACCGTGTTGACGCGGACTTCGCAGAACATCGCGGCGTGGCTGTGCATCGACCAGTGCATCAGCTCCATCGGCGGCGGCGCCTCCGCCTCCACGACGACGGATTCGCGCTGCGCCCGCCCGAGGATCGACTGGTAGCTCTCGAAGCGATCCGGCTCGTCGCACTTGCACAGGCCGCCGTCGCGGCTGGCGACCTCGTCGGCCTTGAGCCCCGCCAGCGGCGAATCGTTGCCGGCGGTCTTGAGCAGCTCGGCGACCAATACCCGATGCGCCGCCGCTACCGAGGCCCCGATCGAGGCGGTCTGCTGCGAGCCGCCGGCGAGGACCACGCCGGGCAACGTCGAATCGGCATAGTTGAAGGTGATCGCCTCCATCGGCAGCGCGAGCCGGTCGGCGGCGACCTGGGTCTGCGCGGTGGCGGTACCCATTCCCATCTCGTGCGCGGCAATGTCGATCGTCGCACGCCCCTCGCGCGTCAGCGTGATCCGCGCCGCACCGCCCGGCATGCGGTAATAGGGATAGGTGCCGGTCGCGCAGCCCATGCCGACCAGCCATTCCCCGTCCCGCACGCGGCCGGGCACGGCATTGCGCTTTCTCCACCCGAACCGCTCGGCGCCGTCGCGCCAGGCCTTGTCGACATGCCGGGCGGAAAAGGGCAGCCCGCTGGTGGGGTCCTTCTCCGGCTCGTTCAGCAGCCGCAGCTCGACGGGATCGATTCCGAGCGCCTCGGCGAGCTCGTCCATAGCGCTCTCCAGCGCGAAGGTGCCGACCGATTCACCGGGCGCGCGCATGAAGGTGTTGGCGAGCATGTCGAGCTCGACGGTCTGGACGTCCAGCTTTACCGTCTCGGAAGCATAGGCGCTGCGGGTCGCCACGATGAACGGCTCCTGCATCGCGTTGCTCGGGGTCTTGGCGGTCGTGCCGGAGTGGATGAGCGCCTTGAGGTGCCCGTCGCGGTCGGCGCCCAGCGCCACCCGCTGTTCGGTGAGCGAGCGGCCGCCGACGACGCGATAGACACCCTCGCGCGACAGAACGAGCCGTACCGGCCGTCCAGCGAGCTTGGCCGCGGCGGCGGCGAGCGTCTGGTGCTGCCACAGGCATTTGCCGCCGAAGCCGCCGCCGACGAACGGCGATGTCACCACCACCTGCCTTTCATCGATCCCGAACATGTTTGCGATCGTCCAGGCGGTGTGCGCGACGAGTTGCGACGCGTCGTGGAGGCGGAGCGTGTCGCCGTCCCACGCGGCAGTGACCGCGTGCAGCTCGATCGCATTGTGGTTGTGGCGCGGGGTGCGATAGGTCGCGTCGACCTTGATCGGCGCCACCGCGAACGCCGCCTCCACATCGCCCGTCTCGTTGTGCAGCGGCTGGCCCATGAACAGGCCGGGGCGGGTGCCCGCGGCCATCGCCGCCACAAAGTCGGTGAGCGCAGGCTCGGCGTCGTAGGTCGCGCGGATCAGCGATTTGGCGTGATCCGCCTGCTCCTGCGTGTCGGCGAGCACGACGGCGATCGGCTGGCCGTTCCAGTGGATCCGGTCGTCCTGCAGGATCGGCAGGTGATCGCCGCTCGCTGCCTTGGGCGCCGACATGAAGGGCGAAGGCGGCTTGAGGCGCGGGGCATTGCGCCAAGTCATCACCGCGAGGACGCCTGGCGCCGCCTCCGCCTCGCTCGTGTCGAGGGTGACGATGCGGCCCTTCGCGACAATGCTGTAGGCGAGCGCGGCATAGACCATCCCGTCCATCGGGAACTCGGCGGCGAACCGCGCGGCGCCGGCGACCTTGAGCGGGCCGTCGATCCGAGACACCGGCTTGCCGATGAAGCCATGCTGCTGGCGGATCAGCGGATCGGGCTCGCCCCCAGGTACCCAGCTGTCGGGCACCCGCGCGATCACCTGCGCCATTGCGCCCTGGACCAAGCCCTGCGCCAGCTGCTTGGCGTCCTCGACGATGCTCATGCCGTCTCTCCCGCCAGCTCGCGCAGCACCGCCGCGATCGTGCGCCGAGCGAGCTCGACCTTGAACCCGTTGTCCCTGACGGGCTCCGCCCCGGCGAGCTCCGCCTCTGCCGCGATCACGAACGCGGCCTTGTCCGCCGGTTGCCCGCGCAACGCTTCCTCCGCCTTCCACGCGCGCCACGGCTTGTGCGCGACTCCGCCGAGAGCGATGCGGACGTCCTTGACCCGGCCGTCCTCCACTTCCAACGCGGCTGCTACCGAAACGAGCGCGAAGGCGTAGCTCGCACGGTCACGGACCTTGCGGTAGGTCGAGCGCGCGGCGAAGGGCAGCGGCGGCAGCTCGATCGCGGTGATCAGCTCGCCGGGTTGGAGGACCGTCTCGATGTCCGGGCGGTCGCCGGGCAGCCGGTACAGCTCGGTCAGCGGCACGCTGCGCTCGCTGCGGGTGCCCCGCAGATGCACGACCGCGTCGAGCGCGGCGAGCGCCACCGCCATGTCCGACGGATGGGTCGCAACGCACGCGGGCGACGCGCCGAGGATCGCGTGGATTCGGTTGAACCCGCCGATCGCGTCGCATCCCTGCCCCGGTGTGCGCTTATTGCAGCGCGAGCCCTCGGCGTCGTAGAAATACTGGCACCGCGTCCGCTGGAGCAGGTTGCCGCCGACCGTCGCCATGTTGCGGATCTGCGCGCTGGCACCCGCCACGATCGCGCGGGCGAGCATCGGGTAGCGCGTCCGCACCCGCCGGTGCTCCGCCACCGCGGTGTTGCGCGCGGCGCCCCCGATCAGCAGCCCGCCGTCCTCCTGCTCTGCGATCTCGGCGGAGAGGCCGGTGACGTCGACCAGCGCCTTGGGGCGCTCGATCGTCTCGCGCATCAGGTCGACCAGGTTGGTGCCGCCGCCAAGATAGCGGGCGCCCTCAACGGCCTGCCGCACCGCGTCGTCAGCGTCGGCTGCGCGCGCGTAGCTGAACGGGCTCATTCCGCCGCCTCCGCAAAGATCTCGCCGATCGCAGCGATGATCCCGTTGTGCGCGCCGCACCGGCACAGGTTGCCGCTCATCCGCTCGCGCAACTCGTCGTGGTTGAGCGGCACGCTGTCTCCGCCCAAGTCGACGGTGACGTGACTCGGCACGCCGCGCCGCGCCTCCTCGCCCATGCCGATCGCCGAGCAGATCTGCCCCGGCGTGCAATATCCGCACTGAAAGCCGTCATGCTCGACGAACGCCTCCTGCAGCGGATGGAGCGCACCCGGCTGCCCCAGCCCTTCGATCGTGGTGATCGCGCGGCCCTCATATTGCACCGCCAGCGCGAGGCACGACAGGATGCGCTCGGCGCCTGCCCCATCCCCCGAAACGGGTGCGACGAGCACCGTGCACGCGCCGCACGCGCCCTGGTTGCAGCCCTTCTTGGTGCCGTGAAGATGCAGCCCCTCACGCAGAAAATCGAGCAGCGACGTACGCGGGTCTTCGGGCAGCGGCACGGCATCGCCGTTGACGGTCATTCGCATCGGAAGCCCTCGTGATCGGTGATACACCTGTTGTCCGGTCTTTAACCTGCGTCACAGAACGCCGCCGAGGTGTTTTGGTGCCGGAGGCGCCACGCTACTTGGCGGCGTCAGGCTCCCACAGCTCGATCGCATTGCCCTCCGGATCGTGGATGCGGGCAAAGCGGCCGACGCCGGGCATGTCCTCGGGATCGGTGATCCCCGCGACTCCGCCCGCGCGGAGCTTTTCCAGCAGCCTATCGAGATCGTCGATCCGCAGGTTGAGCATCCACTGGCGGTCTGCGGCGAAATAGTCGGTGTCCGCCTTGAACGGAGCGAAGACGCTGGGCCCCGCCTGTGTCTTCCACTGGCCGTAGGGCGCCGATCCGACGCCGAGATGCTCGACGTACCAGTCGCGCAGCGCCTCGGGGTCCTTTGCGCGAAAGAAGAACCCGCCGATCCCCGTCACGCCCATGCCTGCGCCTCCTTGGCCGTCCCATATGGACCCTTGTTCCGTCCGCCGGTCAACCCCGCGACGAAAACGAGCGACGTCAGCACCGCGAAGCTGCCGGCGAGCACGAAGGCGGGCGTATAGGTGCCCGCCGCCTCGCGGATCGCGCCCGCACCGAACGCAGCCACGGCGGCGCCGGTCTGGTGGGCGACCAGCACCCAGCCGAAGATGACCGGCGCGTCGCGCTCGCCGAAAGCCTGGGTCGCGAGCTTGACCGTCGGCGGCACGGTCGCGATCCAGTCGAGGCCATAGAAGACGGCGAACACCGCGAGGCTGGCCGGCGAGAAGTCGATGAACGGCAGCGCGAGCAGCGACAGCCCGCGCACGCCATAATAGACCGCGAGCAGCCGGCGCGGGTCGTAGCGGTCGGTCAGCCACCCCGACGCGGTGGTACCGATCAGGTCGAAGAAGCCCATGGTCGACAAGAGACCGGCCGCTGCCACCGCGCCGATGCCGTGATCGCCGCAAAAGGCGATCATGTGCGTGCCGACCAGCCCGTTGGTGGTCAGCCCGCAGACGAAGAAGGTTCCCGCCAGCAGCCAGAACACGCGCGTGCGGGTAGCGCGCACCAGCGCCTCGATGGCGAGCCACGGTGTCGCAGCCTGCTTCGTCCCTTCCGGCGACGGCGCGTCGTCGGCCTCGCCGAAACGCCGCGCGCCGCGTGCCTCGGGGCGCTCGGGGATGAGAAAGGCGACCGCCGGGATCAGCGCGGCGCAGCCGAGGCTGACCGCCAGCGCCACCGGCCGCCACGCCCCGTCGCGCGATAGCCAGGCGAGGAACGGCAGGAACACCAGCGCGCCGGTCGCCGTGCTCGCGCTGAGCAGCCCCATCACCAGCCCTTGCCGCGTCGCGAACCAGCTGTTTACCACCGCGGCACCGAGCACCGAGGCGACCGCGCCGGTGCCGATCCCCGAGAGCACGCCCCAGCTCAGCAGATACTGCCAAGGCGCGGTCATCCACTGGCTGGCGAAAGTCGCGCCGGCCATCAGCGCCAAGCCGCCGAGCATCGTCCGCTTGATCCCGACGCTCATCATCAGCGCCGCGGCGAACGGTCCGACCAGCCCGTAGAGCAGGATGCCGAGCGCCGCGGTGAAGGAGATCGTCGCGCGGTCCCAGCCGAAGTGCAGTTCGAGCGGCAGCATCATCACGCCGGGCGCGGCGCGCAGACCGGCCGAGAAGAGCAGCGCCAGAAAGGTGACCGCCACGACTAGAAATGCGGGATGGTAACGGACGGTCATGCGGTCCTCCGGTGCCCACGATCCCTCTGCGCGAGCCGAGCGGCCTTGGCAACGCCGGCGGGAATGCGCCACAGGTCGACACGCGCATGCCGATCGACACCGCCACTCCCGATGCCGATCTGGCCGCGGCCGCCATCGCCGGCGACCGGCAGGCGTTTGAGGCGCTGCTCCGCCGGCACTACGGCCGCATCCATGGTCTCGCCTGGCAACTGACCGGATCGCGTGCCGACGCCGACGACATCGCGCAGGACGTCTGCTGCACGCTGGTGAAGCGGATCGGCCGCTTCCGCGGCGAGGCGAAGTTCACGACCTGGCTCGTGAGCATCACCGTCAATGCGGTGCGCGACTTTCGTCGGCGGCGGCGCTCGTTCGGCGGGATGGTCGAGCGGCTGGCGGTCGTCGTCGGGCTCGCGCCACCCGCCGACGGGCGTGACCTGCACGACGCGATGTGGCTCCGGAGCGCGGTCGCGCGGCTCAAGCCCGCTTATCGCGAGGCGGTGGTGCTCGTCGCGGGTGAGCAGCTGAGCCATGCCGAGGCAGCCGCGATCCTCGGCGTGGCGGAGGCGACGGTCTCCTGGCGGATGCACGAGGCGCGGCGCCTGCTCGGGGGCACGGCGGACTGAGCGAAAAAAATCTTGCGGGCTTCCAAGGAAAGCCGGCGCCCGCGCGTCCCAGTGACAGGCCGGCAATCACGCCGCCGTCATCGGGAGCTCCTTCATGCCTCGTCCTCACGCCGTGGTTGCCTTCGGATTGGCCGCCACCCTGCTCGCATCCTGCGCCCGCCCGGCGATGGAGCCTGCCAACATCGCCGCGCAAGCTGCCGAGCGCGCCAAGGCGGCAGACGGGAAGGCCAAGACCGACATCGCAGTCCCTGCCCCGCCGCCGCCTCCGGCCGTCGTCGTAACCGGCAGCCGGATGATCGCGCCGCCGGGGATCGTCGCGCCCCAGGCGATGATGGCGCCCGCAGAGTCGCGCGCGTGGATGCCACCGCCTTATCACGACGTCGGCCGCGACAAGTTCGCGACGACCGCGGAGAATGCGTTCAAGCTGGTGCGCGAGGACCCGGTGTCGACCTTTTCGATCGACGTCGACACCGCCTCCTACGCGTTCGTCCGAGCCTCGCTCAACCAGAGCGTCCTGCCGCAGCCGGCGGCGGTGCGGGCGGAGGAGATGATCAATTACTTCCCCTACGACTATGCCGCACCGCGCTCGGCCGAGCAGCCGTTCAGCACGAACGTCGCGGTGTTCCCGAGCCCATGGGCCGCAGGCCGCAAGCTCGTCCGGATCGGCATCAAGGGCTATGCGATCCAGCGCGCCACGCGGCCCCGCGCCAACCTCGTCTTCCTGATCGACACCTCCGGGTCGATGAACGAGCCCAACAAGCTGCCGCTGGTCAAGCAGTCGCTGGCGATGCTGGTCGACCGTCTCGACGCGAACGACCGGGTGGCGATCGTCACTTATGCCGGGTCGGCGGGCACCGCGCTCGAGCCGACGTCGGCAGCGCGAAAAGACCTGATCCTGTCGGTGATCGACCGCCTGGGCGCGGGCGGCAGCACCGCCGGCGCCGAGGGCATTCGCCAGGCCTATGCGCTCGCCGAACGCAACCTCGACCCGCAAGGCGTCAACCGCGTGATCCTGGCGACCGACGGCGATTTCAACGTCGGCATCACCAATGAGGGCGAGTTGAAAGGCTATATCGAGCGGGAGCGCGGCAAGGGCGTGTTCCTGTCGGTGCTCGGCTTCGGGATGGGCAATTACAACGATGCGCTGATGCAGACGCTGGCGCAAAACGGCAACGGCGCGGCGGCCTATATCGACACCGCCGCAGAGGCGCGGAAGACGCTGGTCGAGGAGGCGACCTCGACGCTGTTCCCGATCGCCAAGGACGTGAAGATCCAGGTCGAGTTCAACCCCGCCGCGGTCGCCGAATACCGGCTGATCGGCTATGAGACACGGCTGCTCAACCGCGACGATTTCGACAACGACCGGGTCGACGCGGGCGATGTCGGGTCGGGGCAGAGCGTGACCGCCCTCTATGAGATCGTCCCGGTCGGCGGCCCGCGTGCGATCGGCGACCTGCGCTATGCCCGACCCGCTGCCGTACCGCAGGCCGGCACAGGCCGCGAATACGGCTACGTCAAGATCCGCTACAAGCTGCCCAAGTCCGACACCAGCCGGCTTCTCGCAACGCCTATCGACCGGACCGCGGAGGTCGCACGGTTCGAGGAGGCGCCGCGCGACGCACGCTGGGCGACCGGCGTCGCGGCATTCGCCGAGCTGCTGCGCGGCGGCAAATATGCGGGCACGATGCGCTACGACGACGTTGAGCGGATCGCGGCGGCGGCGCGCGGCGACGACCGCTTCGGCTATCGGGCGGAGTTCCTCCAGATGGTCCGTACCGCCAGGTCCGCCGGCACGATGGCGCGGCTCGAGCAATAGACCGGCGCGCGGGCGGGTCGCCGCGCAACGACCCCCCCCCGGGAGGGCGAATTAAGGGAGGCGGGGGGACCCACCCCCCCCCACAGGCCAACC
>CAXTNG010000046.1:0-525 GCA_964245475.1 uncultured Sphingomonas sp. | reverse complement strand
GGCCTATATAGGGTAGCCGTGGCACCCGACGACGACCTCCTGGCCTCGCTGCCCTCACCGCCGCCGCCTCGCCCCGCCGCGCGCGAAGCGGCGATCGGCGCGGCGATGCGGCGCTTCGACGGGGCTGAGGCAGCGCCACCCGAACGCGCTGCGGCTCGCGGTTCGTGGACCAGGCTCGACCGTCCACTCATCGGCGCGCTGGCAACGGTCGCGTTGATCGTGTCGGTCGGTCTGCCGCTATGGATGATCGGCGACCGTCACCCGCCCGCACCTGCCGAGGAGCGGCCACCCGCCGTTCGCGACGTGGCGACAGGCGCAGCGCAGCTCAAGGTCGCAACGGCGGAGATGGCCGACGTGGCCGCGCCGGTACGGGCTCCCCGGCCGGTCGCTGTCCAGCCCGCGGCTCCGGCGGTGATCGTTCCCTCGGCGGCACCGGCGGCGGATAGACGCGCGCAAGCCCCCGCTACAGCCAAACGGCAACGCGACGGCCTCGCCACCCCGAATTATGCACCACCTCCCCCGGCG
>CAXTNG010000045.1:0-15758 GCA_964245475.1 uncultured Sphingomonas sp. | reverse complement strand
CCGATGGATAGGTCTGAAACCCCTCTCCCGCCGGGAGAGGGAGGGGCCCGCTCGCGAAGCGAGTGGGAGGGTGAGGGTGACGACGCTGGCGTCTCGCACTCACCCTCACCCCGCGCTGCTGCGCAGCTTGCCCCTCTCCCGGAGGGAGAGGGGTTGTCCAACGGCGCCACCCTTCGCGAGACCGCGCTGGATGCGATCGCGCGGACGCGGTGGGTGCCAGCACGCGCCGAGAACCGGATCACGTCGATGGTGCAGGGGCGGCCGGACTGGGTGATCTCGCGGCAGCGCGCCTGGGGGGTGCCGATCGCGCTGTACCTCAGCCAATATACGGGGACCTATCTCAACGATCCGGCGGTGAATGCGCGGATCGTCGAGGCTTTCCGCAACGGCGGGGCCGACGCGTGGTTTACCGCGGATCATGCGGCGCTGCTCGGGCCGGAGCATGACGTCGCCGACTACACGCCGGTGCAGGACATCCTCGACGTGTGGTTCGACAGCGGTTCGACGCATGTGTTCACGATCGAGGCGCGCTACGGCCCGGACGTGCGCGCGGACCTGTATGTCGAAGGCTCCGACCAGCATCGCGGCTGGTTCCAGTCGTCGCTGCTGGAGAGTTGCGGCACGCGCGGGCGGGCGCCGTATGCGGCGGTGCTGACGCACGGCTTCGCGCTCGACGACAAGGGACGCAAGATGTCCAAGTCGCTCGGCAACGTCGTCGACCCGCTCAAGATCATCGGCGAGAGCGGGGCTGACATCCTCCGGATGTGGGTCGCGTCCACCGACTATTTCGAGGACGTGAAGATCGGCAAGGAGGTTCTCGCCACCGCCTCCGACGCCTATCGCAAGCTGCGCAACACGTTCCGCTACCTGCTCGGCGCTCTGGATGGATTCGAGGAGGGCGAGCGGGTCGCGGTGGCGGATATGCCCGAGCTGGAGCGCTACGTGCTGCACCTGCTCGGCATGCTCGACGTCGAGCTGCGCCAAGCGGCGGACGGGTTCGAGTTCAACCGCTATCTGCGGCTGCTGACCGATTTCGCACAGGAGGACCTCAGTGCCTTCTTCTTCGATATCCGCAAGGACTCGCTCTATTGTGACGCGCCTTCGGACCTGAAGCGGCGGGCGTGTCGGACGGTGCTCGACACGCTGTTCCATGCGCTGGTGCGCTACGCCGCGCCGATCCTATGCTTCACGGCCGAGGAGGTGTGGCAGGCGCGCTACCCGAGCGCCGACGGGTCGGTTCATTTCCTGGAGTGGCCCGAACTGCCGGCGCTTGATGGCACCGACATGGCCTCGACCAGCTGGCGCGACGTGCGGGCGCTGCGGGTGCAGGTGACCGAGGCGATCGAGCCGCTGCGGCGCGAGAAGATGGTGCGCTCCAGCCTGGAGGCGGAGGTGGTCGTGCCTGAGTTGCCGGTCGACGCGGGGCTGCTTGCCGAGACGTTCATCGTCGCGTCAGTCGCGCGGGGCGAGGCGCTGGCGGTGACACGCACCGATTACTTGAAGTGCGATCGCTGCTGGCGGCACCTGCCCGAAGTAACCGAGGATGCCGGGCTGTGCGCGCGGTGCGCCGACGTGGTTGGGGAGGTGGTGCATGCGTGACCTCCCTCGCGCCGGGCTGTTTGCGGCGGCGGCGCTGTTCGTGGTCGACCAGCTCGCCAAATGGACTGTGACCGGGCCGCTCGGCATCCGCAACCTCGGCGATGCGCGGACAATCACCGGCTTCTTCGACCTGCGCTTCGTGCCGAACGTCGGCATCTCGCTGGGGCTGCTGCCTGCCGATGGGCATGTCACCCGCTGGGCGCTGGTCGCGCTGACCGGCGCGATCGCGATCGGCGTGGGCATCTGGATGTGGCGCGAGCGGAACCGGGCGGACCAGATCGCGCTAGGGCTCGTGCTCGGCGGGGCGATCGGCAACATCCTCGATCGGGTGCGCTTCGGCTATGTGGTCGACTTCTGCGACCTGCACTTCGGCGAGTGGCGGCCGTTTTTGGTCTTCAATGTCGCCGACGCGGCGATTACGATAGGGGTGCTCGTGCTCCTCGTCCGGGCGTTCCTGACCCGCGATCCAAAGCCTGATAAGAGGGCCCCCGTTCCAGTGGAGAATACCCATGCGTAAGCTGATCGTCGCCGGTGCCGTCGGCACCCTGCTGCTGTCCGGTTGCGGCCATCGCGGCTACGACCGTGCGCGGCCCGACGAGTTCGCGGTCGCGCGCCAGGCGCCGCTGGTGATCCCGCCCGACTTCGGGCTGGTCCCGCCCTCCGCGGGTGCCGCGCGCCCGCAGGATCAGAATAGCCAGGCGCAGACGCTGGAAGCGCTGTTCGGCGCGGCGCCTCCGCGGAGCGCGGCGGAGCGTACTACGGTGGACGCGGCCGGTGGTGACAGCGCTGAACGGGGCATTCGCTCGAACGTGGGCGATCCGGGCACCAACGTGGTCGACAAGGGCGCAACCACCCGGGACATCGTCGCTGCGCCCGAGGGTGATGGGCAGGACGCCAAGGCGGCGGCGGGCAAATAAGCGAATGGGCGCGGCTGGTCGGCCGCGCCCGCTTTTCGACTGAGACGTTTAGAAGGCGACGCCCACCGAGCCGACGATGCCGGCCTTGGCGATATTCCGCCTGCCGACGTAGAGGCTCTTGTTGGTGTCGACGTAGCTGACGCCGAAGGTCAGATTCTTGTAGAGGTAGGACGCGCCGAGGTTCCAGTCGGTATAGGACTTGCCGATCGTGAGGTAGCTCGGGCCGAAGCTGTGGCCCAGGTGCCCGCTGACGCTGATCGGCGAGTTGGGGATACCGGCCGATAGGTCGCCGGCGAGGTACAGATTGTCGTCCTTGGTGCGGCCCGGGCGGCCCGAGTAGATGCCCTTCTGCTTGAAGGCATAATTGGCGGTGATCTTGGCGGTCGCCGGCCCGAAGGTGTGTGCCAGCGAGATATAGGGCTCGGCGAAGTCGGTGTTCGCGCCGCCCGAGCCGGGATAGTAGTAATAGAGCAGGCCGCCGTCGACCGTGGTGCCGCCGAAGGTCTTCTTGTAGCCCGCGATCAGATCGATCTCGGCGTCTCCGCCGTTGGCGATGTAATCGTCGACCGACGAGCCCCAGACGGTGCCGTAGAAGCCCGACGCGGTGTTGACCGAGAAGGTGCCCTGGATCGCGAAACGCTTGTCCGTCTGGCTGATGCCGCGGAAGCGATAGTCGCTGACGAGCGTGGCGCCGCCGGTGATCGTCACCGCGGGAGGCGGGGCGGTCGGTGCATCCTGCGCGAACGCAGAACCGGCAGCGGCCAGCATCGAGCCGGCCAGGAGGATAGTGGTGAAGCGCATCGTTTCCCCTTTCAAAAGGTCGATGTCCCCGCCTGCATGCCGGTGGCGCTCGCATCGTGTCGCGCGAGTCTGCTCGTCCGGCGGGGTGCGCATGCCAGCGCCTGCTGCGCTGCACAAGGCCGATGCGGCGAGCCGAGACTGTTGCGGGCTGCCGTGTTGCTCATAGGCAACAGCTAGCCGCAAGCGCTCCTGAACCGGTGCAGGCCGCGGTCGAGGTCGGCGATGAGGTCGCCGGGGTCTTCGAGGCCGATCTGGAGACGGACGAGCGGACCCGGGTCGTCGCGGCTGGTGGCGGTGCGGTGGCGATGCGGGTCGACGGGGAGCGCAAGGCTTTCGAACCCGCCCCAGCTGTAGCCGATGCCGAAATGGTCGAGGCCGTCGATCAGCGCGGCGCGCGCGGCGTCGTCGCCGTCGTCGAGGATAAAGGAGAACAGGCCGCTTGCGCCCTTGAAGTCGCGGACGAAGGTGTCGTGACCGGGGCAGGAGGAGAGTGCAGGGTGAAGCACGCGGGCGACGCCGGGCTGCTCGGCGAGCCAGCGCGCGATGCGAAGTGCGCTCGCCTCATGCTGCGTGAGGCGGACCGCCATGGTCCGCAAGCCCCGGCTGCCGAGCCAGCAATCGTCGGGGCTTGCGACTTGCCCCAGTGCATGGCTGGTCTCGCGCAATGCTTTCCAGTGCCCCGGCGCGGCGGTAACCGAGCCGAGCATGACGTCGGAGTGCCCGACGACGTATTTGGTGCAGGCGAGCACGCTGAGGTCGACGCCGTGCGCGAGCGCGGGGAAGAGCAGGGGCGTCGCCCAGGTGTTGTCGAGCACCGTGGTCACTCCGCGCGCGCGGGCGACGGCGGTGATCGCGGGAACGTCCTGCACTTCGAAGGTGAGGCTGCCGGGGCTCTCCATCAGGATCGCCGCCGTGCGATCGGTGAGGAGGTCTGCGATCTCCGAGCCGATCAGCGGGTCGTAGAAGCGCGTGGCGATGCCGAAGCGCTTGAGCAGTCCGTTGGCCATCGCACGCGAAGGGTCATAGGCGCTGTCGACCATCAGCAGTTCGTCGCCCGGCTTGAGCACCGAGAGCAGCGCCGCGGCGATCGCAGCGACGCCCGAGCCATAGAGGAACGTGCCTTCGGCGCCCGGCTCCAGCGCGGTCAGCGCGTCGGCGAGGCTCCATTGGGTCGGCGTGCCGCGGCGGCCGTAGAACAGGCGGTGGTGCGGGTCGGTCCGCGTGCCGGCGCGCAGGTCGGCGACGCTGTCGTAGAGGATCGTCGACGCGCGCCATACCGGCGTGCTGACGATGCCCTGCGTCCATTCGGGACGGCGGCCGGCCTCGACGACGCGGGTGAGATCGCTGTTATCCCGGTTGCGGCTCATGCGCGCGCTTTGGGCGTGTCGGGGTGGGCTCCCCATTCGGTCCAGCTGCCGTCGTAGAGCGCCATGCGGCGACCGAGCAGGTGGGCGGCGAAGACGAGCACGGCGGCAGTGACGCCCGAGCCGCAGGTCGCGACGGCGCGTTTGTCGAGGTCTACGCCGGCGTCGGCGAACGCCCGGGCGAGAGCCTCGCCACGCTTCCAAGTGCCATCGGGCTTGAACAGCCGCGCGTAGTGGAGGTTGCGCGAGCCGGGGATGTGGCCGGGCTCGACTCCTGCTCGCGTCTCGGGCTCGCTGCCGGCGAAGCGCGCGGGCGAGCGCGCGTCGGCAATCGTCGCCTCGCCCGCCGACACAAGGTCCCGCATCGCCGCGAAGCCGGTCACTTCGCCGAGCGGCGCGGCGGCTTCATACGACGCTGGCGCGATGGCGGCGTCGGCGCTCGTGACCGGCCGTCCTTCGCCCTGCCACTTGGCGAAACCGCCGTCGAGCAGCGCGACGTTCGCCACACCTGCCATCCGCAGCATCCACCATGCGCGAGCGGCGGAATGGAGCGGCGAGGCGTCGTAGAGCACGATCGGATCGCCGGTCGCGATGCCCAGGGCGCCCAAGCGCTCGGTGATGGCCGCGGCGGGCGGCAAGGTCATCGGCAGCGGCGAGTCCGGGTCGGCCAGCTTCGCAAGGTCGAGGAACACCGCGCGCGGAATATGCGCTTCCGCAAACTCCGCGCGTGCGTCCCGGCCATGCTCGGCAAGGTAGTAGCTGGCATCGGCAATGTGCACGGTGCGGGCATGGTCGGCGAGCCAGTCGGTGGAGACGAGAGGATCCATCGCCGCTTCCTACGCTCGGGCGGGCGGGCGGACAACGCCGGTGGCGCGCCGACCAGCCCTGCTGCTCACGTCGGTGCGACGGCGATCAGGCGCTCCGCCAACTGCTCGTAGAACAGGCTGACGTCCGCGAGTTCTGCGCCGGCGGGGGCCAGATGCTCGCCGAGGCGGTAGCGCTGGAGGGTGGCGGTGCGCGGGTGCGGCCAGCCGGCGGTCATCCAGCTCGCGTCCGGCGCGTCCGGCCGGCGGACGAGGCCGTGACAATGCCAGAGGCAGGCGCGGGTGCGGCCCAGCGCGCGGAGGCGCCGGCGATCCGGGGTCGTCGCGGCCTCGCCGGTCAGGCAGGCGATCTTGTTGGCCGCGTTGCGCTGATCGGGCGCGGGCGCGACGGACAGCGCGGGCGCGGTCTCGTCCATCAGGATGTGGAGAAAGCGGTCGAGCTCGCCCAGGCAGTTCGCGAAGAAGCGCGCGCGGACGCCGCGGTCCCGGCCGTCGGGCCAAGGGCGCGTAAGCCGCGGCTCCGCGGCGAGTGCCGTCAGGAAGCGGGTGCCGCGCTTGAGGGTAGTGAAGGCGACCTGTTGCGCGCCGGCGTTCACTCCGCCGCGTCGGCCTGCAGCTCGACGGGCTTGCGGCGCTCTTCCTGCCGCTGTTCGGCGCGCTGGGCACGTTCGGCCATGGCCTGCCAAGAGGCGGCGGCGCGCTCGCAGCGCTCGCGGACGTTGTCGAGCGTAGCGACCGCGGCCGCGGAGCGCTGCATCTCGGCCTGGGTGCGGAAGAATACGGCGTCGCTGGGCATGGTTCCTCCTGGTCCCGTGATCGGGGCGCCGGCTGCGCAGGGAGGGAAGAAGGAGCCGCGAAGCGCCGTAGACCGTCGGTGGCTTTGCCAGCGTGCCCATACATGGCGCTTGCCGGGCAATCACGCAACGTGTGTCTTGGCGGAGCGGCTAGTAACCGCTGGGAGCTTGGTCGAGTGCGCTCAGGAAGGCGGCCGCCTGCGCGCGGGTTGCTGCCTTCGCCTCCGGGGCGGCCCGGTTCCAGTTGCGATAGGGCATGCGTAGCCGCGGGTTGTCGCGGAGCTTGTCCTCATTGCGGGCGAGGAAGTTCCAGTAGAGCGCGTTGAATGGGCAGGCGTCCGGACCGAGGCGCTGCTTAGGGTCGTAGCGGCAGCCGCGGCAATAGTCGCTCATCCGGTCGATATAGGCGCCCGAGGCGGCATAGGGCTTGGAGCCGAGCAGGCCGCCGTCGGCATATTGGCTCATGCCGAGCGTGTTGGGCAGCTCGACCCATTCATAGGCGTCGGCGTACACCTCCAGATACCAGCGGTGCACCTCGGCGGGATCGGCGCCGATGAGGAGGGCGAAGTTGCCGGTGACCATCAGCCGCTGGATGTGATGCGCATAGGCATGGGCGATCGTGCCGCCGATCGCCTGGGCCATGCAGTGCATGTCGGTGTCGCCGGTCCAGTAGAAAGCTGGGAGGGGACGGGTGGCGCCGAAATGATTGCGGCGGACGTAATCGGGGCCTTCTCGCCAGTAGATGCCGCGGACGTACTCGCGCCAGCCGATGATCTGGCGGATGAAGCCTTCCGCGCTGTTGAGCGGGACGGCGCCGGCGCGATAGCGTGCCTCGACCTCGCGACAGAGGGCAAGCGGATTGAGCAGGCCGGAGTTGATATAGGGCGACAGGATGGAATGGTACATCCACGGCTCGTCGGCGAGCATTGCGTCCTGGCACTCGCCGAAGCGGGCGAGCGCGTGGTCGAGGAAATGGGCCTGTTGCCGGAGGGCGTCCTCGCGGGTGACGGCGAAGTCGAAGTCGGCTAGGCTGCCGAAGTCGAAGCGGCGCTCCACCAGTGCGAGCACCTCGCGGGTGATCGCGTCCGGCGCGAACGACAGCGGGCGCGGCATGAGCAGGTCACGCGCAGTGGGTTTGCGATTGTCCTTGTCGAAATTCCAGCGACCGCCGACGGGTTTGCCGTGCTCCATCAGCAGCCCGGTACGGCGGCGCATGGCGCGGTAGAACCATTCCATGACGAGGCTTTTCTGTCCGTCGGCCCACTCCGCGAATTCTCCGTGCGAGCAGAGGAAACGCGTGTCGGCGTGGATATCGACGGGAATGCCGAACAGCGTCTGCCACTGGTCTAGCATCGCGGCGACGCGCCACTCGCCCGCTTCGGTCACGACGATCCGGTCGGGCGCGTGGCGTGCGAGCGCACGGGCGACCTCGCCGGTAAAGCTGCCGCTGTTGTCGGGGTCGTCGAGGGTGACGTAGTCGACCGTCCAGCCGTGCGCGCGAAGGTCGGCGGCGTGGTGGCGCATCGCCGAGAGAATGTACGCGATCTTGCGGCGGTGATGGCGGACGTAGGTAGTCTCCTCGTCCACCTCCATCATCAGCACGACGCTGTTCGCCGGGTCCGCACCGGCGAGCGAGGATACGGTCAGGCTGAGCTGGTCGCCAAGGACGGGAATCAGCGTTTTCATCGCCGTCGCCGTACCCTATATGTTCGAGGATGACACCAAAGCATCTCGGCCGGGCGAGCAGCCTGCCTTCATCCCCGACCGAAGCGGTCCTCGATTACGTGTCCAATCCGCGGGCCGGGCGGACCTATCTGGTGCGCTTCGCGGTGCCCGAGTTCACCTCGCTGTGCCCGGTGACGGGACAGCCGGACTTTGCGCACCTGGTCATCGACTATGCGCCCGCCGAGACGATCGTCGAGTCCAAGTCGCTCAAGCTGTTTCTGGGCAGCTTCCGCAATCATGCCGCCTTCCATGAGGATTGCACGGTCGGCATCGGCGAGCGGCTCTACGCCGAGATGAAGCCGGCGTGGCTGAGGATCGGCGGCTATTGGTATCCGCGCGGCGGCATTCCGATTGACGTCTTTTGGCAATCCGGCCCGCCGCCCGCCGACCTCTGGCTGCCCGACCAGGGCGTGCAGCCGTATCGCGGACGGGGCTGACGATATTAACCTCCGTTGAATTGATTTTTGCTGCGCTGCACCCCAAATATGCAACCATCGGGCCGCTTTAGCGGTTTTTGAGGAGATTGGCGGCTCTTCCCGCTGCGATGGCGAGGGATGACAGATGGCAGGAACGCGCGCGGACCGGATCGAGCATCTCGCGTTGATCGGCAACTTTCTGCCGCGCAAGTGCGGGCTCGCGACCTTCACCACCGACGTCTATCAGGCAATGCAGGCGCGGTTTCCCGGCGTTCGGGTCGACGTCTACGCGATGGACGATCATCCCGGGCGCTACGCCTACCCGCCCGCGGTGACAGCGACGATCCCGCAGGACGACCTGTCCGCCCACGTCGACGCCGCACGGATGATCGAGACGAGCGGCGCGCAGGCGATCTGGGTCCAGCACGAATACGGCATCTTCGGCGGTGCAGCAGGGGAATACCTGCTGCATCTGCTCGATCGCACGACGCTCCCCGTGATCGTCACGCTCCATACCGTTCTGGAGAAGCCGAGCGCCGACGAGCGCCGGGTGATGGAAGGCCTGCTCGCCCGCGCCGCGCGCATCGTCGTGATGGCGGAGAAGGGCCGCGAGATCCTGCGTCGCGTTCACGGCGCCAACCCGCGCCAACTGGTGACGATCCCGCACGGTGTGCCCGACCGTTCGCTGGTCGATCCCGACACGATGAAGGCGCGCTTCGGCTGGGAGGGACGCGAAGTGGTGCTCACCTTCGGGCTGCTCGCGCCGAACAAGGGTATCGAGACGATCATCGCCGCGCTGCCGCAGGTTAAGGAGCGGCATCCGAACCTGCTCTACGTTGTGCTCGGCGCGACCCATCCCAATCTCGTCGCGCATGCCGGTGAGGCGTATCGCGAGTCGCTGATCGCGCTGGCCAGCGCGAAGGGCGTGGCGGAGAATTTGCAGTTCATCGACGAGTTCGTCGATTATGAGCCGCTGATCGACTATCTCCAGGCCGCCGACATCTACGCGACCCCGTACCTCAACCCGGCTCAGATCACGTCGGGAACCCTGTCCTACGCGGTAGGCGTCGGCAAGCCGGTGATCTCGACACCCTACGTCCACGCGACCGAGATCTCGGCGGACGGCCACGGCGTGCTGGTCCCGTTCAAGGACGTCGACGCCTTCGCGCGCGAGATCGACGCGCTGCTGTCGAGCGACCGCGACCGCAAGCGGCTTGCCGAGCGCGCCTATGCGCGCGGCCGGACGATGATCTGGCCGCGGCTTGCCGAGGCGACGATGCACGAGATCGAGGCGATCGTCGCCGCGCAGCCCGAGCGGCTTCGCGCAACGCCCGTTCACCCCGATGCGATCGCGCCCGATCTCGCAGCGGTCGAGCGGATGAGCGACGCGACCGGCATGCTCCAGCATTCAATCTACTCGATCCCCGATCGCCGCCACGGCTATTGCATCGACGATAATGCCCGCGCGCTGATGCTGATGAGCGCGATACCCGATCTCGATCCGGTCGCGCGTGACAAGTGGACGACGATCTACGCCTCGTTCGTGCAATATGCGTGGAATCCCGACGTGCGGCGCTTCCGCAACTTCATGGCCTTCGACCGGACGTGGTGCGAGGACGTGGGATCGGAGGATTCAAACGGCCGCGCGCTCTGGGCCCTGGGCGTCACCGCGCGCGATGCGCATGAGGTGAAGCACCGCGATTGGGCGCGGATGATGTTCGATACGACCGCGAGCCTGGCGTTCGAGCTGGGCTCGTTGCGCGCGCAGTCGTTCGCTATGCTCGGCGCCGCGGCGATACTCGACGCTCATCCGGGGCACGAGCTGGCGCGCGAAATCCTCCAGCGATTCCCTGATGTCCACAAGACGATGCTCGACGAGGTGCGCCGGCCCGAGTGGGAGTGGTTCGAGATTGTCCTCGCCTATGACAATGCGCGGCTGCCGCAGGCGCTGATCCGTGCGGGCGTGGCGCTGGAGCGCCCGGACCTGATCGACGTCGGACTGTCCACGCTCGACTGGATCGTGTCCAAGCAGACCAGCCCGCAGGGGCGGTTCCGCGCGGTGGGCACCGAGAGCTTCCACCGGCCCTATGGCGAGCCCCTCAAATTCGACCAGCAGCCGCTGGAGGCGCAGGCGACGGTCGATGCCTGCGTCGCCGCGCACGAGGCGACCGGCGATGCCAAGTGGCTCGCCGAGGCGCGGCGGGCGTATGACTGGTTCCTGGGAGGCAATGACCTTGACATGCCGCTGGCGACGACCGCCGACGGCGGCTGTTTCGACGGGCTGATGCCCGCGGGATTGAACCGCAACCAGGGCGCCGAGTCGATTCTGGCACTCCAGCTCGCCAATTGCGCGATTTGGGGGCTTGGAAAGGCCGCCGAAGACGTGCCAGTTACCACCCGTCAAGTCGCGTAGGCCGTCGCCACGCCGCTTGGCGGGGTTGGGGGCTCACCGAGGCGTGAATCTGTTCGTTCATCCGATGCGCCTGCATGCCGATCCGGTACGCGTCGTGGTGCGTCCGTTCCACATCGCCTGGGGCGGGCAGGGCAATCCGCCCAGCCGTAGCGAGCGGCTGATCGGCGAAGTGCTCGAGATGTCCGATCAGGACGCGCGCGAGCAGCTGGAGGTGGTGCTCAAGGACTTCGAGGCGCGCCACTGGCAGACCCGGCGAGTGTTCATGACCCGCTACGACCAGCTCGAGGATATGCTGGGCCTGTCCGGCGGCGACATCGGCGATGAGCGCCGCCAGCTGATCGGCGCCTATTTCTGCCACGAGTACAGCTATGCCGCCGCTGCGCTGATGAACCCCAGCGCGGTGCCGCATTTCGACCAGTCGGGGATGCCGCCGGGCAGCATGCGCATCCTGATGTCGATGCGTGCGGTGGGCGAGGGCCATATCTCCTCGGTCGCCTTCCGCGAGGGGATCATTACCGAGGATCGCGAGCTCAAGCTGGCGCCCGAGCCGCCGTTCGCCACCGCGACCGACATGATCGGCCGCAACGAGCGCGAGACGCCGGTGGGTGAGGTAACCGTGTCGCGCCACCGCGATTCGACTTTATCCGGCACCGTGATCTTCCCGATCACCCAGGCGCAGTCGAAAGGGCTGGAGGACCTGCGCCTCGTCCGCTTCCAGCACGCCGACGGCACGTTCGAGTGGATCGGCACCTACACCGCGTACAACGGCGCGCAGATCCAGTCGGAGCTGATGCGCACCCGCGACTTCCGCGCGTTTGATCTCGTGCCGATGACCGGGGGGGCCGCACGCAACAAGGGCATGGCGCTGTTCCCGCGCACGATCGGCGGCCAATACATGATGATTGGCCGCTCGGACGGCGAGAATCTGTTCCTGCTCAAGTCCGACGACCTCGGCCATTGGGAGGACGGGGCCAAGATGCTGACACCGTCCTACCCCTGGGAACTCGTGCAGATCGGCAATTGCGGGCCGCCGATCGAGCTGGACGAGGGCTGGCTGCTGCTCACCCACGGGGTCGGCGCGATGCGGAAATACTCGATCGGCGCGGTGCTGCTCGACAAGCGCGATCCCGCCAAGGTGCTCGGCCGCACGTCGCAGCCGATCCTCGCGGCGAAGGACCAGGACCGCGAGGGCTACGTTCCCAACGTTGTTTACTCCTGCGGCGCAATCCGCCACGGCGACGACCTGTTCCTGCCTTACGGTATCGCCGACAGCTCGATCGGGTTCGCCTTCGTGGCAGTGAAGGACGTTCTTAACGCGATGTAGTCGGTGCAGATGGCGCCGTGGTCCGCCACGCCGTCAGACGGGGACGGCTACGCCGCCCCGCTGCCCGCCGTGGCATGTCCTGGGATTGCTTGCGCAATCCCAGGCTGCCCGCTCAGTAGAAGAAGCGGTTGTACACCTGCACGACGCGGCCCGAGCGGGTGTCGATCAGGACCACGTCGTTGCCGTACCGGACCCAGCGCTGGTAGCCAAAGCGCGGCTGGGCGAGGCGGTAGGTGCGGTAGTCGACCCAGTAGGGGCGGCTGTAGTAGTTCGGCGCGAAGCGGTAGCCGACGGTGACCGGGCGATAGCGGTAGCCCTGCGGGCCGCGATAAGCGGGGCCGCGGTAGACGTCGGCATGGTCGCGGCGGTAATCGCGCCAGTCCTCACGCGTCTCCTGCCGGTCCTCGCGCAGTTCGCGACGGGCGTCGCTGACGTCGTCGCGGTCGCCGTAACGGCGCGCGTCCTGAACCTCGCGGCGGTCCTGTCGCACCTCCTGCCGATCGCGGCGGACCTCGCCGTAACTCTGTGCGCTTGCGGCGACGGGGACGAGGGCGGACGCGGCGAGCGCGGCCATGATAACGTTACGCATGGGATGAACTCCTGCTGTTTTCACCGCGCTTCCGCGTCGGCTTGGCAGGGGTGTTAGTCGCGCGCTGCTGAACGGGCGCGGAATGCGATCGTCAGCGGAGAGACAGGGAGCAGCCTCGCTACCCGGCGTTAACTCGGCGGCTTTAGCACCCTCGGTGTTTCAGGGAGAACGACGATGCGTATCTGGTCGGGCCTGCTTGTGTTGACTGCGGTGCAGCCTGCCGCCGCCGCGCTGGCGGCGGACGCTCCATATTACGGGCCGATGAAGCCTTGGCACGGGATCGGCTATAAGTTCGGTTTCAAGGACGAGGTCGGCGCCGACGGCATCTGGAAGGTGACCGCGGCGACGCGCCGGGGCGAGGCGGTGGATATGGCGATGTACCGCGCCGCCGAACGCGCCCGCGATGACGGCTATGCCTATGTCGAGTTGCTCGGCGCGTCGGCGTCGGGCAGCCCGGGGTACCAGAGCGCAACGGTCTACGCCCGCCCGAGCCGCAGTCCGGCTGCGCCGACGGCCTGCCGGTCGAAGCGTCGCGGCGAGTGCTACACCGCTGACGTCGGCGAGCTGCTCCGCGTGCTCGGTGGCACCGATGGGTTGCAGCCCGGCGTGCCGATCGTGGACCATCGCGATCAATATGGCCGGGCCGTCAGCTATTCGGGGTTCGGCATCGCCGCGGCTTCGAATGCCGAACCGCAGCGCCTGTCTCCGGCGCGATCGGCACCGGTCGCCGCGCCGACGTCGCCAGTGTCGCATGCCGCGCCCGCGGTACGAGCGACCACCTATCGGGGGGCGCCGACTGCGGGGGATCGGTTCGAGCAGGCATTGAAGGAGGTTCAGCCGGTCAAGGGCAGGTCGAAGACCGGCGACTGGACGATCAGCGACTGAGCCGGCGCGTGTAGCGATAGAGCCCGGCGACAAGCATCGCGAACAGAAGGGTGCCGCCGGCGAGCGCATAGGGTGCGAAGCCGTCGCCTGCCAGCGCGATCGGGGCATCGCTGTCGGTCGCGTACACCAGCCCGGCGAAGGCGACGCCCCACAGGCTTTCGCCGACGATCATGCCGGTGGCGGTGAGCACGCCCATGCGCAGCGCTCGCTCGGGATCGGCGCTGCGCTCGGCCCAGCGGTCGTAGGAATGGCCCACGATAGCGCCGATCACCACCGGCAGGGTCACCGCCATCGGCAGGTAGATGCCGAGACCGACGCCCAGCGGGGGCAGTCGCATGCGTCCGGCGCGCCCGAGCAACTCATCGGCGAGGATGACGGCGACGCCGATCGCGGCACCCCAGCCGATCATCGACCAGTTGAGGTCGCCGCCGAGCACGCCCTTCGCCAGCGCGGATATCAGCGCGGCTTGCGGGGCGGGGAGCGCGTTCGGCCCGGCGCCAGGTGCGCCGGCGAAGCCGAGGGTGCGGTTGAGCAGGTCGAGCACCGGCGGGATGACGAGGCTGCCGAAGACGACGCCGATAACCAGCGCGACCTGCTGCTTCCAAGGCGTCGCGCCCACGAGCTGGCCGGTCTTGAGATCCTGCAAATTGTCGTTGGAGATGGTCGCGACGCCGAAGACGATGCCGGTGACGATCAGCGCATAGGCGACCAGCGCCTCCGTGGTCGCGGCCGGCTGGTCGCGGCCGAACAGCGCCACGAGGAGCAACGAGGCGCCGAGGATCGCGAGGATGCCGATGCCCGACACGGGAGAGTTGGAGGCGCCGATCAGCCCGGCCATGTAGCCGCACACCGCGGCGATCACGAGCCCGGCGACGAGGATGAACACCAGTGCGCCGGCGATGAGCAGCGGGGCGGACCCTGCAAGCGCGCCGCCGCTGAGCGCAGACCAGAGCAGCAGCGCGATCGGGACCAGCACCGCGAGGCTGCCGGCGACGACGGTGCCGAACGGCAGATCGCGCTCCTCGATCGCGACATCGGCGCCGCTCCGGGCGGCTCGACCCGCGGCGATCGACGAGCGGATGCCGCGGGCGACTGGGCCGATGATGCGGAGCAGGGTCCAGATCGCCGCAACGCCGATCACGCCCGCGCCGAGGAAGCGGACGTCGCTGCGGAACACCGCGTTCGCCCAAGCCTCGACGCTGCCCGTCGAGGGTGCTGCGGCGGTGAGGATCGGCAGCGCGACCCACCAGCCGATCACCACGCCCGCGAGCATCGCCAGGCCGACCGACAGGCCGACGAGGTGGCCGGCGCCGATCAACGCGAAGCTCAAGCCGCCCGAAATGCCGGTCGCGCCTGCGCCTGCGCGGAACCAGACCGCAGCTTCGGCGACCGCGAGCTTGGTCTGGGCAAGGATCGCGAATCCCGCCGAGACGAGCGCGTTGACGACGATGACCTTGAGCCCCGCGGCGCTCTCCTCCTCGCCTTCGCGGCTGCCGGCGCCGACCTTGAGCACCTCGGCGGCGGCGCGGCCTTCGGGGTAGGGCAAGGGCGAGTCGACCACGAGCGCGCGGCGGAGCGGCACCGAAAACATCACGCCGAGGATGCCGCCGGTCGCGGTGATCCCGGCGGTGAGCAGATAGGGAAAGCCCTGCCACAAGCCGATCATCACCAGCCCCGGCAGCACGAAGATGATCGCTGCCAGCGTACCCGCGGCCGATGCGACGGTCTGGACGATGTTGTTCTCCAGGATCGTCGCGCCGGGCAGGTAGCGCAGGATCGCCATCGAGATCACTGCGGCGGGGATCGAGGTGGCAAAGGTCAGCCCGACCTTGAGCCCGAGATAGACGTTGGCAGCGGTGAACAGCAGCGTGATGACGCCGCCGAGCAGGATGCCGCGGATGGTGAGCTCGGCGGGGGAGGCGGTTTGCATATTAGGTACGTAGCGTAGCCGCCTAGCTTTCGTCACCCCGGGCTTGACCCGGGGTCCCGCTTCTTCTTCTGGCGGCGGGAAGAAGCGGGACCCCGGCTCAAGGCCGGGGTGACGGAGGTAGATTGAATGGCGCAAGCACTTCGAATTGCACTGGCGGGATTGGGCACGGTGGGCGCG
>CAXTNG010000044.1:0-15869 GCA_964245475.1 uncultured Sphingomonas sp. | reverse complement strand
GCGCCAGGCTCATGTCGGAGAGCGCGCGGGCGAGCAGGCCGAGCTCGTCGCGGCGGTCAGGGAGGCGCGGCACCACCACTTCGCGCGCCCGGCCGAGCCGGACGCGCACCGCCGCCTGCGCCAGGCGGCGCAGCGGTCGGACGATGGTGCGCGCGAGGAACAGCGATAGCAGCACCGACACGATCGTTACGCCGCCGAGCACCAGGCTGAGGCGAAAGCGCTCGATCCGCACCGTCTGGGTGATGTCGCGGGCGTTGACCGTCGGCATCACCGCGCCGCCATCGGGGAGCGGCGCGGCGGCGGTGATCACCGGCGTGCGGTCGGGCGCGCGCCAGATGCTGGTGGCGAGCTGCGAGCGGACGGTCGCGGCCTCGACATCGGGCCAGACGGCACCGTCGCGCCGCTCGCGGTAGAGGGGAGCGCGGGCGGCGCCGACAACGGTGTCGATCACCGCGTCGAGGAAGCGCGCGGTGACCTGATCGCGGCCCTGACGGTCGGGGTCGACCAGGGTGAAGTTCTTGAGCCCCTCGGCGCGGGTGTCGAAGCTCTGCGCGCCCTTGGCGTCGAACAGCCGGATACGCGCGCCGGTGTCCTCGCCCAGGATCATCAGCAGCGGGTCGCGCTTCGCGGGCTCCACCCCGGCGATGGCGCGGGCGATCAGGCGGGCCTCGCGCGCCGCCTGCGCCGAGCGGCTGTCGAGGATGCGGCTGCGATACGAATCGAGGTAGAAGAAGCCGCCGGCGAGCAGCAGCAGCGCGAGGATGTTGACCGCCAGGATACGCCGGGTGAGCGAGACCCGCCCTGACCAGTGCAGCGCGAGGTCCCGTTCGGTCTCCCTGAGGTCAATCGTCGGAGAATCGATATCCGGCGCCATACAGCGTCTCGATGGCGTCGAACTCGGCGTCGACCTCGCGGAACTTCCGGCGCAGGCGCTTGATGTGGCTGTCTATGGTGCGGTCGTCGACGTAGATGTCGTCCTGGTAGGCGGCATCCATCAGCTGGTTGCGGGTCTTGACGATGCCGGGGCGCTGGGCGAGCGTTTCGAGAATGAGGAATTCGGTGACGGTGAGAGTCACCGCCTGCCCCTTCCAGCTGGTGCGGTGGCGCGCCGGGTCCATCGACAGCGAGCCGCGTTCGATCGGACCCGCGTGGTCCTCGCTGCCCTCGTCGCCGCCCGCCTGCGCCGCTTCCGTCCGGCGGAGGATGGCGCGGATGCGGGCGATCAGCAGGCGCTGGCTGAACGGCTTGGCGATGTAGTCGTCGGCGCCCATTGCGAGACCGAGCGCTTCGTCGAGCTCATCGTCCTTGCTGGTCAGGAAGATGACGGGCACCTGGCTCTTCTCGCGCAGGCGGCGGAGCAGCTCGAGGCCGTCCATCCGCGGCATCTTGATGTCGAAGACCGCGAGCTCGGGCGGGTTCTCGATCAGCGCCTTCAATGCCGTCTCGCCGTCCGAGTAGACGCGGGTCAGGAAACCCTCCGTCTGCAGCGCGATCGACACCGAGGTCAGGATGTTGCGGTCGTCGTCTACGAGCGCGATCGAAGCGGCCATGGCCCGCGCCTAGTCCAAAGTCGGCACAGGCTCAACAGCCGGGGTTTGACGCCCGGAAAGCTGCGTCTTATGCGAAGGGCACATACGTATGCGGCCGCCGGAGAGTCGCTGATACGAGGGGAAGCTGAACACATGAACGAACGCATCCCGACGCTCGGGCTGGAAGCGCAGGGCATCGAGACCCGTGCGACGCTGCACTGGAACCTGGTCACCGCCCGGCTGATCGAGACCGCGGTCGCGCGCGGCGAGGGCAAGCTCTCGGCCGGCGGCCCGCTGGTCGTCGAGACCGGGCCGCACACCGGCCGCACGCCCAAGGACAAGTTCATGGTCCGCGACGCGGAGACCGAGAACACCGTCTGGTGGGGCAAGACCAATCAGGGGATGAGCCCGGAGCATTTCGCCGTGCTCAAGGCCGATTTCCTTGCCGCGCTGCACGAGAAGGAGGATCTGTACGTCCAGGACCTCTACGGCGGCTCACAGCCCGAGCACCGGGTCAATGTCCGCGTCGTCAACGAGATGGCCTGGCACAACCTTTTCATCCGCACGATGCTGGTGCGGCCGGAGGAGGCGGAGCTACGCGGCTTTGCGGCCGATTACACGATCGTCGACCTGCCCAGCTTCCGCGCCGACCCCGCCCGTCACGGCTGTCGATCTGAGACGGTGATCGCGGTCAACCTTACGGACAAGCTCATCCTGATCGGCGGCACGCGCTATGCCGGCGAGATGAAGAAGGCGGTGTTCGGCCTGCTCAACTACCTGCTGCCCGACACCGGCGTCATGCCGATGCATTGCTCGGCCAACATGGGCGCCGACGGGTCGACCGCAGTGTTCTTCGGCCTGTCGGGCACCGGCAAGACGACGCTGTCGGCGGACGCCAGCCGGACGCTGATCGGCGACGACGAGCACGGCTGGTCCGACACCCACGTCTTCAACTTCGAAGGCGGCTGCTACGCCAAGATGATCCGCCTGTCGGCGGACGCCGAGCCGGAAATCTTCGCGACGACCAAGCGCTTCGGCACCGTGCTGGAGAACGTCGTCATGGACCCGGTGACGCGCACCCTCGACCTCGACGACGCGAGTCTCGCCGAGAACAGCCGCGGCGCCTATCCGATCGACTTCATCCCGAACTCGTCGGACGAGAACATGGGCGGGGTGCCCAAGAACATCATCTTCCTAACCGCCGACGCCTATGGCATCCTGCCCCCGATCGCGAAGCTGACGCCCGATCAGGCGATGTACCATTTCCTGTCGGGCTATACCGCACGGGTGGCGGGGACCGAGATCGGCGTGAGCGAGCCCGATGCGACCTTCTCCACCTGCTTCGGCGCGCCGTTCATGCCGTGGCATCCGTCGGTCTACGGCAACCTCTTGAAGGAGCGGATCGCGCGGGGTGGGGTCGATTGCTGGCTGGTCAACACCGGCTGGACGGGCGGCAAGTACGGCGTCGGCAAGCGGATGCCGATCAAGGCGACCCGCGCGCTGCTTAACGCCGCGCTCGACGGCAGCCTGAACGACGCCAGCTTCCGTACCGACCCGAATTTCGGCTTCCAGGTGCCGGTGGCGGTGCCCGGCGTCGACAGCGCGATCCTCGACCCGCGGGCGACCTGGGCCGACGGCGAGGCATATGACGAGGCGGCGGCGAAGCTGGTCGACCAGTTCGTCGCCAATTTCGCGCAGTTCGAGGACGCGGTGGACGAGGGCGTGCGCCAAGCGGCGCCGCAAGTCCGCGCCCAAGAGCAGGGGCGTATCCCCGAAGCGGCCTAGTTCGCCCGGCACACGCGTCGGGCCTCGCCGGAGACCCGAGACCATGACCGAACCTCGCTTCTTCGCCGATGACGCCGCAATCCGGCGCATCGGCGAGGGCCTGATCGCCAGAACCCTGCCGAGGGCGGACTGGACGCACGAGGCGCATCTCGCCGCGACGACCTGGCTGCTGCGCGAGCGGCCCGACATCGACGTCGACCGCGAGATCTCCGGGATCATCAGCCGCTACAACGAGAGCGTCGGCGGGGTGAACGACGACCGCGGCGGCTATCACGACACAATCACCCGCTGCTATCTGGCAGGCGTGCAGGCGCACCTCGCGTCGCGACAGGAGGGTGAGTCGCTGGTGGCTACCGTCAACGCGCTGCTTGGCTCGTCGGCGGGCGGCCGCGACTGGCCGCTGTACTTCTACTCGCCGGCGCGGCTGTTCTAGGTCGCGGCGCGGCGCGGGTTCGTGCCGCCGGACCTGCTGCCGCTGCCGCGTGTGTCTCCAGCGGCTTGAGGCTCCGAAGGTCACGAAGGTCGCGCCTGTGAGGCATAGTGGCGGCGCTGTTTGCGATCGGAAGGTCAGGCCAAGGTGAGGCGGTTTCGCCCGGGCTGTCGACGCGCTTTGGAGATAAGTTGACACCAGCTTGACACTATCACGCGAGCAATCCGGGTGGATCGTTTCTGGTTATGGACGGATATTCAAAGAGCGTGGACGCGGGCCCGTAGGTATCTTGCACAGGTCGGGTGTTGTAGGACAGCGATACGACCTGGCCTAGGCTCCGTACGCAATCAGCTTGCGTGAGCTGGCTGCGCTGATCCAGCGCATCTGCGGCCCCAGCACGCACGGGAGTGGGTTGCCTCGACCCTGGAGCGCTAACAGCTTGCGACCGTCGCACCCGCCGTGTTGTAGATCTGCGTGGTGTCGCGGCGGTCGCGCACCGACATGCTGGCGATCTCGGTGAGCGTCGGCGCGGACGAGGAGGAGGTCAGTCCGATCTGCTGCGCGAAATAGTTGCTGACCACCGGCTTGTAGACGAAATAGACCTCGACGAACATCGTCGGCGTCGAATCCTGCGCCGTTGCCTGGCGGCCCGCCGGACCGATACCGTTCGTGCTCGCGGCCGTCGCCGTCGTGCCGTAGGTCGACGGGTACGTGGTCTTGCTGCCGTAGCAGCGCTGCCACTTGATCTTGTATTGCGTTGGGCTGCTGCCGGACACCGTCTCCAGGTCTGACAGGATCACCCGGCCGTTGGTGTTGAGGTCGAGCCCGCCCGACTCCATCTGCGCGCCGGCGAACAGGTCGTTGATGTCGGTCTCGGTCACCTGCTTGGCCTGGGTCGCGGTGCCGCTGCCCATGCGTGCGGCGTTGTCCGCGATCTGCAGCGCGATCTGGCTCATCCGCATCTTGACGGTGACATAGTTAGTCAGCTCCGCGCCGCCGAGGCTCATCAGCACGACAACGGGAAGCGTCAAGGCGAACTCGATCAGCGCGAGCCCGCTGGCGTCGCCACGCAGACCGCGGAGAAGGGCACGCAAGCGCGTCATGGGCAATACCTCGTCACAATGGTGCCCGAGTAGCTGGCCTGGTCACCATATGGCTGGTTCTGGAGCACCGTCCTGGCAGTGACCGTCTGGCTGTTCGAGCCGCCAAGGTACTTCCAGATGGGCAGGAGGTGGGTGTAGGTGACAGTGACCGTATAGACGGTCTTGTCCTTGGCGCCGCCCTGACCGGCGTCGCCGCCGTCATCGTCCCAGCCATAATTGTTGTTGGCATCCTGATAGCCTTCGCCGTTGTCGCAGGTGCCGTTGCCGTTGGTGTCGCTCCACGTCTCCGCGACTGCAGCCTGCGCCTTTGCGAAGGTGCGGTAGTAGCGGCGCTTGAAGGTGACCGTCGCGTTGTTGGCAATCGCCAGCACCTGGGTACTGACCTTGGCGTCGATCGCCGTCGCCGCCGACGTGGTGCTGCCGCTTTCGAGGCTCGAATCGCGAGAGGTCTTCTGGACGATGCCCTGGAGAGTCGCGGTCAGATACAGCTGATGCGCGACGTCGAAGGCGCACACCAGCAGCAGGCACATGATCGGCGCGACAATGCTGAACTCAACGGCGGTCACGCCGCGTGCGTCGTCGCCGAACATGGCGGCAAGCCGTCGCAGCCTCACCTCGTGAGCCTCAACTGGGAGATGGCGTTGGCGATCTGGCCGAAGGTGGTCTGCAACGTCGTCGGATTGCTGGCGCTGAAATAATGGGTCGCGGCGACGCTGTCCGGGGGACTGGCGCAGTTCGACAAGCGCGTCTCGGTGGTCGAGTTGATGCCGCCGCCGTAAGACACGACCCACAGGGTAATGCCCTTGTTCTTGACGGCTTTGCACAGCGTCTCGAGACGGACGTTGATCTGGTCGATCAGCGCCTGGCGGTTGCTGCCGCAATTGTCGGCATCGCCGACGTCGGTGCTTTCCCGCTGGTCCCACCAGGGCACGCCATAAGCGTTGTAGTCGCAGGGGTTCGACGTCGAGTCGCCGTCGGTCATGAAGATCATGTGGCGCTGGATCTGCCCGCCGTTGGACGCCGTCGCGTTCGAGCTTGAAAAAATGCCGGTCGGCGACATGAAGCGCGCGCCCCACAGCATGCCGATGTCGTGATAGGTGTTGCCGCTCGCATCCAGGCTGTCGACATAGGTGTCGAAGGCGGCGGCGCTCGGCCATTCCTGCAGCTTCTTGGCCTCGGTCGGGCAGGTGTAGTTGGCGTTGTTGTAGTAATTGTTGGCGGATGTGACGTTAGCCGAGCTGGCCTCGCTGTAGCTGCTCAGAACGCCGCGGTAATAGATCACCTGCTGGAGCGCCGGACCCCAGAGTGAGTTCGCGGTGCCGCTGACCGGCACCATATCGATGTTCAGGTCCTTGGCAGCTGCCGGGATCGGGTCGTAGCTCAGCGCGCGTGTCGTGGTGCGCTCCTCGATGCAGCCGTCCCAGGTGATCGTGCGGTTGGAGGCGTCATCGTTGCTCGGCAGCGTGAAGCTGTAGCCGCTGGTCCAGCCGGTGCCGCTCTTCAGGCCGGAGATGGTGGTGGCGACCGGCTTATAGTCCCAATTGGGACCGTAGCTCTTCTGCTCGTCGTAGCAATAATAGCCGTAGCCGTTGTAATAGTTCTTGGTCGTCCGATACTGTTTGGTGGACGTGTTGCTGTACGGTTGCGCGCAGGTATAGCTGGAATTGACCGGACCGCGGTATTGCAGGAACGACCAGTCGCTCCAGGCGCTCGGCGTCGCCGTGTTGCGGACGCGCGACTGATAAGTCCAGCTGTCGGCGAAGTAGCTCGACGGCAGCAGGTGTCCGACGTTGACGTTGGACGCATAGGGCATGAAGCCGAACCGCACCTGCACCGCGCTGCTGGTGCCGCCGCTGGGCGTGCCGGTGCTGCAACTCGCATCGGTGTCGAGCTGGGCGAGCACCTCGTAGAAGCACTTCACCGCGGTCTTGAGGCCGTCGATCTTGGAGCCGGTCGCGGGGACGCCGCCGTTGTTGGTGCAGCTGGTGTCGCCGGCGACGCAGTTCATCGAGCCGGTGGTGTCGAGCACGAACATGACGTCGGTGTTGGGCAGCTTCATCTCGGCATCGCAGGTGACGGTGAGCGTCTCCTGCGTCTTGCCGAGCACGCGCATCAGCGTCATCGGCAGCGTCGCCGAGGCGGTGCCGGTGACCTTGCCCGCGCTTTCGGTAAATGCAGCTGTCGGCGCGGTGCTGCCGTACATGCCAGCCGTACTATAATTGGCGTTGAAGAACTGCGTCGCAACGGTGTTGGCCAATCCGCTGTTCGCGCTCCAGGTACCGGCGCCCATCTGCTTGCGGCCGGCGAGCGCGCCGGAATCGCATGCGTGCTGAAGGCGGGTCTTGGTCATGTACAGGCGCGCCACGTCCATGCCGCCGCCGACCATGCCGCACAGCGGGATGATCGCGACCGCCATGATCGCGAGCGTGTTGCCCTTTACGTCACGGGCAAGGCGGCCGAGGACGGTGCGCGCGGGGGCGCGACCCTGTCGTTGCCACAGCTTGCCAAAAATCCCCCGCATTCGCATGCCTCGTCTCGCGCAACCGGTCCGTCCGGCGCGCGACCTTGGCCGATAAGTGGATAAGGCGGGCTGAAGCGACGTGGTTAACGAGACGTCACCAGGAGCCGCCGAGCGGGCGCTGGCGCTGAGCTATGCGCCGGCGGAGGCGCGCGACGGATTGGCGGCGCTGTTCGCGCTGGACGACACGCTGGCGGCGATCCTGCGTACCACGCGCGAGCCGATGGTGGGACAGATGCGGCTGACCTGGTGGCATGCGGCCTTGACGGCGCTCGATACGGGGCCGCCGCCGGCGCATCCGGTGCTGTCGGCGCTGGCCGGCGCGGTGGTGCCGATGGTGACGGGGGCGACGCTCGCCGGAATGGTCGACGGATGGGAGGCGCTGCTCGACGAGCCGCTCGGTACGCAGGCGATGGAGCAGTTCGGCAAAGCGCGTGGCAGGACGCTGTTCGCAGCCGCTGGCGCGGTGCTCGGCGCGGATCGCGCAGGGCTCGGCGAGGCGGGCGAGGGGTGGGCGTTGGCCGATCTGGCAGCTAACCTCGGTAATCCCGCGCAGGCGGCGCTGGCGCGGGAGCTTGCGGCCGCGCGCCTGGCCGCGGCGATGCGCGGGCGCTGGCCGAGGCGGTTGCGGGTGCTCGGCGCCTTGGTGCTCCTGGCGCGCGAAGGCGTCGCGGGGTCGCCGCGGCGGGTGGCGCGCTTGCTGTGGCACCGGCTTTCCGGAACCTAGCCGACGCGGCGGCATGGCGTTAGCTTTGGCGGACAGAGAAGGGGGCGTGTATGATGTGGCGGTATCTGGTCGGCGCGGTGGCGGGGCTGTTGCTGGCGGGCGCCGGCATCCTGTTCTACGGCGCGCGGGCGCGGCCCGACCCGGTGCTGCCGGGGCAGCCGGCCGCTGGCGCGCAGAGTGCGGGCGCCGAGGAAGCGATGCCCGACACCGTGCCGGAAGCCTCGGCGAAGACGCGGGAGCAGAAGCGTTTCGGGCGGTACGACAAGGACAAGGACGGTGCGATCACGCGCGACGAGTATCTGGTGTCGCGGCGCAAGGCCTATGCGAAGCTGGACACCAACGGCGACGGGCGGCTGAGCTTCGAGGAATGGTCGGTCAAGGCGATCACCAAGTTCGCGACCGCCGATGCCGACAAGTCCGGCGCGATGAACGCGGCGGAGTTCGCGACCACCGCAGTTAAACGCAAACCGAAGATTCAGGTGAAATGCCCGCCGGTGACTGCGGAGCGTGACGAGGAAAGCTAGGCCGAAACACGGCGGCGTCCTCATTCGTCACCCCGGGCTTGACCCGGGGTCCCGCTGCCTTGAGCCCGGCGAGGCAGAAGAAGAAGCGGGACCCCGGCTCAAGGCCGGGGTGACGGAATTTGGACCGGCTCAGCGCGCTCTCTCGCCAACGTCACCCACTCGCTCAGCGCCGCGCGGGCGCGATCGGTGTACATCCGCTTGCGGTCGGCCTTCTTCGTGCGGCCGGGGACGGGCGGGAAGAGGCCGAAGTTGACGTTCATCGGCTGGTAGGTCTCGGCCTCCGCCGCGCCGGTGATGTGGTGGAGCAGGGCGCCGAGCGCGGTCTCGACCGGGGGCGGCGCGAGCGTCTCGCCGCGAAGCTCGGCTGCGGCGAAGCGGCCCGCGAGGAGGCCGATGGCGGCGCTCTCGACATAGCCTTCGCAGCCGGTGATCTGGCCGGCGAAGCGGACGTTCGGGCGCGACTTGAGGCGAAGCGTCGGGTCGAGCAGCTCTGGCGAGCGGATGAAGGTGTTACGGTGGAGGCCGCCAAGCCGCGCGAACTCGGCGTTCTGGAGGCCGGGGATGGTGCGGAAGATGCGGACCTGCTCGGCGTGCTTGAGCTTGGTCTGGAAGCCGACGATGTTCCAGAGCGTGGCCGAAGCATTGTCCTGGCGAAGCTGAACGACGGCGTGCGGCCAGCGGCCGGTGCGCGGATCGTCGAGGCCGACCGGCTTCATCGGGCCGTAGCGGAGCGTGTCGAGTCCGCGCTCGGCCATGACCTCGACGGGCATGCAGCCCTCGAAATCGGGGACGTTCTCCCACTCGCGATACTCGGTCTTCTCGCCGTCGAGCAGGGCCTGGTGGAAGGCGGCGTATTGCTCCTTCGTCATGGGGCAGTTGATGTAGTCGGCCTCGCCCTTGTCCCACCGGGACGCGCGCCAGCAGATCTGCATGTCGATGCTGTCGTGGTGGACGATGGGCGCGATCGCGTCGAAGAAGGCAAGCGCGTGCGAGCCCGTCGCCGCGCCGATGCTGCCGGCGAGCGCAGGTGCGGTGAGCGGGCCGGTGGCGATGATCGCAGGCCCGTCGGGGAGGGTGTCGACGCGCTCGCGGACGATTTCGATGTTCGGGTGCACCGCGAGCGCCGCGGTGACCCCGGCCGAGAAGCCGTCGCGGTCGACCGCCAGCGCCGAGCCGGCGGGCACGTGGTGCGCATCACCCTCCCGCAGGATCAGCGAGCCGAGCCCGCGCATCTCCTGGTGGAGCAGGCCGACGGCGTTGTTCTCGGCGTCGTCGGAGCGGAAGCTGTTCGAGCAGACGAGCTCGGCGCAGTCGCTGGTGTGGTGGGCAGGAGTCGACTCGCCCGTGCCGCGCATCTCGGACAGGCGGACGCGGAAGCCCGCTTCGGCGAGCTGCCAGGCGGCTTCGGAACCTGCGAGGCCGGCGCCGATGATCTGGATGTCGTGGGCAGGTTTCACACTAAGTTGACACCAGGTTGACACTATCGCGGGTCACTTCCGCTTGCCGGTTCGAGAGCGGGATGGGGGTAGGCATGGCGGCTCTCGAGCGCCCTAGCGCAGCCGTGGAGTGTAGGACAGCCTTTCAGTCCGGCCAATGCGTGCCCCGACGGCAGATCAGCGCGCAGAACAGGCCGACGATGCCGAGCGACAGATTCCCTGCTATCGTGCCGCCTCCCGACCAGCCCGCGGCGATGAGCCCGCCGAGCATCAGGCCGCAACCCGCCCATACGAGCGGGTGGCGTGCCGCCCGCCAGCGGTCTCCAGCCCAGGCAAGGACCGCAGTTGCCGTTACATTGGGGATGAGCGAGATCACGAAGCCGAACGGCAGCCCGAACATCAGTGCGGCGACCAGGAAGCCGATCCTCGGCCAGAGCGGCTGAAGCCAGCTTGCCGCGATCGTCAGCAGCAGGAGCATGGCGACCACGATCGGTCCTGCCGCAACGGAAGCAAGCATCGCGCCGCCGATCCACGTCGTTCGGGTCACAGCACCCTCCCCGCGCAGGCGGCGATCTCGGGCACCGCACGGTCGATCCGCTCGGCCAGGCGATCGAGGCGCTTCACGGGCACTGCGGGAAACAGGTGATGCTCCAGATGGAAGAACATGTTGTAACTGGCGAGATTGATCAGCCGCGAGCGCTGCGTGCGCGCGCCCAGGCCGTCGTGCTCGGTGTCGTGGTGCGTGATCCATACCGCGAAGAAGGCGGTCAGGCATTGCGCGGCGGCCACCGCGCCCATGTGGTAGAAGAGGACGGGCGATCCCATCGTCACCGCGACTGCCAGCAGGACGCCGTTGGCGAGCAGGTCGATCGTCATGCGCCGGCGCAGCGCGGGGCCGCCCTGGCGCCATGCGGCCACATGCATCTCGATCGGGAACCAGGGGCCATACGCCAGCACGCGCCAGCCGCTCATCCGCCCCGCCTTGCCCTCCAAATCCTGCGGCGTGCCGTTGTGGGCATGATGGCGAAGGTGATTGAACGCGACCGCGCTGTTCGAGCCGAGCATCAGCATGCTGAGGCCGTGCATCACCAGCCGGTGTCCGTGTGCGTCGAAGCCGAGGTGGCCATGAATCGCCTCGTGGTTGAGCCGGAGCGCGGTCAGGAAGAACATGAACGAGCAGGCGAGCGCAGCCGGCCAGAGCGCGTCCGCCGCGAGCATCCACGATGCCGCCAACCATGGGAGAGGGTGGAGGCACTCCACCATGCCGTCGATCCGCCGCATCGGCACCAGATCGCGCCACCGCACCTGCCGGAGAAGCGCGCGGTGCGGGTCTGACGTCATCCTATTCATCGTTGCTTCCTCCTGTCACTTCTGTAATCAGAGAAACCCTCGAAGGTGCCAAGGCTGGATCGACGGCGGTAATTAGGGCTTGCGGGCGCCCGGCAGGAAGCGGGCGACCCTGCCGCCGAGCTTCATCAGCGCGACGAGGGTGGGCTTGGGCAGGATGCGGACCTGGTCGTACCAGGTGCCGAGCGTCTGCATGAAGTCGTGCATGCGAAGCACGCGATCGCGGACGTGCTTCGGAGCCGCCTCGTCGGCGGCGAGGCGCTCGGCGAGCTGGCCGAGAAAGGCGATCGTCGGGTCGATCTCGCGGCGCTTGCGGCCCTCGGCGATGCGGGTGAGCATCTCCCACAGATCGGTCTCGGCAACGAAATGGTCGCGGCGGTCGCCCTCGACGTGGACGCGGCGGACGATGCCGTAGCCCTGCAGCTCCTTGAGCGCAGTGGAGACGTTGGAGCGGGCGAGGCCGAGCGCGTCGACGATCTGCTCGGCATGCAGCGGCACGTCGGAGAGGTAGAGGAGCGCGTGGATTTGCGACACGGAGCGGTTGACGCCCCATTGCGTGCCCATCTCGCCCCAGTGGAGGATGAAGGCTTTCGCGTCGGGATGGTCGAAGAGGGACATTGCGCCTTCCGTTTCTGTAAAGACAGAAATGACTGATGAGTGCGGGCGTGTCAAGGGTTTGATGTGCAGCGGTGGATCATCTTATTCCGTCACCCCGGCCTCCGTGCCGGGTCCAGGGTGCAGGACGATGTTATCATGGCTTCTGCTGCGGCTCTCTGGACCCCGGAACACGTCCGGGGTGACGGAAGGATGGGTCAAGGCATGCGCATCTTCACGATCGGGTACGAGGGCACGACGGTCGCCGACTTCATCGCTGCGCTCGCGGCGGCGGGTGTGCGGCGTGTGATCGATGTGCGGGCGCTGCCGCTGTCGCGACGGCCGGGGTTCTCGAAGACGCCGCTCGCCGGGGCGCTGCGCGAGGCGGGGATCGGCTATGTCCACCTGAAGGCGCTCGGCACGCCCAAGCGCGGGCGCGATGCGGCGAAGAAGGGCGACGTGGCGACGCTGCGCGCTGTCTATGACGAGCAGCTTGGGTTGCCGGAGGCGCAGGTCGCGGCGGCGCGGATGCTGGAACTGGCGGCGGAAGTGCCGAGCGCGCTGCTCTGCTTCGAGCGCGATCCGTGCCATTGCCACCGGACGCTGCTGATGGAAGCGGTGGGCGAGGGGTTAGAGGTGGTCGACCTTTACGCGTGAGCGCCACTTCATTGCCATAATGGCCCGCGAAGGTCGTGGTGCTGGAGGTGCGGCGATGTGGTGGGTGGCGCTGGCGATGCAGGCTGCGGCGGGACCGGCCGACCCCGAGGCCGCGCGGCGGCGTGCTCCACTGGTCAGCGCAAAGCCGTGTGATGCGACATCGACCGAGGAAGTGGTGGTGTGCGGCGCGCGTGACCAGGAGGCGTTCCGGCTGCGGCAGCTGCCCGGGCGCTATTCTGCCGCTGCGGGGCTGCCACGGGCGGAGGTGACGCTCGCCGGCAAGCTGAAGATGGCAGCGGACACGGAGCCGGGCCAAACACTGGGCGGCGGCGCGCCGCCCCGCGCGATGGTCCGGCTCAAGCTGCCGTTCTAGGGCTTTTGCGCTTCCTGCGCTTGGGCTTCTTGCCGCCGCTGAGCGCGTAGAACACGCCGCCCGCGACTGCGGCTAGGCCGACACCGGCGGCGAGGGCGATCACCGTGGGGACGGACACCGCCTGCGGCTCGGCGGTGCGCGCCACGGAGGCGCCGGGCGGCGGGCCATCGTTCGCGGGCTTATGCGGCGGCTCGTGGAGCGGGTAGGGCGACTGGTTGCCGACGGGGATCGGGGGCGTGTGGGTCATAGCCGGTCAACGAGCCGGGAGCGAAACGGTTTCGCGGCTCAGCCGGTAACCGGCAGCTTGACCCTGCCATCCTCGCCGCGCTGGAGTGGGCCGTAGGCGATCACCGTCTCCAGCAGCAGCGGGCCGTAGAGGTGCGGGAAGAGCTGGCCGCCGCGCGACTCCTCCCACTTCAGCGACTCCCCGAACGATCCGAGGTCCATCGCGGCGACGTGCAGGCCGGACTGGCCGGTGAAGTGCTTGTCCACCGTCTCAGTCAGCTGGTCGGCGGTGGACAAATGGATGTAGCCGTCGGCGAGATCGACCGGCGCACCGGCGAAGGTGCCGTCGCGCTCCAGCGCGGCCATCTGGTCGGCGGTGAGCACCTTGTAGGCGGTGAGTCTTTGCTCGGATTCTTGGGGAAGGCTCACGCGTCGTCTCCCTGATCGTCCTCGTCGACGCGCTCGTCCATCGTCTGCGGGCCGGTGCCGTCGTCCAGCGTCAGCGTGTCGCCCGCCGGCTCGGCACCCGTGTCCTCGGCGACCATTGCCTCGGCATCGTTCTCGGGCTCGTCCGCTTCGTCCACCCGCGCGGCGGAGACGACGTGCTCGTCGTCGGCGACGTCGAACAGCCTCACCCCCTGCGTGTTGCGGCCGGTGACGCGGGTGTCGCCGACGGACATGCGGATCAGCTTGGCCTGGTCGGTGACCAGCATCAGCTGCTGCCCCGAATGCGCCGGGAAGCTGGCGACGACGGCGCCGTTCCGGTCGGAGGAGACGATGTTGGTGATGCCCTGGCCGCCGCGGTTGGTGCGGCGGTATTCATAGGCGGAGGTCCGCTTGCCGTAGCCGTTGGCGGTGACCGTGAGGATGAACTCCTCGGCCGTCGCCAGCTCGGCCATGCGGCCGGCGTCGAGCGTCGGGGCGGGGCGGTCCTCGCCTTCCTTCCAGGGAGCAGCACGGAGATAGGCCTCGCGCTCCTCGACGCTGGCGGGGACGCCGCCGAGGATCGACAGCGAGATCACCTCGTCGCCGTCCGCCAGGCTGACGCCGCGGACGCCGGTGGAGGTGCGGCTCTGGAACTCGCGGACGTCGGTTGCGGCGAAGCGGATCGCCTTGCCGGCGCGGGTGGCGAGCAGCACGTCGTCGGCCTCGGTCAGGAGCGCGACGCCGATCAGCCGGTCGCTCGCGTCCTCCGCCCCTTCCTCGGTGCCGAAGCGCATCGCGATCTTGCCGGCGCGCGGGACGTTGGCGAAGGCGTCCATGCTGTTGCGCCGGACGGTGCCGTGCGCGGTGGCGAACATGACGTGGAGATCGCCCCATCTGCCCTCGTCCTCGGGCAACGGGAGGACGGTCGAGATCGTCTCGCCGGGCCCGAGCGGGAGCAAATTGACCATCGGCCGGCCGCGGGTGGCGGGACCGCCCTCGGGCAGGCGCCAGACTTTCAGGCGGTAGACCTTGCCGGTGGTGGAGAAGAACAGCACCGGCGTGTGCGTCGAGGTGACGAACAGACTGGTGACCGCATCCTCGTCCTTGGTCGCCATGCCGGCGCGGCCCTTGCCGCCGCGGCGCTGCGCACGGAAGGTGTCGAGCGGGGTGCGCTTGATATAGCCCTGCACGGTGACGGTGACGACCATGTCCTCGCGCTCGATCAGATCCTCGTCGTCGATGCCGTCGAAGGCCGCGGCGATCTCGGTGCGGCGTGGGGTGGCGAAGGTGTCGCGCACCGCGACCAGCTCGCCGCGCATCACCTCGTAGAGGCGGGCGCGGTCGGCGAGGATCGCGAGCAGCTCGGCGATCGAGGCGGCGAGCGTCTTCAGCTCCTCGCCGATCTCGTCGCGGCCCAAGGCGGTCAGGCGGTTGAGGCGCAGCTCGAGGATCGCCTTCACCTGCGCGTCGGAGAGGCGGTAGGTGTCGCCCTCGACCTCATGCTCGATCGCCTCGACGAGGCGGATGTAGGGCGCGATCTCCGCCATCGGCCATTCGCGCGCGAGCAGAGCGTCGCGCGCCGCGGCGGGGCTCGCCGAGCGGCGGATCAGCGCGACGACCTCGTCGAGGTTGGTGACCGCGATGACGAGGCCGAGCAGCAGATGGGCGCGGTCGCGCGCCTTGGCGAGCTCGAACTTGGCGCGGCGGGTGATGACCTGCTCGCGGAACTGGACGAAGGCGGTGATGATGTCGCGCAGGTTGAGCAGCTCGGGGCGGCCGCCGCGGATCGCGAGCATGTTGGCGGGGAAGCTCGACTGCGCCGGCGTGTGCCGCCAGAGCTGGTTGAGCACCACGTCGGGCGTGGCGTCGCGCTTGAGGTCGAGCACGATCCGCACGCCCTCGCGGTTGGACAGGTCGCGGACGTCGCTGACGCCTTCGATATGCTTCTCACGCGCGGCCTCGGCGATGCGGGCGACGAGCGCGTTCTTGCTCTGCTGGAACGGGATCTCGGTCAGCACGATCGAGCGGCGGTCGTTCCGCCCCTCCTCGATCGTGTAGCGCGAGCGCAGGATGATCGAGCCGCGCCCCGTCTGATAGGCGAGGCGCGCGCCCATCCGGCCGAGGATCACGGCACCGGTCGGAAAGTCGGGGCCGGGGACGATCTCGAGCTGGTCCTCGTCGCTCACTTCCTCGCG
>CAXTNG010000043.1:0-15915 GCA_964245475.1 uncultured Sphingomonas sp. | reverse complement strand
CCGCCCGGCACGCCCCTCCCCTGCTCGCCCGGGCGCAGCAGGACCGCCGCCTCCTCCGCCGAGCCGCGCTACCACGGCCGGTCGACGGCGGCGCCGCCGGCCGCGCCGCCGGAGTCGCTGGCCCCGAACCCGCCCGCGATCACGCTGATGAAGCTCCGGTTCATCGCCCGGCACATGATGTAGCTGAGGATCGCGCCCGACGAGCCGACCAGCGCGCCGGTGATGATCATCGCGGTGTTGTGCAGCGTGAACCCCATCGCCGCCGCCGCCCAGCCCGAATAGCTGTTGAGCATGCTCACGACCACCGGCATGTCCGCCCCGCCGATCGGCACGATCAGCAGGAAGCCGATCGCGAACGACAGCAAAGTCACCGTCCAGAACACCCACGGCGCCTGGTCCTGCGTGAAGTATCCCACCAGCCCGAGGATACCGGCGAGCACCGCGAGGTTGATGACGTGCCGCCCGGGCAGCAGGATCGGCTTGCCCCCCATGTTGCCATTGAGCTTGAGGAACGCGATCACCGAGCCCGAGAAGGTGATCGCGCCGATCGCGACGCCCAGCCCCATCTCGACGCGGCTGACCGGATGGATCACCGCGAACGGCTGTCCGATCATCGGGGTGACGAGGTCGGCGATCCCGAACGCCAGCGGGTTGAGATACGCCGCGACCGCGACCAGCACGGCCGCGAGCCCGACGAGGCTGTGGAACGCCGCGACGAGCTGCGGCATCGCCGTCATCGCGATCCGCCGCGCGGTGACGATCCCGATCGCCGCGCCGAGGGCGATCGCGGCGAGGATTAGCGCGATCGAACCGTAGTCCGGACTAGGAAAGAGCCTAGCCGGGTAGCTGGAGCAGTTCGTCGCATCCAAGCAATCAGGAACGACCAAACTCGGCACATGCGTCACCAGCGTCGTCACCACGGCGATGGCCATGCCGATCATGCCGAAGCGGTTGCCGCGCTGGCTCGACGTCGGGCTCGACAGCCCGCGCAGCGCGAGGATGAAGCACACTCCCGCGACGAGATACGCCAGCGCCGCCCAGGGGTTCTGTGCCACCTGTTCCATCATCGTGTCCCCCGAACGATCACTTGTGAGCCGCCGCCGGCCGCTCCTTCTTCTTGTACATCGCCAGCATCCGCGCGGTCACCGCGAAGCCGCCGAAGATGTTGACGCTCGCCAGCACCACGCCGAGCAGCCCCAGCCACTTGCTCCCGGTGGACCCCGCCGCGGATGCCGCGATCAGTGCCCCGACGATAATGACGGACGAGATCGCATTGGTCACCGCCATCAGCGGCGTGTGCAGCGCCGGCGTCACCGACCACACCACGAAATAGCCGACGAAGCACGCCAGCACGAAGATCGACAGGATCGCGATGAGGTCCATGGTATCTCCTATGGCGTCAAGACGAGAAGCGCCGTTGCCGCAGAGGTCAAGGAGCTTACTAACGACACGACCAGAGTTGCCATCGTGATTGCTCGCCTGATCATGCACCGCTGTTCTTCAAGCGCGGCTATCACCATATCGCCCGGTTCGCCTTTCGTGTCGGGAGGGATCAAGACAGCAGCCTCGCGTTGACCACCTGACCACCTTTGGTCAGCCGCACCGCGTCGCCGATCTCCTCATCCAGCACCGGGCGGCCCTGCTCCTTGTCCCAGAAGGTCGACAGAAAGTTGTACAGGTTGCGCGCGAACAGCGCGCTCGCGTCAGCAGGCAGGCGGCCGGCGACGTTGCGGTGCCCGACGATCTTGACCCCGTGCCGCACCACCACCTCGCCAGCGACCGCGCCCTCGACGTTGCCACCCTGCTCTACCGCGAGGTCGACGATCACCGATCCGGGCCGCATGCTCGCCACCTGCGCGTCCGAAATCAGCCGCGGCGCCGCACGCCCAGGGATCAGCGCCGTCGTGATCACGATGTCCTGCTTGGCGATGTGTCCCGACACCAGCTCGGCCTGCGCCGCCTGATATTCCGGGCTCATCTCGCCGGCATAACCGCCCGAGCCCTCGCCTTCGATACCCTTCACGTTCTCGACGAAGATCGGCTTGGCGCCCAGCGACTGGATTTGCTCCTTGGTCGCCGAGCGCACGTCGGTCGCGGACACCTGCGCGCCGAGCCGCCGCGCGGTCGCGATCGCCTGCAAGCCCGCGACGCCCACCCCCGTCACGAAGCATTTCGCGGCAGAGACCGTCCCCGCCGCAGTCATCATCATCGGAAACGCGCGGCCGTATTCCGCCGCCGCGTCGAGCACCGCCTTGTACCCCGCCAGGTTCGACTGCGACGACAGGATGTCCATCGACTGCGCGCGGGTGATCCGGGGCATGAACTCCATCGCCAGCGCCTCCAGCCCCTCCTGCGCATAGCCGTCCACCCGCGCGCGCTCGCCGAACGGGTTCAGCCCCGCGACCACCCAGGCGCCCGGCGCGGCACCGCCCAGGCTCGCCGGCTCGGGCCCCTGCACCGCCAGGACGATATCTGCTCCCGCCAGCGTCGCCGCCCGGTCGCCGACCGCCGCACCCGCATCGGCAAAGGCCTGATCCGCGATCGACGCGGTGGCGCCCGCGCCCGCCTCCACCGCGACCTCGGCGCCCAGCGCGATGAACTTCTTCGCCGTCTCGGGCGTCGCGGCGACACGCGTCTCGCCGTCGGCGGTCTCGCGAAGGACGGCGATCTTCATGGCGCCGCTCCTACCTGTAGATCAGCCAGATGACGAAGAACGCAACGAAAAAGCATCCCACCGCGCCCCATTTCAGCAGTCCGATGACGCTCGAATAGGTCGCCACATGGGTCTTCATATCGGTGTGCTCGGCCATATTGCCCCCTCGAGTCATGCCGCCACTATCGTACAGCGTGCCTAGCGCGGCACCTTGGCGGCCTCAACCCCCGCGCAATTTAAGCCCGCCTTTACGTGTCTGCGATACTTGACCGTCCCGAACGGGGACGAACAGATGACGCGCAGCGGCCAGCGCCTGCTTTTGTTGATCGACGACGAACCCGCGCGCCGCCGCCTGGTCGCGGCGCTTGCCGCCCGCGCCAGCTGGCGGGCGATCTTCGCGAACGATGGCGAGATGGCGATCGCCACGCTCGGCACGCAGGACGGCATGCAACTCGACGCGATCCTGCTCGATCACTGGGCGCACGATGCCGACCCGACCGAGCTGATCGCCGCCTTGCACGAGCGCCGGCCCGCGCTGCCGATCCTGATGCTCACCGCCAACGGCTCGGTCGCGCAGGCGGTCACCGCGATGCGCGCCGGCGCCAGCGACTTCCTCGTCAAGCCGCTCGCGCCCGAACGGCTGATGGCCGCGCTCGAAGCCGCGGTCGCCAACACCTCCGCCGGCGAGCTCCGGCCCTTGACCGAGAAGATCCCGGCCCTGCTCGCTTTCGACGAGATCGTCGGCTCGACGCCCGACTTCCGCTCGGCGCTCGCCATCGCCGCCAAGGCCGCGCGCGCCCGCATCCCCGTCCTCCTCGAAGGCGAAAGCGGCGTCGGCAAGGAAGTCGTCGCCGAGGCGATCCACGCCGCCTCTCCACGCGCCAAGAAGCCGATGGTCTGCGTCAACTGCGGCGCGCTCCCGCCCAACCTGGTCGAAAGCGAGCTGTTCGGCCACGAGCGCGGTGCCTTCACCGGCGCGTTCGACAAGAAGATCGGCCGGTTCTGCGACTTCGACGGCGGAACCATCTTCCTCGACGAGGTCGGCGAGATGCCGCTCGACGCGCAGGTCAAGCTGCTCCGCGTCCTACAGACCGGCGAGATCCAGCCGCTCGGCGCGCGTCACCCACGCGAGGTCGACGTCCGCGTCATCGTCGCGAGCAATGGCCGCCTCCTCGACGACGTCGAGGCCGGCCGCTTCCGCGAAGACCTCTATTACCGGCTCAATGCGGTTCAGGTGACCATCCCGCCGCTGCGCGAGCGCGCCGGCGACATCCCCGCACTCACCCGCCACCTGCTCGCCCGCATCGCCCAGCAGCCCGGCCTCAAGCCGCTCGGCATCACCGAGGAGGCGCTTCAGCTGCTCGGCAGCTACGATTGGCCCGGCAACGTCCGCCAGCTCCAGAACGCCCTCTTCCGCGCCGCGGTCCTCTGCGAAGGCGCGGCCCTCACCCGCGCCGACTTCCCCCAGATCGCCAGCATGGGCGCGCGGCGCACCGCCCCGCACTCCTCGCCGACCGCAGGCGGCGTCACCCTGTTCAACCCCGACGGCAACATGCGCTGCCTCGACGACATAGAAGCCGACGTCATCCGCCTGGCGATCGGCCATTACCGCGGTCGAATGACCGAGGTCGCGCGCCGGCTCGGGATCGGCCGGTCGACCCTGTACCGGAAGCTCGGCGAGCTGGGGATAGACAGCGCGGCGTGAGGCGAGCCTCGCTCAGCCTCTGGCGGCGTGGTCCAGGAAGGCATGCTCCATCCATGGTAGCGTCTGGTTCAGCGACGGGTCATCGGTGCCCACCAGCAGATTGGGCTTGCCGTAGAGACACGACCAGGGATGGTCGGCAACGTCGTTGACCAGGTCTCGACGGATCATCGCGTTCGACGCGGGGCACACTTCGATCTTGATGTGGTTTTCGGTCGCCAACGCCAGCAGGGCGCGCTGAAGCTCGAAGAACTCGGGCGGCGCGCCTTGCCCGGCGACGGCTTTCTCCAGCTTCAGCACTGTTCTGCGCATTACGCTGATCGTCGCTTTCGGCAGCGAGCGTGCCGTGTCGAGGTTCTCGATCACCGCCTTCGCGATCAGCGACACGGCATCCGTGGTGCGCTGGTCGACAAGAAACGTGAGATGACGCGCCTGTTCATGCAGGACGAGGGCATGGCTGATCCGGTCCAGCGCCCGATCGAAGCTCGGGTGCGATACCACATATGCCATTCCCAGGATGCTCAGGATCGAGTTCCCGCAATGCTCCCCGCAGTGGAAGGTCGCGAACGGCTTGGTCCCGAGCAGCGTTTCGAGCTTGCGGCGTAGCGCAAAGGCGAAGCCGACGGGCGACTTGACGTGATCGATCGCGACGCCGCCACGACGATCGCGCGGCGTTAGGTCGCGCTGGCGAACCTCCGGGCCGATCACGTCAACGCCGACAACGGCGACTTCCTCATCTCTAAGCACCCGGGCGGCTTCGACAAGCTTATCGACAGCGCGGTCGATATCGACGGCATCCATTCGTTCGATGTCGTCGCGCTTGACGGCCAGCACCGCGGTTCTGCGCAGCATATGGAGGCGCCAGCTTGCCTCCCTCAGGTCTCTCGCCTGACTTGCATGCGGGTTGCCGCCGATCGCCGGGTTGAAGCGCAACCGTACCGGCCCGCCCTTCCTCGAACCCTGATCCAGCATCGCTCGGACAAACCCCACAGTGGTTCCCTTCCCGAGGTCCGTGCTCATAGCTTCATACATGACGTCAAGCGACTGGAGCGAAGCCGAGAACTGCTCGAAATCACGGACGGCGTTTTGCGCGACATTGTTCAGGAAGGCGTTCTTGAGAAGGACGTAGGCACAGGCCGCCTCCACCCGCGACGGTTCAGCATCGCGATCGCCGATCGCCGAGAACAACCAATATTCGGTCGCGACCGCGTTCTCGCGCGAATGGCGCTCGAACGGGCCGCCTGCGATTGCACGATCGGCTATGCTGCTGACCCGGTCGGCGGGGTAGCGGTCGTGGCAGATGCCCTTGATCGTCTCGACGCTATCCCGCAACGGGTGTTCCGCCATGCCGAGATGGCGAGCGAGCAGCGCATTCACCAGCAGAAAGCGGGCGCATTGGAACCGCGCATTCCAATGCTGATCCTTCATCAGCGCGACGGTCTGGTAATTCTCATTCATGGTCGTCGCGAGAGAGTGGACGGGCAGTAGCGCATCTGACGACATCTGGGTCAGCCACAGGATGTTAGCGTCCATCAACTGGCCATAGTGGACATGCTCATCTGGCAATCGGCCACGCTCGGCACCGTCGGTTGCCAAGCCGAGCGCGCGTTCGTAATGCTCGGCAAGTCGGAAGCGGGCCGGCAGGTCGTCACTGCCCGCACAGCGGCCCTCTCCGATCGAGATCAGCCCGTCGATGTCATAACCGCGGAAGACGTGCCATTGCCGCAAGAAGGAAGCGACGGAGCGTTCCTCGCCTGTGCGGGGATCATCCGTGCAGATCGCCTGCAACACCCTGCGGACCGACCGCGCCTCATCGGTGATCGTCCTAATGTCCTCCTCGTCGGTGCCGCCGCATTCCCCACTCATTGGCCCGTGCCGGTCCCGCACGAACCGCTGCCTGACCGCCTGCATCGCCTCGACCGAGGCGGAATCCAGCCGCAGCCCTGGCACTAGGAGATATTCGGGCGTGTCGAACAGCGTCCGAGCGAGAGCGCGCCGTACGTGGTGCGGTTCAGTCATCAGCCTTGGGAGAATCCAGGCTGAGATCGACCTTGGCGACGACCGAATCAATCCATTCGCGCCAGCGCGGCGGCGCGGCGGTCAGCATGTCCCACGGCAGGCGCAGCTCGTAGCCTTCCAGGAACGTCATCATCTCCGCCATGCGGGTGATCTTTGCCTCCCAGTCGACGCTCGGCCAACTCCGCCGGCTCTCGCGGATCCGTTCGCCCAGCGCGTCGATCGCGGCCAAGTTGAATTGCGGCTTCTCGCCCTCCACGATTCCCCGTTCGGCCAATTGCCGGCGCAGGCGCGCGAAGCCCGCCAGCACTCTGTCCTGCGCCCTGGCCGATCGCCTGGTCGTCAGGTCGGCCAGCAGGCCGTAAGGCAGCTCGCCCAGCGCGATGAAGATCATCATCGTCTCGTCGAGTGGGATCTTCTCGTCCCCGAGCAGCGTGTCCAGCACCTCCCAGAATCCGACGAACTCCTGAAATCGCCATTCCAGCGCAACATTCTCGACGTAGGTGAACTTGGAACTCAGCCCGCCAGTAGACCCCTTGTCCACCACCACCCGCAGCGCGGCGGAGAGATTACGCGCCGCGTCGGAGGCGACGGAGGACAAGGCGAGAAACAGCTGCTTGCGGTGCGCCGCCCGCAACGGCTCGACGACGGGTGACTTTGCTTCACGCGCATCCTTCAGCGCCTCTACGTAGGAGCGTTCATCATCCTCGACGTTGCGCGCGCGGCGCTCGCTGTACGCGGCGTGCAGGTAAATCCCGAAATCCGCCATGTCGAGCGCGTAGAACGGGATCATGCGCTCGCCGGACAGGTCGAGCGCGATCGCCCCGGTGAGGCCGGCCGTGCTGGCGCTGTCATAGCAGACGATGTTCTTGCCGAGCGCGGCGATATGGCGGTTGGCCACGTCCTTCAGCGCGCTGTTCAGCCTGACCGTCAGGAAGATGTTGTCCCGGAAATAGCTGAGCTGCCGCAGGATAGCCTCAATCGTGCCGCCGCCCGCCAGCGCCACGTCCAAAATGAAGTTGATGATGTGGACGGCTTCTCGCCCCTCCAGCTTGATGTCGTGAACCTTGTAGAGGATGTCGAAGCTTCGCGATCCCCCGATGGTGAACGACCGCATAATGATCTGCGCTATGGCGGCAACGCTGTTCAGGGCGAGGACGTCGCGATGCTCCTTCGTCAGGAAGTCCAGCCAGATGCGATGGATTGGGTTCTTGAGAAGTACCTTGATCACGGCGATCACGACACGCTCTACATCGCGGCTTGCTGACCTGCCCTTTAGAAAACGCACGTCAATCTCGAGGAACTCGGACGATTCCGAATGTATCGGCGTGCTGACCGCATCAAGCATATCCTGCTCCCAGGCTTCAACCACCTCGAACAGCAGCGCGTACTGATTTACGAACGAGCGCAGATTGTTCTGGAAGATGCCCGGCGACCGCTTCGCGATCTGCGCAAGCGTCTTCTTGGTTTTACTTGGCGAAAGCAGTACGACTCGTGACAGCAGATCGATCGTGCTCGGCGAGACATCCGCGTTGTTCAGGCTGAAACGATGGTTGAGCCGGTCGTCGACGCTGAGCTGGTCGACATAGACGCGCGTTGCGGGCGGCAACACCTTCGTCATCAAGGCATCGACATAGCTGATCTCGGATTCAACTTCCTGGCGTTTGTAGTCGACACCTGACGTACCGAACAGCCGAAAACCTTCGTGCTCCGGGAGCTTTTTCAGAATGTCAAGTTCTCCGATGCGCCTATTGAGGATTCGGCGCCGAAGCGACGTCTCGTCCGCTGCAAACACGGTAATGACTTCCGGCACCGACATGAAATACCTAATAAAGTCGAGAACTTCCTCCGCATTGTCAATCGAGATATCGGCATCATCGACGATAAAAACGAGATGCTCTATACTAAGAGCCTGTAGAACGTCCTTCAGCCATGTCTTAAACAGAAACGAAATGCGATGCGAGTCACCCTGATATTCGAAGGCGCGGCGGGCAAAATCCCGTGTGCTAACCGAGTCCCGCAATAGGATGTCACGCGATATCTGCGGATCGGAGAACCATGCGATCTGCGTCGAAATCTGCTCGATCCGCTCGTGCAGGGCTTCTTCCTTCCCGACCCGCTCGTGCATCGCCGCCTGGAGCGCCGAGACGATCGCAGGGCCGACCGCGCGACGCTCAACGATCAGGTCAGGGAGGATGGGGCTCGGGATCAGCCAGCGCGGATTGCGGTCGCGGAGTTCCATCAGGAGATTGAGAAGGATGGTTGTCTTTCCTGAGCCGCGCTCGCCCATCAGGCAGATGACGTGGTTCGGTTCTTGAAGCGTCGTGTACTTGGTTCGTGCGGTGATCTCGACGAAATCGTCGATGTGCTGAAGCATCCGATCCCTGGCGCGGTTCTGCGCGGCAAGCAGCTGGGCCGATGCCAGAACGTGCGGATCCAACAATGCGAGTTGCGATGTCATCGCCGGCCTGCCCCGATAGAATTCCACGCACCTCACCGTGACAGGCACGGCAGCTTATCGGCTTAGTCACGCTCTACCCACCGGTCAAACCGGCAATCACACCGAAACGGTGCGTTTGCTTGTTGCCGCTCAATCCTCCGCCAGCGCCCCCGCAAGCAGCGCCCGGATCGCGCGCAGGGTGTCGATCGCGCCCGGCGCCGCCATCGCCGCCTCGCCGCTCAGCACCTGCTGCACCCCGCGCACGGTATAGCCCTGCCGGTTGAGCATCGCGTCGATGCGCCGCACCAGCGCGACGTCCTCCGCCCGGTAATAGCGCCGGTTGCCCGCGCGCTGGAGCGGCTTGAGCTGCGGGAAGCGCGTCTCCCAATAGCGCAGCACATGCTGCGGCAACCCGGTCTCGCGCGACAGCTCGCCGATCGTCCGGAAGGCCCCTTCGACCTTGACGGCTTCCGCCTTCACCCCGCTGTGACGATGCGCTCGCGCATCATCTGGCTCGCGCGGAAGGTCAGCACGCGCCGGGGCGCGATCGGCACCTCGATGCCGGTCTTGGGGTTGCGCCCGACGCGCTCGCCCTTGTCGCGCAGCACGAAAGTGCCGAAGCCCGAGATCTTGACGTTCTCGCCCCGGCTCAGCGCGGCGCACATCTCGTGAAGGATCTGCTCGACGATCTTGGCCGAGTCCGCGCGCGACAGGCCGATCTCCTTGTGGAGCGCCTCCGCCAGATCGGCCCGCGTCAAGGTTCCCGCTTCCATGTCCCCTGATCTCCCCCCTGCAAGTCCCTGCTATCACACCGAACGCTGCATCCGAAAGGACAGAATCGACGTAGCGCTGCCTCAAATCAAATGCGGATCACCGCCGCTCCCCAGGTAAAGCCGCCGCCCATCGCCTCCAGCACCACCAGGTCTCCCGGCTTGATGCGTCCGTCGCGCGTCGCGACGTCGAGCGCGAGTGGCACCGATGCGGCCGAGGTATTGGCATGCTGGTCGACCGTGACGACCACCTTCTCCGGCGGCAGCCCCAGCTTCTTCGCCGTCGCGTCGAGGATGCGCGCGTTCGCCTGATGCGGCACCACCCAGTCGACGTCGTCGCTGGTCAGCCCCGCAAGCGCCAGCCCCTCGCCCATCACCGCCGCGAGGTTGACCACCGCGTGGCGGAACACCTCGCGTCCCCTCATGCGGAGCTTGCCGACGGTGCCCGTCGTCGACGGCCCGCCATCGACGTAGAGCAACTCGTTATGCCGCCCGTCGGCATGGAGCTTGGTCGCCAGGATGCCCCTGTTGCCGGGGTCGTCCTGGCCCTCCAGCACGATCGCGCCGGCGCCGTCGCCGAACAGCACGCAGGTCGTCCGATCCTCCCAGTCGAGAATGCGGCTGAACGTCTCGGAGCCGATCACCAGCGCGCGCCGGTGAACGCCCGTGCGCAGCATCGCATCCGCCACCTGCACCGCATAGAGGAAGCCCGAGCACACCGCGGCCACGTCGAAGGCGACGCAATCGGGGATGCCGAGCATCGCCTGCACCTTGGTCGCGGTCGCCGGGAAAGTCTGGTCGGGCGTCGCGGTGGCGAGCACGATCAGATCGATGTCGGTGGCGAGTACCCCCGCGGCAGCCAGCGCCGCCTTCGATGCGTCGGCGGCAAGCGTCGCGGTCGTCTCGTCCGGCCCGGCGATGTAGCGAAAGCGAATGCCGGTACGCTCGACGATCCATTCGTCGGTAGTGTCGACCTGCGCAGCCAGCTCGGCATTGGACACCCGCCGCGCCGGCAGCGCCGATCCCGTGCCGAGCAGCACAGAGCGCCTCACGCCGCCTGGCTCCCTGTCGCGCCGGTCGCCTGCCCAATGGCAGCCAGGTCCTGCGCGATCCTCCGCGTCAGGTCGGCGCGCACCATCTTGGCGGCGTTGCCGATCGCGGTCGCCACGCCCAGCTCGGTCGCGCCGCCGTGGCTCTTCACGACGATACCGTTGAGGCCGAGGAAGACCGCGCCGTTATGCACGTTGGGGTCCAGGTGGTGACGGAGCAGCTCGGTCGCCGGCCGCGAGATCAGGAAGCCGATCTTCGAACGCACCGAGCTCTGGAACGCGCGCTTGAGCAGGTCGGCGACGAACCGCGCCGTCCCCTCCGCGGTCTTGAGCGCGATATTGCCCGCAAACCCGTCGCACACGATCACGTCATGGTCGCCGCGCGCCAGCCGGTCGCCCTCGACGAAGCCGGTGAAGCTGATCGGCAGGTCGGGCGCATCCTTCAGCGCCTGCGCAGCGTCGCGGATCTCGTCGGGGCCCTTCTGATCCTCGCTGCCGATATTGAGCAGCGCCACGCGGGGGCTGGCGAGATCGAGATTGGTCCGCGCATAGGCCGCGCCCATCACCGCGAACTGCACGAGGTTGCGCGCGTCGCACTCGGTATTCGCCCCGAGGTCGAGCACCACCGTGTCGTTGTCGCCGAGCGTCGGCATGAGGCCCGCGAGTGCAGGCCGGTCGATCCCGGGAATCATCCGCAGCGACAGCTTGGCCATCGCCATCATCGCGCCGGTATTGCCCGACGAGACGCAGGCGGCGGCGCGGCCCTGCTTCACCAGGTCGATCGCGACGCCCATGGAGGTCGTCTTGGCACGCCGGATCGCCTGGCTCGGCTTGTCGCTCGAGCCGACCACGCCGGCGACGTGGACCACCTCCGAATTGGCGGAAAGGTTGGGATGGGTCTTGAGAGAAGCGCGGATCGCCGCCTCGTCGCCGACGAGCAGGAACCGCATCCCCTCGAAGCGGCGCCGCGCCTGCGCGACGCCCGCCATCATCACCTCCAGCCCCTTGTCGCCGCCCATCGCATCGACGGCGATCCAGGAGTGGTCGGGCATGAACGGCTGAGCTTTCGGTTCAGGCTTCGACCGAGACGATCTCGCGCCCGTTATAATGGCCGCAGGCGTTGCACAGGTTGTGCGGGCGCTTCAGCTCGCCGCAATTCGGGCATTCCTGGAACGACTCGACCGAGAGCGCGTCGTGCGCTCGGCGCATGCCGCGGCGGGAGGGGGAAGTCTTTCGCTTGGGGACGGCCATTGCGGCACCTTGTTCTTGCGTCTTGTACAGGTCCGACACAAACCGAACGACGGTGACGCGGCCGCCCATCGGGCACGCCGCGTGCCGCCGACCGGACGCGTCACGAAGTCCGGCGCCTATAGCGATTTACGCAGGCGTTGCAAGGCGGCTCGCAAGCGTGGCAGGCGTGCGCGCAGACCCGAGAGGACTGACCCATGATCCTGCCGATCACCCTCACCATCGCCGCCGCGCTGACCATCCTGAACGTCGGCCTCGCCTTTCACGTCGTCCGCCGGCGCTTCGCGGGCCGGGTGCTGATGGGCACCGGCGGCGACCCGCTGATGGAATCGCGCACCCGCGCCCAGGCGAACCTGGTCGAATATGCGCCCTTCTTCCTGATCCTGCTGGCGCTGCTCGAGCTCGCCGGTGCGGCACCCTTCTGGCTGTGGGTCGCGGGCGTCGCCTTCGTGCTCGCCCGCCTCGCCCATGCCTTCGGCATGGCCCGCCCCGCGCCCAACCCGTTCCGCGCCGGCGGTGCGATGGCGACCTGGGCGCTGCTTGTGCTGCTCGCCGGCTGGGCGGTCACCATCGCATATCGAGCGCCGATCGGCACCGCGCCCGCGATCGCCATCCCGTCGAGCGAACGCGCATGAGGGCATTGCTCCTCGCCCTCGCGCTCGCCGCTGCCCCCGCTGCCGCGCAGACCGACCCCGCGCGGCTGTCCGCCGACGTGAAGGTGCTCGCTTCCGACGCGTTCGAGGGCCGCGCGCCCGGCACCCCCGGCGAGACGAAGACCGTCGACTGGCTGGTCGCCCGCTTCAAGGCGCTCGGCCTCCAGCCCGGCGGACCCCGCGGCGGGTGGACCCAGCCGGTGCCGCTGGTCCGCACGCACATCGGCGCAGGCACGATGAGCGCCGGCGGCACGCCGCTCGTGCAGGGCCGCGACATCTACGTCAGTACCGTGCGCCCGGTCGACCGGGTGACGATCGCGAACGCGCCGATGGTCTTCGTCGGCTACGGCGTCGCCGCCACCGAACGCGGCTGGGACGACTTCAAGGGCGTCGACCTGACAGGCAAGGTCGCCGTCGTCCTGGTCAACGACCCCGACTTCGAAGCCGTGCCGAACGACGACGCGGCAGGCAAGTTCGGCGGCCGCCGCATGACCTATTACGGGCGCTGGACCTACAAGTATGAGGAAGCCGCACGCCGTGGCGCGATCGCCGCGCTGATCGTCCATGACACGGCCGGTGCGGGCTATGGCTGGAACACCGTCATCGCGCCGCAGGGCGAAAATTACGACATCGTCCGCAAGCCCGGCGACGATCGCGTGCTGCTGCAAGGCTGGCTGGAGGGCAGCGCCGCGACACGCCTCTTCGCCGCCTCGGGCCAGGACCTCGCCGCCCTGCGCAACGCCGCCCGCCGCAGCGACTTCCGCCCGGTCGCGCTGAACCAGCGCTTCTCCGCCGACCTCGCTGCCGAGCATATCCGCGCCGAGAGCCGCAACGTCCTGGCAAGGGTGCCCGGACGCGGCCACCCGGAGGAGGTCGTGATGTTCGGCGCGCATTGGGACGCCTATGGCATCGGCACACCCGACGCGGCGGGGCGCACCATCCGCCCCGGTGCGAACGACGATGCGCTCGGTGTGGCCGGCGTGCTCGATCTCGCCCGTCAGTTCGTGCGTGGCCCGCGCCCCGATCGCAGCCTCGTCTTCGCGGCCTGGACCGGCGAGGAGCGCGGCCTGCTCGGCTCGGAGACGTATGCGGCCGATCCCGTCTACCCCGCCGCGAAGACCGTTGCGAACCTTACCCTCGATATTCTCCAGACCGCCGGCCCGTCACGCGACGTGCTGCTCGTCGGCAACGGCCAAAACAGCCTCGAAGACCTGCTCGCCGATGCGGCGAAGACACAAGGCCGCACCGTCACGCCCGAGGCGCTGCCCGAGCGCGGCCTGTTCTATCGCGCCGACCATTTCAGCCTGGCGCGACGCGGCGTGCCCACGCTGCTGCTGATGGCGATCAGCGGCGCCCCCGATCTCGTCGCCGGCGGGCGTCCGGCGGGGCAGGCATGGCTCGACGGCTACATGCGCTGCTATCACCAGACCTGCGATGCCTGGGACGCCGCCTGGGACCTGCGCGGCACGGCGCGGGACATCGATCTGTTCCGCGCAGTCGGCGCGAAGCTCGCGGCGACGCGCACCTGGCCCGAGTGGCGCGACGGATCGGAGTTCAAGGCGATCCGCGCCGAGACGGCTGAGCAACGGAAATAGCTCATCCTCTCGGAGCGTGTATCGGGGAGGACAAGACAAGGGCCGCGACATCGCTGCCGCGGCCCTCATCTCACCCGATCGGCTCATCAGCCGTCGTAATCGCCGCCCAAATTCTGGTTCCGCGGCGGCGCCGCCGCGGTCAGGCGGAGCGCCTCGGCCGATGCCGACAGCGAGCCGATCGCGTCGACCTCGTCGTCGTCGTCGATCTGCACCTTCTGCAGCACCTGCACCGCCGCATCCTGCAGCTGGTCCGGGCGCACCGTCTCGTCGGCGATCTCGCGCAGCGCGACCACGGGGTTCTTGTCGCGGTCGCGGTCGATGGTCAGCTCGGCACCGCCCGAGATCTGCCGCGCGCGCTGCGCCGCGAACAGCACCAGATCGAACCGGTTGGGAATCTTGTCGACGCAATCCTCGACGGTGACGCGCGCCATGGCGGTGTCCTTGAGCAACGATAAAGGAAAGCGGGGCGCCTATCCGGCAGGCTCGCACGAGTCAAGGAAAACGGGTTGCCGCTCGGGCGCCGCTCCGCCATGCGGGCGCCCGATGACCGAGCCTGGCGAGCAACCGACGTTCGAGGTCGACGGCAACCGCCTGACCCTGCTCGACACCGGCCCGCGTCGCCTCGACGCGCTGCTCGCGCTGATCGACGGCGCAGCCAGCACGCTGCGCATCCTCTTCTACATCTACGCCGACGACGCGGCCGGCCGGCGGGTCGCCGCCGCGCTCGCCGCCGCTGCCAAGCGGGGCGTGCGGGTTGCGGTGATCGTCGATGGCTTCGGCAGCTCGATCGACGACCGCTTCTTCGCCGACCTCGAAGCCGCGGGCGGCACGGTGTGCCGCTTCTCGCCGCACTGGGGCCGCCGCTTCCTGCTCCGCAACCACCAGAAGCTCGCGCTGGCCGATGCGGAAGGAGATGGGGCCAGGATCATCGTCGGCGGCTTCAACGTCGAGGACGATTATTTCGGCACGCCCGCCGAACAGGCATGGCGCGACCTCGGGCTGGTGGTCGAAGGCCCTGCCGCAGCGCGCATGGCGCCCTATTTCGACGCGCTCCACGACGCGATCACGCAGCCCCGCCCCAAGGTCCGCCACCTCAACCGCGCGCTCGAAGGCTTCAGCGAGCAACGGGGCACGCTGCGCTGGCTTATCGGCGGCCCGACCCGCGAGCTCTCGCCCTGGGCGCGCACGCTGCGCGGCGACATCGAACGCGGACACCGCATCGACATGATCGCGGCCTATTTCACCCCGAGCCCGCTGATCCTGCGCCGCATCGGCCGTGCCGGGCGGAGGGCCAGGCAGGTCCGCGTCATCACCGCCGCCAAGTCCGACAACAACGCGACGATCGCCGCCGCACGCTTCAGCTACGCCGGGCTGCTGCGAAAGGGCGTGCGCATCTTTGAATACCAGCCGACCAAGCTGCATACCAAGCTCTACGTCGTCGACGACGCGGTGTTCATCGGCTCGGCGAACTTCGACATGCGCAGCCTGTTCGTGAACCTCGAGCTGATGCTGCGGATCGAGGACGCCGCCTTCGCCGCGCACGTCCGCGCCTATGTCGACGGCGAAGTCGCGCGCTCGATCGAGATCACCGGAGACGAATACCGCAAGGCCACCGGGCCGCTCCAGCGTGCGCGCCAGCTTTTCGCATATCTGCTAGTCGGCATTGTCGACCCGGCGGTGTCGCGCGGGCTCAACTTCGGGATCGACGACTAAGCGGCGAGCGCCACCGGCTCGTCCGCTTTCCAAGCCCAATACAACTGCGCCGGCGGCACGTTCCACCATTCCATGC
>CAXTNG010000042.1:14459-16625 GCA_964245475.1 uncultured Sphingomonas sp. | reverse complement strand
TCCGTCGGTGGTCCCGGCGTCGCCGTCGCGGAGCAGCATCCAGCCGAACGGCGTCTCGCGCCGGAGCAGGAAGTGCGCGCCGTCGGGCGCCGTGGCCTCCGCGCCATCGACGAGCGGCATTGGCGGGGCATAGCTTCCGCCGAAGCCGGCGTCGGCGATCCAGTCACCGTCCTCAAGTGCAACGCGGGCGATCGCGTGGACCAGCGGCGGCACCTCGGCCGCCGAGCCAGACGCGCGCGAGGATCGGCTCGGCGGCGAACCCCAAGGCAGCAAGCGCGTCGAGGAACAGCCGGTTGTGCTCGAAGCAATAGCCGCCGCGGCGCGCAGTCACCAGCTTGGCGAACGCCGGTTCGCTGTCGATCGCGATCCCGCGGCCGAGCCAGATGTCAAAATTCTCGAACGGGATCGCCAGCCGGTGGGCGTGCTGGAGCCGCATGAGCCCAGCGACGTCGAGGGTGGGGCGTGTGGGGAGGCGGATGCGGTGGAGATACGCGTCGAGATCGACGGCGGTCATGCCGGCGCTCATGCGGCGAAGGCATCCGCGGGGATGGCGTAAAGGACGCTCGCATCGGCGCTCGCCGCGGCAACGAGGCCGAGCGCCTCGGGCACGATCTGGTCGAGGTAGAAGCGGATGGCAGCTTGCTTGGCTTGCATCCAGGCATCGTCGCCGGTCAGCGCCGCGGCCTCGCGGGCGAGCAGCCAGCCGCAGGTCGCGACTGAGAGCATGGTGAGGAAGGGATAGCTGGCAGCGAGCTTGTCGTCGGCGTCGGCGGTCTGCAGGCGCCGGCCGATCGCTTCGCAGGCATCGGTGAGCGCGGCAAGCTGGGGGTGATCGGCGTCGGCGCGGACGTCGGCGATCAGGCTGGCGAACGCGCCCCCGTTGTCCAAGGCCAGCTTGCGTCCGACGAGGTCTGCGGCCTGGATGCCGTTGGTGCCCTCGTAGATCGGGGTGATGCGGGCGTCGCGGAAGAACTGCGCAGCACCGGTCTCCTCGACATAGCCCATCCCGCCGTGGACCTGAATGCCGAGGCTCGCGACCTCGTTGCCGAGGTCGGTAGCGTGCGCCTTGGCGAGCGGGGTGACCAGCTCGAGCCGGTTCTTCGCCGCGGGATCACCGGCATTTGCGCGGTCGACCTGGCCGGCGGCGTAATAGACGAGCGCGCGTGCCGCCTGGGTCTGCGCCTTCATGCGCAGCAGCATGCGGCGGACGTCGGGGTGCTCGACGATCCGTGCCGCCTTGCCCTCGCGTGCGCCCTGCACACGCTCCAGCGCATAGGCGACCGCAGCCTGGGTCGCGGCTTCGGCGACCTGCACGCCCTGCAGGCCGACGTTGAGGCGCGCGTTGTTCATCATCGTGAACATCGCGCGGATGCCGCCCAATTCGGGGCCGATCAGTTCGCCGACGCACGCGTCGTTGTCGCCGAAGGAGAGGACGCAGGTCGGCGAGGCGTGCAGCCCCATCTTGTGCTCAATCGAGACGGCGCGGACGTCGTTCGGCGTCCCGTCGAGCCGCAGCTTGGGGACGAGGAACAGCGAGATACCGCGCGTGCCTGCGGGCGCGTCGGGGGTGCGGGCGAGGACGAGGTGGACGATGTTGTCCGCCATGTCGTGGTCGCCGAAGCTGATGAAGATTTTCGTGCCCTTGACCAACCATGTGCCGTCGCCGAGCGGGGTGGCGGTGGCGCGCAGCGCGCCGACGTCCGAGCCCGCCTGCGGCTCGGTGAGGTTCATCGTGCCGGTCCACTCGCCGGTCGCCAGCTTCGGCAAATAGGCGGCCTGCTGCTCGGGGCTGCCGTGATGGGTCAGCGCCTCGATCGCGCCGACGGTCAGCGTCGGGCAGAGCGCGAAGCCCATGTTGGCGCCGCCCAGCGTCTCCAGCACCGCGGTCTGCAAGGCGAAAGGCAGGCCCTGCCCGCCCCACGCCTCGGACGCGCCGATCGTGCCCCAGCCACCCTCGACATAGGCCTGGTACGCCGCGCGATAGCCCTCGGGCATGACGACGCCCTCGGGGGTCCATTGCGCGCCGACCGTGTCGCCGACGCGCGCGAGCGGCGCCCATTCGCCCGCGGCGAAGTCGCCCGCGCCCTCCAGCACCGCGTCGATCACGTCCGCGTCGACGCCCAGCGCGGCAAGATCGACGAGCTGGTCGAGGACGAAGCGCTGCTC
>CAXTNG010000042.1:3853-14449 GCA_964245475.1 uncultured Sphingomonas sp. | reverse complement strand
GGGGTGAAGGGCATCGGCGTCCTCTTATGCGGCGAAATCCGCGCGGCTATAGGCGCTCGCGATGGCCGATCCAAATGCCCGCATCCGACGCTACGGCGAGGCCGCGCTGGCCGAAGCGGCGCGAGTCGTGCGGGCGGGCGGGCTGGTCGCGGTGCCGACCGAGACGGTGTATGGGCTCGCGGCGGACGCGACCGATGCGGCAGCGGTGGCGCGCATCTATGCGGCCAAGGGGCGGCCCTCGTTCAATCCGCTGATCGTGCATGTTCTCGATTCAGGGGCGGCGGAGGCGCTGGCGGTGTTCAACGACGATGCGCGCGCGCTGGCGGCGGCGTTCTGGCCGGGGCCGCTGACACTGGTGCTGCCGTTGCGCGAGGGTGCGGGGATCGCGTCGCTGGTCACTGCCGGGCTGCCGACGATGGCACTCAGGGTGCCGGCACATCGCGCCATGCGGGGGTTGCTGGAAGCGACGGGCAAGCCGTTCGCCGCCCCTTCGGCCAACCGCAGCAACGGGATCAGCCCGACGCGGGCCGAGCATGTCGCTGCGAGCCTGGGCGATGCGGCGCCGCTGATCCTGGACGACGGCGCATGCCCGGCGGGGGTGGAGTCGACGATCGTTGCCGGGCGGACGGTGCTGCGGCCCGGTCCGGTGACGGCGGAGATGATCGCGGGCGTGCTGGGGAACGTCGAACGGGCTTCCGGCGAGGGGAAGATCACCGCACCGGGGCAACTCGCCACGCATTACGCGCCGGGTAAGCCGCTGCGGCTGGATGCGGTGTCGTCCGAGGCGGACGAATGGCTGATCGGCTTCGGCCCGGTCGCAGGTGACGACACGCTGTCGGCGTCGGGCGACCCGGTCGAGGCGGCGGTGCGGCTGTTCGACGCGCTGCATCGGGGGGATGCGAGCGCGAAGGCGCGGATCGCGGTGGCGCCGGTGCCGAACGAAGGGATCGGGGCGGCGATCAACGACCGGTTGCGGAGGGCGGCGCACGCATAACGCGGCGCTGCCCCCCGATGGCTCACTTCTTGGCCGGCGTCTCGGTGCCGTTGACCACCGCTGCCTTCTCGCCCGCGCTCATCGCGTCTGCGTTGACGTCGGCGTCATCGACCGCGTCGGCGCGGTCCTCGGCGTTGTCGCGCACCGCGTCGGCCTGGTCGTGGAGGTTGTCGGCAACCGCGTCGAGCTGGTCGGCCTGGTTGTCTCCGGCCGCCTCGACGTTGGAGGCGAGCTTGTCGTCACCCTTGCCGCCGCAAGCGGCGAGCGGAGCGGCGATGAGGGTCAGGGCGGCGAGCGCATGCAGCTTCATGGGGGAACTCCGTGATCGTGACGCCGCTGAACCGCTCGCCGGCCGTTTCGGTTCCGTTACGCGTTCACCGCCGCTCGGGAGCGTGCGGCGAAGCTCTTGCGTAGCTTCTGGAGCTTGGGCGGGATCACCGCCAGGCAATACGGGTTCGAGCGGCCCGAGGTCTCCCAATAATCCTGATGATACCCCTCTGCCGGATACCAAGTGGACATTGGTTCGATCGTGGTGACGATCGGCTTCGGCGAACCCGCCTGCGCCCGCTCGATCGCAGCGCGCATCTCGGCCTCCTGCTCGGGCGAGGCGGGAAACATCGCCGAGCGGTATTGCGTGCCGACGTCATTGCCTTGCCGGTTGAGCTGGGTCGGGTCGTGCGTCACGAAGAAGATGTCGAGCAGGTCGCCGGCACTGACCTGATCGGGGTCGAAGCCGACGCGGATCGCCTCGGCGTGGCCCGTGCCGCCGCCGCACACCTGCTTGTAGGTCGGATCGGCGACATGCCCGCCGATATAGCCGCTCTCGACGCTCTCGACGCCGATCACGTCCTTGAACACGGCTTCGGTGCACCAGAAGCAGCCGCCGGCGAGGGTCAGATGGTCGGTCATGCGTGATCCTTTCGTTTGCCCCGAGATAGGAAGCGGCTAGGGCCGCGCCAACAGGAGGACGCATGCGAGCCAAGGCAGGTCTTTGGGGCAAGGTGATGGTGACGGGCGGCGCCGGCTATATCGGCAGCCACGCGGTGCTGGCGCTGCTCGACGCCGGACATGAGGTGGTGGTGGTCGACAATCTCGTCACCGGCTTCGCCTGGGCGGTCGATCCCCGCGCGACGCTGGTCGAGATGGCGGTCGAGGACCCGCATATCCGCGACGTCGCCGCCGAACATGGCGTGCGTGCGATCATGCACTTCGCCGGCTCCGTCGTGGTGCCGGAGTCGGTCGCCGATCCGCTCAAATATTACCGCAACAATACCGCCGCCAGCCGCGCGCTGATCGAAAGCGCGGTGGCCGCTGGGGTCCCGCACTTCATCTTCTCCTCCACCGCGGCGACCTATGGCACGCCGACGAAAGTGCCGGTGGCGGAGGGCGACCCGACGGTGCCGATCAACCCCTATGGCATGTCCAAGCTGATGACCGAGGCGATGCTGCGCGACGTCGCCGCGGCGCACCCGATCAACTATGCGTGCCTGCGCTACTTCAACGTCGCTGGCGCCGATCCGCAGGGACGCTCGGGTCAGTCGACTGTCGGCGCGACCCACCTGATCAAGATCGCGGTCGAGGCGGCGATCGGCAAGCGCGACGGCGTCGGCGTCTACGGCACCGATTTCGACACGCCCGACGGCACCGGCGTGCGCGATTACATCCATGTGTCGGACCTGGCGGCGGCGCACGTCGCGGCATTGGCGCTGTTGGCCGGCCGGCCGGCCGAGAGCCACACGCTCAACTGCGGCTACGGGCGCGGCTTCTCGGTGCTGGAGGTTCTCGACGCGGTCGACCGGGTGACCAACCTTACCATCGACCGGCGGATGGAAGGCCGCCGGGCAGGTGACCCTGCGGCGCTGATCGCGGACAATGCGGCGATCCTGAAGGCGCTGCCCTGGCGTCCCGAGCGCGACGATCTCGACGGCATCGTCCGCGACGCACTGGCTTGGGAGCGTCAGTTGGCCGAAAGAGGCCGCTAGCGCTCGCCGCCGATCGCGCGGCGCGTGGCCGCGGTGGCGAGCCACCAGCCGAGCGCCCAGAGCGTGCCAAAGCACCAGCCGGCGAGCACGTCGCTGGGCCAGTGGACGCCGAGGTATACCCGGCTCGCGCCGACCAGCGCGACCAGCACGACTGCAACCGCGAACAGGTAGCGCCGCGTGGCGCGGTCGCGAGTCACTTGCGACGCAAGCGCGGCGAGGGTGAAGTAGCACAGCGCGCTCGACGCCGCATGCGCGCTCGGGAAGCTGGCGCTGGACACCGGAACCAGATGCGACACCAGCCCGGGCCGGGCGCGCGCAAAATAATCCTTGGTCAGGTCGACCACCCGCCCCCCGCTCCAGCACGCGAAAGCGACTGCCGCCGCGGTCAGCGGCAGGCGCTGGACGAGCAGCAGCCCGGCGGCGATCGCCACCACCATCGTCAGCACCACGCCGCTGCCGAGCGCGGTGACGTTGATCGCGGCGCCTGCCAGCCACGCAGGGCCGCCCCAGGCGCGCAGGGTGGTAAGGACAGCCCGGTCGAACCCGAACGGAACGCGGCCGACCAGCATCCCGCCGAGCAGGACCAGCGCGATCGCCGCCGCGGCGATGCCGGCGCCGATCAGCGGCCCGGGCAGCCGTCGTCCACCGGCCGCTCCGCCCCTGGTGGGTCCGCCGGGGCTCGAACCCGGGACCTCTCGATTAAAAGTCGCTTGCTCTGCCAACTGAGCTACGGACCCACGCAGGACGGTCCGGGCGCGTTAGGAGCGCGGCCGCGGGCGGTCAACCAGATGCAGCAGCTGGCGCATGCTGCGTCCGGTGAGCGGGTCGCGCCATCCGGGCGCGATGCCGGCGAGCGGACGGAGGACAAAGGCGCGCTCGCGGAAGGCGATGTGCGGCACCGTCAGCCCGTTGCCCGACCAGGCGCCGCCCGACCACAGCACGATGTCAAGGTCGAGCACGCGCGCGCCCCAGCTCCGCCCGCGCCGCCGCCCGAAGGCGCGCTCGATGCGGTTGAGGCGGGCGAGCAGTTCGGGCGGCTCCTCTTCGCTCTCGATCAGCGCGGCGGCGTTGGCGAAGCGGCGGCGCGAAGGGCCGACCGGCGCGCTACGCATGACAGGAGATGCCGCGATCACCCCGCCGATCGCCTTCAGCGCCGCGGCGAGCGCACGCTCGGGGCTGCCGTGGCGACCGCGGACGTTGGCGCCGAGCGCGATGGCATAGGTTGTCCTCATCCGTTCGTGCTGAGCGCAGTCGAAGCACATGGGTCAAGCGTGCCCTTCGACTGCGCTCAGGGCGAACGGAGGTAGTGATCTTTGCCTCCCATAAGCTAACGGGTCTGCATGATCTTCGCACCCTCGCCGATCCCCGCCACCGAGCCGCCGCGCGACTGCCCGCTCTGCCCGCGGCTGGCCGCTTTCCGTGAGGACCTACGCGTCGAGCACCCCGACTGGTGGAACGCCCCGGTCCCTGCCTTCGGCGACCCGAGGGCGTGGCTCGCGATCGTCGGGCTGGCTCCGGGCAAGCACGGCGCCAACCGCACCGGCCGGCCGTTCACCGGCGACTTTGCGGGTCAGCTGCTGTTCGACACGCTGCTGAAATTCGGGCTGGCGAGCGGCACCTACGCCGCCACGTCCGAGGACCGCCTGCGGCTGGATGGCGCGATCGTCATCAACGCGGTGAAGTGCCTGCCGCCCGAGAACAAGCCGACGCCCGAGGAAATCCGCACCTGCCGCCCATTCCTGGAGGATCAGATGGCGGTGCTGGCGAGCGTGCGGGTGGTGATCGCGCTCGGCCAGATCGCGCACCAGTCGGCGGTCAAGGTGATGGGCGGCCGCCTCCCCAGGGCCAAGTTCGGCCATCTCGCCGAGCATCGCATGCCCGACGGGCGCGTGCTGCTCGATAGCTATCATTGCTCGCGCTACAACCAGAACACGCGGGTGCTGACCGTGCCGATGTTCGAAGCGGTGTTCGCGCGGGCGGTGGCGATCCGCCAGGTGGTAGCGCATCCCGAACGGTATGACTAAGTATGCGATACGAGGAGCCGCGACGATGCCTGCGATCGAACGATTGACCGTCACCATGCCTGCGGAGATGGCAGCGACCGTTCGGCAGGCGGTCTCCGCTGGCGGCTATGCATCGACGAGCGAAGTCGTGCGGGAAGCGTTGCGCGACTGGAGCCGTCACCGGGACGAAGACCGTCGCGAACTGGAATCTCTGCGCGAGGCACTCCGCGCCGGTCTGGACAGTGGCCCTTCTATTCCGGCCGAAGAGGTGTTCGCCGAACTGCGGGCGCGTTATGCCGACCGCGCATGAACCGTGCCGTCACGATCCGTCCGCTGGCGCAGGCGGACTTGGCCGAGATCGGCGACTACATCGCGCTCGACGACCGCCGGCGGGCGCAGACCTTCGTCGCCGAGATCGAGGCGGTCATCTTCGGGTCGATCGCAGAGCGGCCTGCCAGCTTTCCGGCGCGTGACGATCTGACGCCTGGCTTGCGTGCCGCGCGCCATGGACGTTATCTCATCTTCTTCACCGAGCGCGGCGGGCAGATCGACATCGTCCGCGTGCTGCACGGCGCCCGGGACTTGGCCCGCATGTTCGGCGCTTGACGCCTCCGCTAGCGCCTCGCCATCCTCGCGCGTACACGTAAGGACCCGTCTCAGCGTATGCAGCTTGTCATCGTCGAATCGCCGGCAAAGGCGAAGACCATCGAGAAATACCTGGGCTCCGACTATCGCGTGCTGGCGAGCTATGGCCACGTCCGCGACCTGCCGCCCAAGGACGGGTCCGTGAACCCCGACGAGGGCTTCGCGATGGCTTGGGAGAATTACGCGGATAAGGCGAAGCAGCTTAAGGCGATCGCGGACCTGTCCAAGACCGCCGACCGGCTGATCCTGGCGACCGATCCCGACCGCGAAGGCGAGGCGATTTCGTGGCACGTGCGCGAAGTGCTCGCGAAGAAGAAGGCGCTGCCCAAGGACGTCGAGCGGGTCACGTTCAACGCCATCACGAAGCAGGCGGTGACCGACGCGATGAAGGCGCCGCGCGAGCTCGATACCGACCTGATCGACGCGTACAAGGCGCGGCGCGCGCTCGACTATCTGGTCGGCTTCACGCTGTCGCCGGTGCTGTGGCGCAAGCTGCCGGGCGCCAAGTCGGCGGGGCGGGTGCAGTCGGTCGCGCTGCGGCTGATCGTCGAGCGCGAGCGCGAGATCGAGGCGTTCCGGTCGCAGGAATATTGGTCGGTCATCGCGAACCTTGAGCAGGACGGGACGCCGTTCACCGCGCGGCTGGTGCAGTGGGAGGGCCGCAAGCTCGATCGTCTCTCGATCGGCAAGGAAGGCGACGCGCTCCGTGCCAGGGGGGACGTCGAGGCGGGGCGCTTCTCGGTCCAGTCGGTCGAGACGCGGCCCGCGACGCGCAACCCGCCGCCGCCGTTCACCACCTCGACGTTGCAGCAGGAGGCCGCCCGCAAGCTCGGCTTCTCCGCCGATCATACGATGCGGATCGCGCAGCAGCTCTACGAGGACGGCGCAATCACCTACATGCGCACCGACGGTGTGCAGATGGATGGGTCCGCCATCTCGGCCGCGCGGCTCGCGGTCGCGACCCGCTATGACGCCAGCTACGTGCCCGACAAGCCGCGGCAGTATACATCAAAGGCCAAGAACGCTCAGGAAGCGCACGAGGCGATCCGGCCGACCGACTTCGGGCGCGACAAGGTAGGGAGCGGCGACCATGCGCGGCTCTACGACCTCGTCTGGAAACGTGCCCTCGCCAGCCAGATGGCGTCCGCGCGGCTGGAGCGGACGACGGTCGAGCTGGCCGAGGGCACCGGGCGCCACCTGCTCCGTGCGACCGGGCAGGTCGTGCTCTTCCCCGGCTATCTCGCGCTGTACGAGGAAGGATCGGATGATTCGGCGGATGAGGAGGCTCGCCGCCTGCCGCGGCTGCGCGAGGGCGATGCGCCGGCGAAGAAGAGCGTCGACGCCGAGCAACATTTCACTCAGCCACCGCCGCGATTCTCCGAGGCGTCGCTTGTCAAGCGGATGGAAGAGCTGGGTATCGGCCGCCCCTCGACCTATGCCTCGATCATCAAGACGCTCAAGGACCGTGCCTACGTCCAGGTCGAGAAGAACCGGTTCAAGGCCGAGGAGAGCGGGCGGCTGGTGACGGCATTTCTTGAACGGTTTTTCGATAGGTATGTCGGTTACGACTATACCGCCGAGCTGGAGGAGGAGCTGGACGACGTCTCGGGTGGCCGCGCCGGGTGGCAGGCGGTGCTCGATGCGTTCTGGCGCGACTTCAAGCCGCTCACCACCAATGTCATGGAGCAGCAGCCTTCCGCGATCACTGCGGAGCTGGACCAGTTCCTTGGCGGCTATCTCTTCCCCGACAAGGTGGACGGCTCCGACCCGCGGCTGTGCCCGAATTGCAGTGTCGGCAAGCTGTCGCTGCGTGGCGGGCGGTTCGGCGCGTTCATCGCCTGCTCGAACTATCCCGAGTGCAAATACACCCGCCGATTCGCGCAAGCCGGCGGCGAGGGCGAGGACACGACTCCCGAGCAGCTCGGCCACGACCCCGAGACCGGGCTGCCGGTCGAGCGCAAGTCGGGACGGTTCGGCCCGTATATCCAGCTCGGCGAGGGCAAGGAGGCGAAACGCGCGTCGATCCCCAAGGATATCGACCTCGATCTCGAATGGGCGCTCAAACTGCTCAGCCTGCCCCGCGCGGTCGGCGTGCATCCGGAGTCCGGGGAACCGATCACCGCCTCGATCGGCCGCTATGGACCCTATCTGGCGCATGCCGTCAAATATGCACGGCTGCAGTCGACCGCCGATGAGTTCCAGACGGGGATCAACGCCGAGGTCGTCAAGCTCGCCGAAGCCGCGGCGGGCGGCGGGCGGCCGCAGCGGGGAGCCGCGCGCGAACCGCTCAAGGTGCTGGGGGCGCATCCGCGCACCGAGGCGGAGATCAAGCTGATGGAAGGGCGTTACGGCGCCTATGTCACCGACGGCGAGACCAACGCCACGTTGCCCAAGACGGTCAAGCCCGAGGAGCTGACGCTGGAGGAGGCGGCGCAACTGATCGACGCGCGGGCTGCGGCAGCGCCTGCCAAGGGAAAGAAGAAGACGGCGAAGAAACCGGTGCCGAAGAAAGCGCCCGCGAAGAAGGCTAAGCTGCCAGCCGCCGCGTCGCGTTGAGCCACGCGCGCGCTTGGCGCTGCGCCTCGGCGATCTCGCGGGCGGTCATGTCCTCGGACACGTCGGCGCGCGCTTCGGCCGCTTCGGTCATGCCGGAGACTGCCGCGAGGTTGAACCATTTGTGCGCCTCGATCAGGTCGACGCCGTGTCCGGACGTGCCCATCGAATAGATGATGCCGAGATCGTACAGCGCGCCAACGTCGCCACGCGCGGCCTCGACCAGCCGGCTTTCGATCAGGCGTTGTGCATTCAGACTGCTGGCCATCGTGTTCGCCCCCGTCCCTGCGATCGGACAGCTATGGAAGGCTTCGTGTCTATAAATGGTTAACAGGGTTAACCGTCTTCGACGGCTACGTTGTCGATGAGCCGTGTCGTCCCCATTCGTGCTGCGACGAGGAGGCGGCGAGGGCGGCCGGGCATGGGATCGGGGGTGAGCGTCTCGGCATCGGCGAGCGCCACGTAATCCACGCTAAAGCCCGCACCGACGAGCGCAGTATGCGCGTCGCTCAGCGTGTCACCGACATCATCGCCGCGTGCGATCGCGCGGGCCGCCACACCGAGGGCACGGGGCAGCGCGACGGCGCGGGCGCGTTCGTCCTCGTCGAGGTAGACGTTGCGCGAGGACAGCGCGAGGCCGTCGTCCTCACGCTGGGTCGGCACCCCGACGATCTCTAGTCCGAAATCGAGGTCGGCGACCATCCGGCGGATGACCGCGAGTTGCTGGAAGTCCTTCTCGCCGAAATAGGCGGCGTCGGGGCGGACCTGGTTGAACAACTTGGCGACGACCGTCGCGACCCCATCGAAATGCCCGGGCCGTGCTGCGCCGTCGAAGCCTTCGCTCACGCCCGCCACCGACACGTTGGTGGCAAAGCCTGCCGGGTACATCTCGTCCGCCGATGGCAGCCAGGCCGCGTCGCAGCCGGCATCGGCGAGCATGCGCAGGTCGGCCAACTCCTTGCGCGGATAGCGCGACAGATCCTCGTTCGCGCCGAACTGCTTGGGGTTGACGAAGATCGACGCGACGACCTTTGTACCGGGCCGCTTCGCCGCCTCGACCAGCGCCATATGCCCGGCATGCAGCGCGCCCATTGTCGGCACCAGCGCGACCCGCGCCCCCTCGGCCCGCCAGCCCGCGACCGCCTCGCGCAAGGCGTCGAGCGCCCGGATCGTCAGCACGCAATTTCCCCTCGTTCCCGGCGCCCAGGGCTTCTATGGAGGGAACACCACCTGATCAACATGGGATGCGCCGAATTGCCGGGGGCCACACACGTCATCGTCTTCGCCAACGAGAAAGGCGGCACCGGCAAATCGACCACCGCGGTCCATGTCGCGATCGCGCTTGCCGCCAAGGGCGCAAGCGTCGCCTGCTTCGACCTCGACCATCGCCAGCGCACGGTGGGGCGTTACCTCGACAACCGCGCGGCGACGATCCGCCGCACCGGCGCCGACCTGCCGATGCCGGCCCACGCGACCCACACCAGCCAGACCGACGATGGCTTCGAGGAGACCTGGCACCGTCTGTCGCGCGATGCGGATTTTCTGATCGTCGACACGCCCGGACGCGACGATCCGTTCGCGCGAACCGCCGCGGCGCTCTCGAACACCCTCGTTACTCCGATCAACGACAGCTTCGTCGATTTCGACCTGATCGGCCACGTCGATCCCGAGACCTACCAGGTCCGCCGACCCTCCTTCTACTCCGAGCTAATCTGGGACGTGCGCAAGCAGCGCGCGCGCGCTGACGGTTCGACGATCGACTGGGTGGTCCTGCGCAACCGCCTCCAGCATATCGAGGCGCGCAACATGAAGCGGGTGTCGGACGCGCTGACCCAGCTTGCCAAACGGGTCGGCTTCCGGCTGATCCCCGGTTTGGGCGAGCGGGTGATCTACCGTGAGCTGTTTCCCGCCGGTCTCACGATGATCGACTCCAAGTCGTTCGGCGCGATGGGGCTGGCGCATGTCGCGGCGCGCCAGGAGCTGCGCGAGATGATGGCGGCGCTGCAATTGCCCGAGATCGCTGTGCGCGAGCCCGAGCTGCCGGACGTCGCGGCGTGAAATGGCTCCTGGCGCTGGCGGTGATCTGGGCTGCCTGGCACCTTCTGCGTAAGCCCAAGCGCCAGCCCGGCGCACCCGACGCGCGGCTGATGCGCGACGTCGCGGATGCGCGCGTGGTGCTGGGCGTGCCGGCGGGCGCTGATGCCGACGCGATCCGTGCCGCGCACCGCCGGCTGCTCGCCACGATTCACCCCGACCGTGGCGGGTCGAGCGAGCTTGCCGGCCGCGCCAATGCCGCGCGCGACCTGCTGCTCCGCCAGGGGTAATGCACCGGATCAATCCCCGGGCGATCCGCGAATATGACGTGCGCGGGCGAGTCGGCGAGACGCTCGATACCGACGACGCTCGCGCACTGGGGCGC
>CAXTNG010000042.1:2515-3843 GCA_964245475.1 uncultured Sphingomonas sp. | reverse complement strand
GCTTCGCGACGCGGGTGCTGCGAAGCGGCGGCAAGCGTGTTGCGGTGGGGCGCGACGGGCGGCTGACCTCACCGGAGCTGGAGGCGGCGCTGGTCGACGGGCTGCTCGCCAGCGGCGCGGACGTGGTGCGGATCGCGGTGGGGCCGACGCCGATGCTCTACCATGCCGAGCAGACGTGCGGCGTCGACGCGGGCATCCAGGTGACCGGCAGCCACAACCCGCCGGGGGACAACGGCTTCAAGCTCGTCCACCGCCGCCGATCGGTGTTCGGCGCGGGCATCGTCGCACTTGCCGACATGGCCGAAGCGGGGGACTGGGAGAAGGGCAACGGCAACGTCAGCGAGCGTGACGTGCTCGACGGCTATGTCGGCCGTCTGGTCGAACGGTTCGAGGGGGGCGCTTTCCGCGTCGCGTGGGATTGCGGGAACGGGGCGGCTGGTCCCGCGGTCGAGCGGCTCATCGCGCGTCTGCCGGGCGAGCATCACATCCTGTTCGCGGAAGTGGATGGGCGCTTTCCCAATCATCATCCCGATCCGACCGTCGAGGCGAACCTCCAGGACCTGCGCCGCCTGGTGCTGGCGCGCGGGCTCGATTTCGGCGTGGCGTTCGACGGGGACGGCGACCGGATCGGCGTCGTCGATGGCGAGGGCCGGGCGATCTGGGGCGACCAGCTGCTCGCCATCCTCGCCGAGCCCGTGCTGAAGGCCCATCCCGGCGCGCCGATCGTCGCTGACGTCAAGGCGAGCCGTATTCTGTTCGACAGGATCGCTGCGCTCGGCGGCCAGCCGGTGATGTGGAAGACCGGGCACAGCCTGATGAAGGCGAAGATGCACGAGACCCAAGCCCCGCTCGGCGGCGAGATGTCGGGGCACATCTTCTTCGGTCCGGACGACGGCGGCTTCGACGATGCCCTGCTCGCGGCGGTGCGGCTGATCGGCGCGGTGCAGGCTTCGGGGCAGACGCTTGCGGCGCTCCGCGACGCGCTGCCGCAGCTCGCGGCCACGCCCGAGCTGCGCTTGCCGGTCGACGAGTCGGACAAGTTCGCGATCGTCGACCGCGTGCTTGCGCGGCTGGAGGCGGCGGGCGCGGACGTGAACCGCACCGACGGGGTCCGGGTCGCCACCGCGGACGGCTGGTGGCTGCTCCGTGCCTCGAACACCGAGGGCGCGCTGACGCTGCGTGGCGTGCTCGGCACGCAGGAGCAGGTCGGCAACGTCATCTTCCGCCGCAGCAACTTTCGCGGGCGCGACCGCATCCTGACGCTGCAGGCCGCCGCCTCGAGCCTCGACCGCGACGCGTACCAGGCGACGACCTTTTCGCTCTCCGGC
>CAXTNG010000042.1:549-2505 GCA_964245475.1 uncultured Sphingomonas sp. | reverse complement strand
GGCGGGCGGCCGCGGGGCGCGTAAGCGCGGGATCTGGCCGGGCTCGATCGGGTGCGCGGCTAGATCTACGCGCAGCTGGCGCCCGAGGGCGTCTCGATTCCGGGTGTCGGCGGCCCCACATAGCCGGAATGCCGCCACCCCAGCCCAGCATCGTCCGCGTCATCGACCTCGAGACGACCGGCAACGCCCCGCCGGCCCATGGCGTCGTCGAGATCGGCTGGCAGGATGTCGCGCTCGGCCCTGACGGCCGCTGGGAGCTGCACGGCGAGGGCGGCAGCCGTCTGGTCAACCCCGGTCGCGCCATCCCGCCGGTGACCATGGCCGTCCACCACCTCCGCGACGAGGACGTGGCGGAGGCGCCCTGGTGGCACGATTGCGCCCGCCCCGTGCTCGATCCCTGGCCGCGTCGCGTTGCACTTGCCGCGCACCGCGCCGACTTCGAGCAGGCCTTCTGCACCCCCGCGCTCACCCGCAATGCCGAATGGATCTGCACCTGGAAGTGCGCGCTCCGGCTCTGGCCCGATTCCCCGAGCTTCTCCAATCAGGTGCTGCGCTACTGGCGCAAGCCCGAGGGGCTCGACCACGAGCGCGGCCTGCCCGCACACCGCGCGTTCCCGGACGCCTATGTCACCGCCTTCCACCTGCGCGACATGCTCAACGAGGCGAGCGTTGCGCAGCTGATCGAATGGTCGCGCACGCCCGGGCTGCTGCCGCGGGTCCGCTACGGCTCCGACCGCGGCAAGGAGTGGCGCGAGGTCTCCCACGATTCGCTGATGGGCTTCCTCACCGACCGGGACGCGGATATCCGCTTCACCGCGCAGGCCGAGTTCGACCGGCGCAGCGGCGGTGGTAGCGTCGGCAAGGCGACGGCGCAGGAGCTGCTGCTGTAGGCTAAGGCTTGCGGAACTTGTAGACGAACTGATCGGTATGCCCGCGCAGCGATGCGTCGCGGATGCCGAGCGTGTGGTCGTCCGCCGGGTTGCGCAGCACGGTGGACTCGCCGACGAAGCGGAAGCCTGCTGCCTGCACCTGGGCCTTGACGCTCGCCGGGTCGATGCGGTGCTTGGTCGAGGTGCCGGTGATTCCCGTACCCGGCGCATCGGCATGGTCGATCACGACAAAGGTGCCGCCCTTCCTGAGCAGGTTGAACACCGCCTGGTTGAACGACCGGAGCGCCGGCTCGCCGCCGGTCGGATTGGGGATGTCGTGGTAGTTCTGGACGGTCCAGAACAGGTCGACCGGCTTGGCCGCGGTCGGCAGGTTGGTCGGCTGCACCTCCGCCGTCACATTGGCGAGCCCGCGCGCGCTGAGCGCGGCGACGGTCGCGGCCGAGCGCGTCGCCGATGCCGCGGGCCAATAGGCGTAGACATGCCCCTTCGGCCCGACCACGCCCGAGAAGATGCGTGTGCAGTAACCATGCCCCGGCAGATAGTCGATCACCGTGGCGCCCGGCTTCGCGCCCGAAAAGGCGACCACCGCCGCGGCCTGGCGCCGGGCGTCGTCGCCCTGCTGGTCCGCGCGTGCGGGGTCGGCGAGCGCGGCGGCGATGCCCGCGGGGATGGGCTGAGTCTGCGCGGCTGCGCCGGTGGCGAGCGCGAAGGCGAGGATAGCGGCAGCGGCTTTCACGGGTCGGCTCTCCCAGGATCGTGTCGCCGCACCATTGCGCTTGAGGGTTGGCGTGTCGAGGGCGGATCGTGCTTCCGATCGCGTGCGTTGACATATGGATGCCGACCTCCGGACCCGCTGAACCCCTCCGCCGCATGCTCGGCGACCGCCTCCGCGCCTCGGTGAGCACCGGCGAGCCGCCGCCGACCCGCGCGCCCGACGATCCCGGGCTGTTCGGCCATGACTCGGTTGCGCGGGTCGTTCATGCCGACCTGACCGCGATGATGGTCGGCGGCGTCGCTTCGCTGCTGCTGCAGATGCACCACCCCGCCGCGCTCGCCGGGGGGTGGG
>CAXTNG010000042.1:0-539 GCA_964245475.1 uncultured Sphingomonas sp. | reverse complement strand
ATTCGGACTTCCGCCGCGACCGGCACGGGCGCCTCAAGCGCACCGCGCGGTTCATCGCGGTGACCACCTATGGCTCGACCGAGGCGGCGCAGGCGACGATCGCGCGCATCCGCCGCATCCACGATGCGGTCGAGGGGACGTTGCCCGACGGCACCGCCTATCGCGCGAGCGACCCGGACCTGCTGCGCTGGGTGCATGTCGCCGAGGCCTGGAGCTTCCTCGCCGCGCACCTCCGCTACCGCACACCGGCGATGCCGCGCGCCGAGCAGGACCGCTACGTCGCCGAGATGGCGATCGTCGGGGAGGCGCTCGGCGCGGTCGACCTCCCCCGCACCCGCGCCGCGCTCGACGCCGCCTTGCGCGAGGCGCGGCCGCAGCTCCGCTACGATGCCCGGACCGCCACCGTCGCCAAGACGCTGCTTGCCCGTTCGCCCGACACACCCGCCGCCGCACAGGCGCTGCTCACCGGAGCGGCGATCGACCTGCTGCCCGGCTGGGCTGCCGCCATGCCCGGCCTCGACCCGCCGCTGTTCCACACG
>CAXTNG010000041.1:0-16762 GCA_964245475.1 uncultured Sphingomonas sp. | reverse complement strand
TCCCGAGCGCCTTCGCGAAATCCGCGACGCCGATCTCCGGCCGCTTCGGCAGCCAGCGCGTCTATCAGGGGCAGCCAGGCAGCTACCATTCGGGGGATGACGTCGCGGTGCCCGCCGGCACGCCGGTCGCCGCGCCCGCCGACGGCGTCGTCATCCTCGCCGCCGATCATCCCTTCACGCTGGAGGGCAACCTCCTGATGATCGATCACGGCTTCGGCCTCAACAGCGCGCTGCTTCACCTCTCGCGGATCGACGTCATCGTCGGCGAGCACATCCGCCAAGGCCAGATCGTCGGCGCGAGCGGGCGCACGGGCCGAGTCACCGGCGCGCATCTTCACTGGAGCCTCCAATGGCAGGGCGCCAAGCTCGACCCGTCGCTGGTCGCGGAACCGATGGGCCGGTAAGCCGTTCTGGCGCGCCGCTGCGCCGATTGTTTCAGCTGTGACCTGAATGCCACAAGGCGGCGGCAAAACGGGGATGTGCAAACGATTTACGCGGCGCTTCGCGTTGCGGGCCGCGCGTCGCTCCGCGTTTGGGACAGCCCCGTTGTCCGACCCGCCAGAGGCCGGCGCGATCTTCAGATAACATCCGGGCAGCCGCCGAGGCGCCCGACCGGGGAAACACCGATGTTCACCAGCTTGCTCTCCGCCCGCACCGCGCTTCGCGGCGGCACCGCTCTGTCCGCCCTCGCCCTCGCCGGCATGCTCGCCGCCGCTTCGCCGGCGCTCGCGCAGACCGCGCCCGATCAGACGACAGCCGATCCGGCGCAGCAGCCGGTCCCGGCCGAGGCCGCCCCCGCCGCCAACGACGTCGTCGTCACCGGCTCGCGCATCCGCCGCCCCAACCTGGACTCGGGCGCGCCGATCACGACGGTGTCCGGCGGCGAGTTCTTCCAGACCGGCAAGGTCTCGGTCGGCGACATCCTGAACGAGTTGCCGCAGCTCGCCACCGATTTCAGCCAGCAGCAGTCGACCCGCTTCCTCGGCACGCGTGGCCTGAACCTGGTCGATCTGCGCAACCTGGGAACCCAGCGCACGCTGGTGCTCGTCAACGGGCGCCGTCACGTCGCCGGCGACGTGCTCGTCAGCGGCGTGTCGGTCGACACGAACACCATCCCGACCGACCTGATCGAGAGCGTCGACGTCATCACCGGCTACGGTTCGGCGGTCTACGGGTCGGACGCGATCGCGGGCGCGGTGAACTTCAAGCTCAAGCAGAATTACGAGGGCCTTCAGGTTCGCGGCCAGTCCGGCGTCAGCCAATACGGTGACGGCGGCAACCAGTACGTCTCGGTGCTGGCGGGTAAGAACTTCGCGGACAGCCGCGGCAACATCGCCGTGAACCTGGAATACGCGCATCAGGGCAAGTTTTTCGCCTCCGGCCGTCCCGCGCTCCGGCAGGCGAGCGGCCTCGTGGTGGTCGATTCGGATACCGGCGCGAACTCGGACGGCGTTCCCGATCGCGTCTTCCTGCGCGATATCCGCTCCACCACCATCTCGCTCGGCGGCCTCTACCAGGTCGCCAGCCCGAGCGGCGCATGCGGCCGCGACGTCACGGGCGCCCCCTTTGTCTGCGCCTATCTCTTCCAGTCGGACGGGACGCTGATCCCGGAAACGGGTCAGCGCGTCGGCCTGGCGCCGAGCGGCAGCTTTCTCGGCGGCAACGGCTATTCGGGGCGCGAGGGCCAGCTTGCGCTGCTGTCGCCGGAGCTGAACCGCTACTCCGCCAACGCGCTGGGTCATTTCGACATCTCGGACGCCTTCGTGCCCTTCTTCGAGGCGAAGTACGTCCGCTCGGTCGCGCAGGGCTCGCAGAGCGGCCCGTTCTTCTCGCAGGGCACGACGCTGGGCGATCCAGAAGCTGCGATTGATTTCAATCGCGAGACGATATCGATCAACAATCCCTACCTTTCGGCGCAGGCCCGTGCCACGATCGTTGCCGCCCGCACTGCTGGTGGCCTGACCACGACCGACACGACGCGTATCGCGCTCCGCCGCAACTGGCTCGATTTCGGCATCCGCGACGAGCGCATCACCCGCGAAACCTACCGCGGCGTGTTCGGCGTCCGCGGCAACTTCAACGACGATTGGAACTACGAGATCTCGGCCAATTACGGCGAGCATCACGAGAAGAACAGGATCATCTCGAACGTCAACATCCAGCGCTACCTGCTGGGCCTCGACGCAGTGCGCAACCCTATCAGTGGCCAGATCGTCTGCCGTTCGCAGCTCTCGCCGAGCACTACGATCTCGTACGTCACTGGCAACCCGCTCAGCGCCGGCGACGATCCGCGCCTGGCCGGCGACATTGCCGCCTGCGTGCCGATCAATCCGTTCGGCGAGGGCTCGGTGACCCAGGCCGCGCGGGACTACGTCACCGTCGACTCGAACGCGAACGGCAAGATCACGCAGTTCGTGGCGAGCGGCTTCGTGGCAGGCGATCTCAGCCAGCTGTTCGAGCTGCCCGGCGGTCCGATCGGCTTCTCGTTCGGTGGCGAGTACCGGCGCGAGACGCTGCGCTACGATCTCGACGACCTGACCCAGCAGGGTTACGCCTTCTACAACGCGATCCCGTCGTTCAGCGCGCCGTCGTTTGCGGTCAAGGAAGCGTTCGGCGAAATCCGTATCCCGTTCCTGAAGGACAAGCCGTTCTTCGAAGAGCTGACGTTGACCGGCTCGGGCCGTGTCTCCGATTACAAGGGGGCTACCGGAACCGTCTATTCCTACGGCGGTGAGGCGATCTGGAAGCCGATTCAGGACATCACCTTCCGCGGCAGCTACACGCGCGCCATCCGTGCGCCCAACCTGTCGGAACTCTATTCGGCACAGGGGCAGAATTTCGCGCCGGCGCCGAACGACCCGTGCGCCGCGCGCAACCTCAGCGCCGGATCGTCCACGCGCTCGGCCAATTGCACCGCGGCTGGCCGTCCCGCCACTTACGACTTCGTTTATCAGCAGTCGCTCAGCATCCTGTCGGGCGGCAACCCGAACCTGACCGAGGAGACCTCCGACAATTACACCGCAGGCGTGGTCGTGCAGCCGCGCTTCGTGCCGGGCCTGTCGATCACGGTCGACTATTACGATATCACCGTGAACAAGGTCATCTCGTCGATCGATGCGCAGACCATTCTCAACAACTGCTATGATTCGGCGACCCTGAACAATCCGTTCTGCGCCCTCTTCACGCGGGCGGGCGCCACCGGCGGCCCGGCCGGCGAGGTTCCGTTCCAGGTGCTGGAAGGCTCGCTGCTCGCGTCGACCTTCAACTTCGCCAAGCTGAAGGCGCGCGGGATCGATGCCGAGGTGGCCTATCGCCATACGTTCGGGCCGGTGAAGGCGGACTTCCGGGCGAACTACACCCGCGTCCTGCAGCGTGACGACTTCACCGATCCCACCGATCCCAATTTTGCCGATCGCGTGCTGAGCGAGGCCGGCACGCCCAAGGACCGCCTGACCGCGAATGCCAGCGGCACTTTGGGCAATGTCACCTTGGGCTACCAGTTCCGCTGGGTCGGCAAGCAGGTGTTCGGCGCGGCCGAGAACACCTATTCGGTCAACGGCGCAGCGCCGCAGAACCCGGACTATTCGGACCCGCGCTTCTACAGCAACGTCTTCTACCACGACATTCGTGCCGAAGTGGCGGTCAACGACGGCTTCGCCCTGTACGGTGGGATCGACAATCTGACGAACAAGTTCGCGCCGTTCGGCTCGACCGGCATCGGCGCCAGCACGGATAACGTCGGCAACACCGGCCTGTTCGAAAACAAGGGCCGCTCCTTCTATATCGGGTTCCGCGGGAAGTTCTGACGAACGGCGCGTGTCGCGATTACGGGACCGGAGGAGCGATCCTCCGGCCCCCTTCTTTTGGCGAACGGCTCAGCTGCGCAGCTCGGGCGGGATCGGTGGGTAGAAGTCGGCGTGCCGCCAGGGCGGGTCGGCCGGCTCCTCCGGATCGCGCTCGGCGAAACCGACGTAGCCGAAATAAGTCGCGATCAGCCGCTCGCTCGGCTCCAGGATCGCGCGGCGGCCGTGCATGAAGCGCGTGTTGTCGAGCATCAGCACGTCGCCCTGCTGCCAGGCGATCGGCACCGCGAGCGCGTCGCCCGTCGCCTTGATCGCCTGCAGCCACGCCTCGGGCACCGGATGGCCGTCGTCGAGCAGCGGATGGTCCCCGCGGCCGTTGTTGAAGCGCGCGAACAGCAGGAAATTGCCGAACGCGGGCTGGTCGGCGAACATCGGCCGGTGTAGCGCTGGCCTCGTGAAGATGCGCAGCACCTGCCCCTCGATGCGGCGGAAGGAATAGGGGCATTGCGGCGGCGGCGCGGCGAGCTTGGCGTCGGTCGGATCGGGCGTGCCGAGCCAGAAGTCGAGCAGCTCGGGCCAGGTCGGCTTGATGTAGAGCAGCCGCCGCCCGTCCAGTCCGCGCCGCACCGCTTCGGGCAGCGCGCGGACCAGCGCCACGCCGTCGCAGATCGTCGTCTCGCCGCCCCGCGACGGGGGTGAGAAGCAGGCGAAGAAAGCGGCATCGGGCTTCCACGGCTCGCGCGACAGCTCCGGGTGGAGGTTGAACTCGCGTACCCCGCCGTCGACGGTGTGGATGTTGGCTTGCCGGTCGATCGGCCCGCGACCGGGGCTCTCGTTGAACACCGACGTGGTGCAGAAGCGCTTTGCGAAGCCGCGGAACTGGGCCACGTCGGTGCGGAAGCCTCGCAGCAGCAGCGCGCCGTGCGCCTTGTAGAGCGCGGTGATCGTGCCGGCGTCCAGCTCGAGGATGCTGCTCTCGCCCGCGCGCTCGATCAGCACCTGCGGGCGGCCCGGCTCGGGCAGATGGACATGGGGCATGGCGCGGGCGGGATAGCCGCAAACCGCTACGCCGGCTATAGTGCCGTGCGATGTCCGTGACCCGCGACGACCTCTACGCATCGCCCGATCATTACCTCCACTCGCTCGATGGCGACACGGCGGTGTTCGTGCCGATGGACCGCGCCGCCTACCACCGCTCGATCTTCCTCGATGCGCGGATCGAGCCTGCGGGGCAGGGCGCAATGCGCATACCCGTTGCCGCGCTCACCGGCGCAGCGCCGCCGCCGCAGCCGACGGGCTGGATCTTCCACGTCGCGCATTGCGGCTCGACCCTGCTAGCGCGCGCTCTCGACAACCCCGCCGCCAATCTGGTGCTGCGCGAACCGCTGGCGTTGCGCCAATGCGCGTTCCTACCCGCCGGCCAACGGCTGGCGATGGTCACGGCGATGGTGTCGAAGCGCTACGCCAAGGACCTGCCGACGATCGTCAAGGCGAACGTTCCGGTCAACTTCCTGCTGCCGCGGCTCGCGGCACTGGACGGGGGGACGCGGGCGATCTTCCTCTACCTGCCGCTCAGCGACTATCTGCTCGCGATTCTGCGCAGCGACAACCACCGCGACTGGCTGCGCCGGGTGACGACGCAGCTGGCGCCTCACCTGGGCGATCCCACCGGCCAGTCCGACGCCCAGCGCGCAGCCGCGCTCTGGCTGGCGCAGGTCCGCGCCTTTGCCGCGGCGGGTGGCGACTGGCCCAATGCGCGCAGCCTGGACGCCGAGCGCTTCTTCGCCGATCCGGCGCCGGTGCTGGCCGCCGTCGCGGGCCATCTCAACGTCCAGCTTACCCCCGTGGCGATCCAACGCACCGTCGCCGGGCCGCTGTTCCGCACCTATTCGAAGAACCCGGAGGTCGCCTTCGACAGCCAAGCGCGGCTTGACCGGCGACGCGCGCTGGAGCGCGAGCTTGCCGACGAGCTCGCAGCCGCCGAGCGCTGGGTCGATGGTCGCGGCGCGGAGCCCATGCGCGCCCTCGCCGCGATCAGCCTCGCCGCCTGAACCCCGTTCAGCGCACCCGGATGCCGCGGATCGTCCGCTCGCCGGCGATGGCGATGAAGTAATTGCCGAGCGCGCCCTTGCGGATGCGCACCTTGGCCCCGCTCCGCGGCGGAAAGCCCATCGGGTCGGTCGTCGCCCACACCGCATCGCCCTCGGTCAGGCTCAGCTCATAGCGCCCGTTCGGCAGCGCGCGGCTGCCCGCAATCGTCGTTTCGAGTGTCTCGAACCCCTCGCCCCTGTCCTCGTCGCGGCCGCCTCCGAACAGCCCGATCCGCGGCAGGGTGAAGCCGAACAGCGAGCGCTTGGCCTTGCGTACATCCTGCTTGTCGAGGACGGTCACCTCCTTGGCGGCCATTGCCGTCTCGAGCGTGGTCGTCGCGCCTTCGAAGCAGGCGAGCCGCGCCTCGGGCGCCGCAACCGCACGGCACTTCACGAACGATTGCAGGACCGCATCGCCGCCCGACGATTGTCCCGCTGCACCGCCTGCCGCCAGCACCAGCATGGCCCCTGCCACCAAATACCGCCTGCGCACGTTTCGATACCTCACACCCGTTCGAGCATAGGGTACGCCGGGATTGCGACAGCGGACAAGCCGGCACTCGGAACGCCGGTACGCAGTGTGTCCCGATTGCTACACTCGTCTTACGATTTGTTGCAATGGCGACTGGTCGGCTTGCGAGCGTGACGGAAAGTCCATTACCCATCGAGATAGGGTCGGCCCGTGCCGGCCGCATGTGAATGCCGACAGGCATGCGACTCGCTTTCAGCGGGTCAGAAAAGGGGATCGTTCATGCTCAATACCTATCGTTCGCGCCTTCTCGGCTCGACCCTCCTGGTCGGTGCCGCGCTGGCGGCGCAGCCCGCCTTCGCTCAGACCGCCGATCCGGCGAGCCAGCCCAAGACGGGCGTGCAGGCCTCCGATCCGAACGCGCCTGCGGCGGGCGTGTCGAGTCAGGATTCGGCTCCCCCCGCTGGCGAGACCCCGCAGGGCGACATCGTCGTCACCGGCACCCTGATCCGCAACCCAAACCTCGTGTCGTCCAGCCCCGTCTCGGTGATCGGCCAGGAGGAGATCGCGCTCAAGCAGTCCAACACCGCGGAGCAGATCCTGCGCGACCTGCCGGGCGTGGTGCCGTCGATCGGCAGCCAGGTGAACAACGGCAACGGCGGCGCCGCCTTTGCCGACCTTCGCGGCCTCGGCAACTTCCGCAACCTCGTGCTGCTCGACGGCACCCGCGTCACCCCGGGCGACCTTCAGGGTCGCGTCGACCTCAACAACATCCCGCTCGCGCTGATCGAGCGCGTCGATACGCTGACCGGCGGCGCCGCGACGACGTACGGCGCGGACGCGGTGTCGGGCGTCATCAACTTCATCACCCGTTCCGACTTCTCCGGCCTCGAGCTGAACGCGTCCGAGCAGATCACTGAAAAGGGCGACGGGGAGACCACCCGCGTCGACCTGACGCTCGGCTCCAACTTCGACGACGGCCGCGGCAACGTGGTGTTCTCGGTCGGCTACCAGAACGCCGACCCGATCTACCAGGGATCGCGGCGTGTCGCCCAGAACAACTACACCTCGACCTCGGGCAGCCGCGGCGGCTCGGGCACCACGGTGCCGTCACGTTTCAGCGGCCCGTTCGCCGCCGCGCCGCAGAGCCGCATCTTCGAGCCGACGACCGGCGACTTGCGCACCTACGTCGGCGCAAACGATGGCTTCAACTTCAACCCTTACAACATCTTTCAGGTGCCGTTTAAGCGCTACAACATCTACGGCGCGGGTCACTACGAGATCGCCGACAACATCGAGGTCTACACCCGCGGCACCTTCTCCAAGAACGTGGTCAACACGATCATCGCGCCGTCGGGTATCTTTAACCAGACGGGGCAGATCCCGATCAGCAACCCGTTCATCCCGGCGGCCGCACGCCAGACCTTCTGCAACAGCGCTGATTTCAATCCTGCCGTCGCTGGCGTGCAGACGATCACGCAGACCGGCACCACCTGCGCGCTCGCCTCGGCGGCGACCAGCCCGACCGATCCCAACTTCCGCGCATTCAACATCGGCCTAGCGCGGCGCACCACCGAGATCGGGCCGCGCGTGTCCGAATATACCACGCAGTTCTTCGACTACCGCGCGGGTCTGCGTCTGGGCATCACGAGCGCGATCAATCTGGACGTGTCGGGCGCCTATGGCGAATCGCAGAACCGGCAGATCCAGTCGGGCTACGTCCTCGTGTCGCGGCTGCGCACCGCGCTCTACACGACCAGCACGACGAGCTGTAACCTGGGCGCGGCGCCGGCTGTTGTAAGCCCGGCGGCGAGCGGTCTACCGATCACGCTGGCTGCGCAGGGCGCGGGCACGACCGCGGGCTCGGGCTGCGTCCCGGTCAACATCTTCGGGCCGGCGGGCTCGATCACCGCAGCGCAGATACCGTATCTGACCGCGAGCGCAACGACCCAGACCAACGCTTCGCTGGCGCAGGCGCGCGCACTGCTGAGCGGCGACTTCGGGTTCGCGGTGCCTTCGGCGGACGAGCCGATCGGCTTCGCGCTCGGCGCCGAATACCGCCGCTACCGTGCGAACCAGCAGGCCGACATCCTGTCCGCAACCGCGGGCGAGCTGGGCGGCGCGGGCGGCGCGGTGCTGCCGTTCACGGGCGGCTATGAGGTCAAGGAAGCCTATGGCGAGATCAACGCTCCGCTGGTTGCCGACAAGCCGTTCTTCAAGAACCTCTCGCTCGAAGCGGGCGTGCGCTATTCCGACTACAAGGTGTTCTCGGCGACCAACGACAAGTACAACACGACGACCTACAAGGCCGGCGGCACCTGGGAGCCGGTGGACGGCATCAAGGTTCGCGGCAACTATCAGCGCGCGGTGCGTGCGCCGAACATCGCCGAGCTGTTCTCGCCGTCTAACGTCGCGCTGACCAACCTTGCGATCGACCCGTGCCGCGGCGCCAATCCCGTCAACAACGCAAACCTGCGCGCGGTCTGCCTGGCGCAGGGCGCGCCGGTACAGTCGATCGGCACCATCGCCAACCCGACCGCGGCGCAGGCGCAGTCGACGACAGCGGGCGGCACCTATCTGCGGCCGGAGACCGCGGACAGCTACACGGTCGGTCTTGTCATCCAGCCGCGCTTCGTGCCCGGCCTGTCGATCGCCGTCGATTACTACCATATCAAGATCAAGGACGCGATCTCGCAGCCGCTGCCGGGCGATCTCATCACCGGCTGTTTCGGCAACAACAACGGGGCGGCGATCACCGCGACCAGCGTCAGCAACCCGATCTGTCAGCTTTTCCGCCGCAATCCAGGCACCGGCGCGCTCGACGGCGATCCGGCGACCACCGGCGGCCTCGTCTTCCCCTCGTCCAACTCGGGCAGGATCCTGACCGATGGTATCGATCTCAGCATCAACTACCGGCGCGACCTGGGCTTCGCGAAGCTGAACCTCAGCTTCCAGGGTAACTGGACAAACCGGTCGCAATTCCAGTCGATCGTGCCGGGCTCGATCATCCCCCCGGGCTATCCGGGGGCGGGCAGCACATTCCCCGCGACCGTCAATCGCGAATGCGTCGGCCTCTACAGCCAGAACTGCGGTTCGCCGGGCTCGGCGGGTCCGAGCTCGAGCGCGGGATCGCTCCAGCCCGAGTTCACCTGGAACCAGCGTACGACGCTGACCTTCGGACCGGCGGACATCTCGCTACTCTGGCGCCACATCGACAAGATGAGGGCCGAGCCGGGCGCGCTGGGTGCGGTCTTTGCCGGCACGATCGGCTCGGGCGCGTTGGCGGGCTACAACGTCGATTTCGGCAAAATCCCGTCGTACAATTATTTCGATCTGGCGACGCGGATCGGCGTGAACGACCATGTCGATTTCACCCTGACCGTTACCAACCTGCTCAACAGGCAGCCGCCGCTCGTCGGCGGCACCATCGGCTCGACCGCGTTCAACAGCGGCAACACGTTCCCGTCGACCTACGATCCGCTGGGCCGCCGCTTCGCGATCGGCGGGCGCTTCAAGTTCTGAGCGCACACCGCACGACCACGTGATGATGGGGGTGGGCTTCGGCCCGCCCCTTTTTCTATGGCTCGAAGCCGAAACGCTCGACCCACGGCGCCAGGATCGGCAGCGCGGGCTCGAGCTGCCCGGCATAGCGCCGCCACTGCCCGCGGCCGTCGTACAGGCCCCGCCGCACCTGCCCGGCGCTGGCCGTACGGACCCCGCGTTGCTGCGCGGTGCGGTCGAAGCGGAGGAAATCGTCAGTCCAGGGCAGCCCGATGAACCCGGCAAAGCCGCGGACGGTGGTCTCGAAATCCGCCACCAGCCGATCGTAGCGGACGTCATGGAAGGCGAGCGGCAGCCGCTCTCGGCACAGCTCGGTCAGCCCGGTCAGCGCGTCGTAATGCCGTGCGGCCTCCTCCAGCTCGCTGAACGCCCAGGCGGCGGGGCTCGGGGTGAAGTTGATCCGGTAGCAGCTCAGCACGACGTCGCGCGGGTCGCGGCGCATCACCAGGATACGCGCCTCGGGAAACAGCCGCGCGATGATCGGCAGCTTGAGGCCGTTGAACGGGTTCATGTCGACGAACGTCTCGCCGTCCCCGGCCCCCAGCGTCGCGACACGCCGCCAGTAAGCTGCGCGCAGCTCGGCGACGAGCGCCGGATCGAGTTGGTCGAGCGGCGGAATCGTGCCGTCGTTGGCGAGCAGCGCCGCATCCGCGTCCGCAAGCGTGTCGCGCTCTTCCAGCGCGGTGACCCCGGGCGCGCTCGCGAGCACGTTCTCGACCAGCGTCGTCCCCGACCGCGGGTAGCCGAGCAGGAACACATGCCGCGCCGCTGCACCGGGCACCGGCTCGGGAGCAGATGAGGGCAGCGGCGGCATGCGCGCAACCTGTCCAGCGATCGCCTCGATAAAGGCGCGGTGCGTGGGCCGGCTCTTCCGCGGCTCCAGGTCGCGGCGGTACAGGTTGCGGAAATTGCGCTGAGCGCGGTGGTACGCATCCCACGCCTCCGCTGTCCGGTCCTGCCGGTCGAGCGCGTCGCCGAGCAGGGTCAGCGTGCGGGTGCGGTCGTCGCCGGTCAGCCGCCTGCCGAGCAGCGCCCGCAGCCGCGCTTCTGCCGCCGCGCCGTCGCGCGCCTCGATCTCCATCGTCGCCAGCGCGGCGGCCGCGGTCGCGTCCCCCGGATCGAGCGCAAGCGCATGCGCCGCGAGCCGTCGCCCACGCTCGGTGTCGCCGTCCTTGGCTGCCAGATCGGCGAGCTTCGCCGCGGCCGGCGCCATGTTGGTATCGAGCGACAGCGCGCGTTCGTAGCTCTCGCGCGCCGGTCCCCAGGAGCGGAGCGCATCGAGGACATAGCCGCGCTCGAGCCACCCTGCCGCATGTGCGGGCGCCGCAGCGAGCGCGCGGTCGAGCACGGCCAGCGCTTCATCCAAGCAGCCCTGCTTGCGCAGCACCGCGCCGCTCGAGGCCAGGATCAGAGGGTCGCCCGGCGACTGGTCGAGCGCCTGGGCGAGCAGCCGGTGCGCAGCGGCGAAGTCGCCCGCCTCCTCCCGCCGCCAAGCCACCAGATTGAGGATCATCGGCTCGGCAAGCCCCCGCGCCAGCGCCGCTTCCGCCAGCCGGGCTGCCTCGCCGATCGCGTTCGCCGCCAGGGCGCGCTCGATTCCCGCGCGCGCCGCAGCGGGGGAGAGGGATGCGGTCGTTCGCGCCACGGGCCAACCTGTCGTGCAAAGCGCTTGGCAAAGGCAAGGGCGTTGACGTAACCTTCTCCGTCTTTGCAAGGAACCAGACCATGTTGCGTATCCTTGGCCTCGCGGCCATGCTCGCCCAGGCGCCCGCGCCGCAGCCCAATGCCGGGGAAAAGGCGGCCGATCCCGGCAGCAAGATGATCTGCAAGAAATTCCTGGAGACCGGCTCGCTAGTCCGCGGTCATCGCGAGTGCAAGACCAAGGCGGATTGGGAACGCGAGCGCGACGCGCTGCGCCAGTCCCAGGGAAGCACGACCGGTTGCTCATCCATGGGGCAGACCGGCCACTGCTGAGCGCGGCTAGGCGGCGCCGTCGAGCAGCGGCGTGGGCGGGGTGACCACCACTCCGGCCGCCGCCGCCACCGCGTCCGCCCATCGCACGACCGTGGCGATCTCCTCGGCGTGGGTCTCGCTGGCGCTCCGATGCTCGGCAGAGCGGTCGTCGGCAGCGAACGCCACGTTGATCTTGGAATGGCGGGAGAAGGCGGGACCGGCGGCGATCTCGTCGGCCTCCGCTTGACTCAGCGGCAGGCGGAACAAGCCGGCAAGCGCCCGCATCGCCGCCGCAGGATCACGGGTCAGCGTCTCGCTGTCGAGCGTCCGTACCCGATCTTCGCCGAACCGCTCGACCAGCTTCGCGAACAGCGCCTGCTGCGCCAGCCAGCCGACCGCCGCCACCTGCAGATCGCTCTGCCCGAGCAGATCACGGGTCGAGAAGCCGAGATCGACCAGCCCGTCGTCGAGCAGACCGACGAGCAAGGTGCGAACCCACAGCCGCCCTTCCAGCCCCTTCTTGGCGACCGACGCCAGATAGGTGCCGAGCGGCGCGTGGAGCAGCACCGCGCTTGCATCGGGCCTGAGCGCCAGCATCGCCGCCGCCAACCCGTTCACCGCGTTCGATGGCTTGATCACCACCGCCTCGCCCGGTTCGAACGGCCGCGCGAGCAGGGTCAGCACGCCGTCGAGCACCTCGGCCAAATCGGGTCCGGGCTCGCGCCGCCGCCGCCATCCCACGAGGTCGTTGAGGATCGTCGGCTCCCTCAGCCCCATCGCCCATCCCGGCCGATCGCACGCGCGCGCCAGCAGCGTCGAGCAGCAGAACGCCGAGTGAAAGATGAAGTGCAGCGGCGCAGGCGAGGGCACCGCGGCGAGTGCTTCGTCACGGCGGATCGGCAACGGCTGAAGCTCGGGCGGCAAAAGCTCCTTGGTCAGGAAGGTCGTCCGCCGGTGCAATTCGCGGGGCACATGCAGGAAGTGGATCGCGTCGCGGCCCGGATCGTAGCGATGCGCCAGCCAAGTGGGATCGCGAACCGCCGCTTCGGTCGACGCTGGCAACATGTCAGCCTGGGGACGCATCACCGAAACACTGCGCGGACGTTGGCCTGTTTGTCCACCCATCCGCTTTGCGGTAGGGCGCGACCCATGCAGCAGACCGACATCCAGGCGCTGATCGCATCCGCCCAGCAGGCGCAGCGCGCCGGCCGCGGGGCAGACGCCGAGCGGCTGTTCCGTCAGGTCCTCGCGCGCGGCGAGCACCCGCTGGCGCTCAACGCGCTCGGCATGCGCGCGCTCAATGGCGGCGACACGAGCGCGGCGGCGGCACTGTTCCGCCGCGCGATCGCGGCCGATCCGGCTGCGCCCGAACTTCACATCAATCTCGCCAAGGCACTGCGCACCGCCGGCGACGATGCAGGCGAGCAGGCGGCACTGGAGGGTGCGCTGGCGATCGACCAGCGGCACTTCATGGCGCTGGTGCGGTTGGCCGAGCTGTTCGAGCGCACCGGTGACAGCGGGCGGGCGGCGGACCGCTGGGCCGGGGTGGTGGCCATCGGCGTGATGATCGACGAGCGCACGCCCGCGCTCGACGCGATCCTGGAGCGTGCCCGCGAAGCCGTCGCGCGCCACCAGGCCGGCTTCGCGGCCGCGATCGATGCCGAACTGGCGCCGCGCCGCGCCGGTCTCGATGCGGGCGAGCGGCGCCGGTTCGACGCGTCCATCGACCATCTGCTCGGCCGCCGCGCGATCTACGCCAATCATTGCCACGGGCTGTATGTGCCGTTCCTGCCCGCCGACGAGTTCTTCGACCGCAGTCATTTTCCGTGGATGGACGAGATCGAAGCGAACACCGACGTGATCCGTGGCGAGCTGGAGGCGCTGCTCGCGGCGGGCGCGCAGGGCTTCTCGCCCTATGTCGCGATGGCCTCGGGAACGCCCGAGAACAAATGGTCGCCGCTCGACCACAAGCCGGACTGGAGCGCGCTCCACCTCTGGCGGCACGGCCGGCGCGACGAGGCGGTCTGCGCGCGCTGCCCCGAGACGGCGGCGGCAGTCGAGGCGCTGCCGCTCGCCGACATGGCGGGGCGCGCGCCGAGCGTGTTCTTCTCGATCCTGAAGCCCGGCACGCACCTGCCCGCGCATACCGGCGTCACCAATGCGCGCGCGATCGTCCATCTGCCGCTGATCGTGCCCGAAGGATGCAGCTTCCGGGTCGGCGGCGAGACGCGGGAGTGGCGGACCGGCGAGGCCTGGGCGTTCGACGACACCATCGAGCATGAGGCGTGGAACCGCTCGGACCAGCTTCGCGCCGTCCTGATCTTCGACGTCTGGAACCCGCACCTCACCGCGACCGAGCGCGACCTCCTGCGCGACTTCTTCCCCATCGCCGACCGCAACGGCTACGATCTGCGCCAAGCGCCGGGCGACTAGGCGACGGACAGCGCCAGCCGTCCGTCGCCCTCGTCGACATGGACGGTCGAGCCGTCCCTGACCTCGCCGCGCAGGATCGCGTCGGCGAGCGGGTCCTGCAGGTAGCGCTGCACCGCCCGCTTCAACGGCCGTGCGCCGTAGACCGGGTCGTAGCCGACGCGGCCGAGCCATGCGCGCGCGGCGTCGGTCAGCTCGACCGTCACTTTGCGGTCGGCGAGCAGCTTGCCGACGCGGCCGACCTGGATGTCGACGATCGGCGCCATGTGCGCTTGGCCGAGCCGGTGGAACAGGATCACCTCGTCCAGCCGGTTAAGGAATTCCGGCCGGAAGTGCGCGCGGACGATGTCCATTACCTGCGGCTCCACCGTCTCGACATCCTGTCCCTCTTCGAGGTTCGCCAGATATTGCGAGCCGAGGTTCGAGGTCAGGATGATCAGCGTGTTGCTGAAATCGACCGTCCGCCCCTGGCCGTCGGTCAGCCGACCGTCGTCGAGCACCTGGAGCAGCACGTTGAACACGTCGCCGTGCGCCTTCTCGACCTCGTCGAACAGCACGACCTGATAGGGCCGCCGCCGGACCGCCTCGGTCAGCACGCCGCCCTCTTCATAGCCGACATAGCCGGGAGGCGCGCCAATCAGCCGCGCGACGGCATGCTTCTCCATGAACTCGCTCATGTCGATGCGGACCATCGCGGAGGAGTCGTCGAACAGGAACTCGGCAAGCGCCTTGGTCAGCTCGGTCTTGCCGACGCCGGTCGGGCCGAGGAACAGGAACGAGCCGAGCGGCCGGTTCGGGTCCTGCAACCCGGCGCGCGCACGGCGCACGGCGGTGGAGACGGCGCGTACCGCCTCCGCCTGGCCGATCACGCGCTGCCCGATGACCTCCTCCATCTTGAGGAGCTTCTCGCGCTCGCCCTCCAGCATCCGGTCGACCGGGATGCCGGTCCAGCGGCTGACCACGCCGGCGATGTCGTCGGACGTCACCTCCTCGCGCAGCATCGCGCCCTTGGTCGCGCCCGCAGCCTCGGCGAGCTGCTTCTCCAGCGCCGGGATGCGGCCGTAGGAGAGCTCGCCGGCCTTGGCGAGGTCGCCCGAGCGCTGCGCCTGCTCCAGCTCGACGCGTGCGGCGTCGAGCTGCGCCTTGAGCGTCGCCTCGCCGGCGATCTTCTCCTTCTCGGCCTGCCAGCGCTGGGTCAGCTCGGCGGACTGCTGCTCCAGATTGGCCAGCTCGCCCTCGATGTTCTCCAGCCGGTCCTGGCTCGCCTCGTCGGACTCGCGCTTCAGCCCTTCGCGCTCGATCTTGAGGCGGAGGATGCGGCGGTCGAGCGTCTCGATCTCCTCGGGCTTGGACTCCACCTCCATGCGGATGCGGCTGGCGGCCTCGTCCATCAGGTCGATCGCCTTGTCGGGCAGGAAGCGGTCGGTGATGTAGCGGTTGGAGAGCGTCGCCGCCGCCACCAGCGCACCGTCGGTGATCCGGACGCCGTGGTGGAGCTCGTACTTCTCCTTCAGTCCGCGCAGGATGCTGATCGTGTCCTCGACCGTTGGTTCGCCGACGAACACCGGCTGGAACCGCCGCTGGAGCGCCGGGTCCTTCTCGACATGCTTGCGGTACTCGTCGAGCGTGGTCGCGCCGACGCAGTGCAGCTCGCCGCGGGCGAGCGCGGGCTTGAGCAGGTTGGACGCGTCCATCGCGCCCTCGCTCTTTCCGGCGCCGATCAGCGTGTGCATCTCGTCGATGAACAGGACGACGTGGCCCTCGGCGGCCTTCACCTCGTCGATGACGCCTTTCAGCCGTTCCTCGAACTCGCCGCGGTATTTCGCGCCGGCGATCAGCGCGCCCATGTCGAGCGCCATCAGCGTCTTGTCCTTGAGCCCGTCGGGCACGTCGCCATTGGCGATGCGTAGCGCGAGGCCCTCGGCGATCGCGGTCTTGCCGACGCCGGGCTCGCCGATCAGCACCGGATTGTTCTTGGTCCGCCGCGCGAGCACCTGGATAGTGCGGCGGATTTCCTCGTCGCGGCCGATCACCGGATCGAGCTTACCGTCGCGCGCCGCCTGGGTGAGATCGCGCGCGAATTTCTTGAGCGCGTCGTAGCGGTCCTCGGCCGACGCGGTGTCGGCGGTGCGGCCGTTGCGCAATTCGTTGATCGCGGCGTTGAGCGCTTCGGGCTTGAGCCCGGCGGCGGCGAGCGCCTTGCCCGCCGCGGTCGTGCTCGCCAGCGTCAGCGCGAGCAGCAGCCGCTCGACCGTGACGAAGCTGTCGCCGGCCTTGGTGGCCACCTGCTCGGCCTGGTCGAGGATGCGCGCGAGATCGTTGTCGATCGCCGGCGAGCTTTGCGCGCCGCTGCCCGACACCGCCGGGATCTTGGCCAGCGCCGCGTCGACCGCGCGCGTTGCGGCCGCCGCGTCGCCGCCGGCTTTCGCGATCAGCCCGGCCGCCATGCCCTGAGT
>CAXTNG010000040.1:16400-16854 GCA_964245475.1 uncultured Sphingomonas sp. | reverse complement strand
GCCTGCGCCTGCGCGTGGGTGAGAAAGCCGGCGTCCTCCATTGCAGCAACGACGACCATCTGGCGCGCGCGGGCGCCGGTCAGGTTGCCGGTCGGGGCGAGGCGCGAGGGCGCCTTGACCAGCCCCGCCAGCATCGCCGCCTGGCCGATGTTGAGCGTGTCGGGGGTGCGGCCGAAATAGTGCTTCGCCGCGGCGGTGATGCCGTAGACGTTGTCGCCGAAATAGGCGTTGGACAGGTAGCGCGAGAGGATCTCGTCCTTCGAGAGCCACGCCTCCAGCCAGAAGGCGATCATCACCTCGCGGAGCTTGCGCGCCATCGTCCGGTCGGCGTCGAGGAAGGCGTTCTTGGCGAGCTGCTGGGTGATCGTCGAGCCGCCCTGGCGGACGCCGCCCGCGCCGACGTTCGACCAGAGCGCGCGGGCGATGCCGCGCGGGTCGATCCCCCAATGCGAAT
>CAXTNG010000040.1:13980-16390 GCA_964245475.1 uncultured Sphingomonas sp. | reverse complement strand
CGCCTGGGTGACGTGCCTGGGCAGCTTCGCCGCGTCGACCGGCGCGCCGATGATCGATCCGCGCCGCGCGATCGGCGTTCCGTCGGCGGCGGTGAGCACGATCGAGGGCGGCGTCGGCGGCTTCAACGACCGCGACAGCGGCGCGGTGACCGCGAGCCAGCCGATCGCGACGATGAGCAGGATGATGAACAGCCCCACGCCGCGCACCAGCCAGCGCAGCCAGGGGAAGCGGCGGCGCGGCGCCTCGGCCGCGGGTGCGCCCCAGTCCTCGAAGTCGTCGGGTGGGAGGCCGCCGACCCGCTCGAACGGCTCGGCGTCCGAGGCATAGGGACGTCCGCGGTCGAAGTTCATGCTTGTGTATTACCTTCGTACGACAGTTGCCGCAAGCGCCCGCCTCATGGCAGGGGGCCGTACCATGACGAGACGGTTGGAGCGATAGCGTTGCGCGCCACGATCAAGGACGTCGCGGCGGCCGCGGGCGTCTCGATCAAGACGGTCAGCCGGGTGCTCAACAACGAGCGCTACGTCGGCGTGGCGACGCGGGAGCGGGTGCAGCAGGCGGTGGCGGCGCTCCACTTCCGGCCGAGCCAGGCGGCACGTTCGCTGGCCGGACGGCGGAGCTTCCAGGTCGCGCTGGTCTGCGACAATCCGAGCCCGCATTACCTGTTCGAGATCCAGGCGGGCGCGCGCGCGCGGCTGGAGGCGGATGGGGTGCGGCTGATCGCGCAGCCGTATGACCGCACCTCGCTGCGCATGCTCGACGACATCGCCGCGCTGGTCGACACGACGCATGTCGACGGGGTGATCCTGACGCCGCCGATCACGGACGACGCGGCGGTGCGTGCGGCGCTGGCGGAGCGGGGGGTGCGTACGGTGCTGGTCTCGCCCGGGGAAGCCGGCGCGGCGCCTTCGGTCCGGATCGACAACGCGAAGGCGGCGGCGGTGATGACGCGGCATCTGCTCGCGCTCGGGCACCGGCGGATCGGCTTCGTCGGCGGGCACCCGGACTATGCCGCGAGCCGCCAGCGCGCCGACGGGCACCGCGCCGCGCTCAAGGCGGCGGGGATTGCGGAGGAGGCAGCGCTGTTTGTCGAAGGGCGCTACGATTTTCCCTCGGGCGCACGGGCGGGGGCGGCGTTGCTGCAATTGTCCGAGCCGCCGACCGCGATCTTTGCGGCGAGCGACGACATGGCGGCGGGCGTGCTCACCGCGGCGCATGCGCGGGGGCTGCGGCTGCCGGAGGACGTGTCGGTGGCGGGGTTCGGCGACGACGCGCTCGCGGGCTACGTCTGGCCGCCGCTGACCACGATCCGCCAGCCGACGCGCGAGCTGGGCTGGCAGGCGGCGGATCTGCTGCTGACCGGGGCGGACGAGCGCCGCGAGGTGGCGTTCGAGCTGGTCGAGCGCGGATCGACGGTGGGGATCGGGATCTAGCCGATCAGCAGTAGCGCGGCGGCGAGCGCGAGGTTAAAGGCGACCACCGTCGCCGCGAGGATCACCAGCAGCGGCTTCGGCCCCGCCTCCAGCAATTGCGAGAGCGGCGAGCGGATCGCGGTGGCGGTGACGGCGGCGGCAAGAAGACCGGCGGCCAGATGCTCGCCCCCTATCGCCGCCGCCGCAGGGATGACGCCGAGCGAGTTGATGCCCGCGACGGCGAAGAAGCCGAGCACGAACCAGGGTACGCCCGGCCCTTTCGCACCGCCCCCCTCTTCTTGGCGACCACGCGGCAGGAACAGCGCGACGATCGCAAGCACCGGTGCGAGCAGCGCGACGCGGGTCAGCTTGACGATCGTGGCGATGCCGCCCGCGGCAGGGGAATAGGAATAGCCGGCGCCCAGGGCCTGCGCGACGTCGTGGATCGAGGCGCCGAGCAGGAAGCCCGCCTTGAGATCGCTGAGCGCGAGCGCGTGCGCCGCGACGGGATAGAGCACCATCGCGGTGGCGCTCATCGCCGAGATGCCGACGAGCACGAGGGTCAATTGCGCCTGGCCAATGCGGCGCTCGCCGAGCGTGGTGGCGAGCGCCATCGCCGCGCTCGCGCCGCAGATCGCGACCGCGCCGCCTGCCAGCGCGCCGAAGGCGGTGCCGAACCCCCACAGGCGAGCGGCGAGGATGCCGGCGCCGATGGTCAGCGCGACGATCGCGAGAACGCAGACGAGCGCGACGGGCCCGAGCGCCGCAACCTGACCGAAGGTGACGCGCACGCCGACCAGCACGATTCCCCAACGCAGCAGCGAGCGCGAGGCGAAGGCGAGGCCGGGGGTGAGCCGCGCATCGGCGGAGAGGAAGTTGAGCGCAAGGCCGATCAGCAGGCTCATCAGCGTCAGCGGCGCGCCGTAGCGATCGGCGAGGAACCCCGCCGCGAGCGTTCCCGCCGCGACCACCGCCAACCCGGGGAGATAGCCTTGCC
>CAXTNG010000040.1:10817-13970 GCA_964245475.1 uncultured Sphingomonas sp. | reverse complement strand
GGCTCGATGTCGCCGTAGAGGTCGGCGGCCATCGGCAGCGGGCGGGATGCAGCCATTGTTTATCCTCTTATCCTCCCCGGCACGGGGAGGGGGCCCGCCGCGCAGCGGTGGTGGAGGGGCAGCCCCACGCTGGACAGCCCTTGCGAACTGCCCCTCCACCAGCCTGCGGCTGGTCCCCGTCCTCGTTCCGGAGAGGTATAGAGAGACTAGCCGAAGCACATGGCTTGTGACAACGTTGTCGTGAGGAGGATAAGGGCATGACCGATACGCGTCGTTGGGGGATCGTCGCGCTGGTGTTCTTCGCGATCATGCTCAACTACGTCGATCGGCAGATCCTGGCGCTGCTCAAGCCGACGCTGGAGGCCGAGTTCGCCTGGTCCGACCGCGATTATGCGAACATGCTGTCGGGGTTTCAGGTCGCCGCGGCGGTGGCGTTTCTGGGAACCGGCTGGTTCATCGACCGGGTGGGGCTCAAGCGCGGCTTCGGGATGGGCGTCGCGCTGTGGAGCCTCGCCGGGATGGCGCATGCTTTCGCAACGACGGTCGCAGCCTTCATCGCGGCGCGGGTGGTGCTTGGCGCGGCGGAGTCGATCGGGACGCCCGCGGCGGTGAAGTCGGCCGCGACCTACTTCACCCAACGCGAACGCTCGGTCGCGCTCGGCATCGGCAACACCGCCCCCAACGTCGGCGCGGTGGTGACGCCGCTGGTCATCCCGGCGCTGGCGGTGGCGTTCGGGTGGCAGGCGGCCTTCCTCGTCGCGGGCGGGCTGGGGCTGCTCTGGGTGCTCGCATGGTTCCTCATCAAGGTGCCGCCGGTCGCCGAGGACGGCGAGCAGCCGGTGCCGGTGCCCTGGGCGTCGTTGCTGCGGAAGCGCGAGACGGTGGCGATCGCGGCCGCAAAGGTGCTGTCGGACCAGGTGTGGTTCTTCATGCTGGCTTGGCTGCCCGACCTGTTCCACCGGATGTTCGGTCTCCAGCAGGGTACGGTCGGGCTGCCGGTTGCGCTCGCCTACGCGTGTGCCGCAGCAGGCGCGCTGACCGGCGGGTGGCTGCCGACCCAGCTGATGGCGCGCGGCTGGAGCGTCGACCGGGCGCGCAAGGCGACGCTGCTGCTGTATGCGTTGCTTATCCTGCCGATGACTTTGGTCATGCTGGTGAGCTCGCCGTGGAGCGCGGCGCTGCTGCTGGGGCTGGGGCTTTTCGCGCACCAGGGTTTCTCGACCAATGTCTTTGGGCTGGCGACCGACATCGTGCCCGCGCGCAGCGTGGGGTCGACGATCGGGATGGCGGCGTTCTGCGGCAACATGTGGTCGATCGTGCTGATCCAGCTCGCCGCGTGGAGCCTCGCGCATGGCTTCGGCTACGGGCCGCTGCTCGCCATCTGCTCGGTGTCGTACCTGCTCGCGCTGGGCGTCGTGCAGCTGCTCATCCCGCGCATCGTGCCGGTCGAGGACGGCGGCTCGCCGGCCGCCGTCCTCGCCCACTGACGTCAGAAGGTCACGCGCCCGGTCACCCCGTAGTACCGGTCCGCATCGCGCGGGATCTGGTAGCGGAAGGCGTTGCCCGGGCCGCCGCTGGTGATTGCCGCGGCGAAGCTCTCGTCGAACAGGTTGCGCACCTGCGCGGTCAAGCGGAAGCGGTCGTCTGCGGTCGCGACGCCCGCGGACAGGTTGACCAACGCATAGGCGTGGATCGTCGTGTATTGGCGGATGATCGCATTGCCCGAGAGCTGTGCAAGCTGCTTCGACTGATAGGAGGTCTGGACGCCGACGAACGGCTCGATCCCGCCGGTGCGGAAGCGATAGTCGGCACCCAGCGAGCCCTTCCATTCGGGCGCGAAGGGCAGGCGCTGGCCGTTCGGGATGATGTCGGTCGCTGTCGCCCCGGTCGGCGCGTTGAACCGGTCGACGTGCGCGTCGGTGTAGGCGACGCCGCCCGAGATCGACAGGTCGCGCACCGGGCGCCAGAGCAGGTCGAGCTCGCCGCCGCGGGTCGAGATCGTGCCCGCGTTGGTGAAGCGCGTCACCACCACGCCTGCGACCACATCCGGGTTGTTCGCCTGAAAATTCTTGTACTTGGCGTAATAGGCCGCGAGGTTGAGCACGAGGGTGCCGCCGAACAGCGTGTTCTTGAGGCCGAGCTCGTAGCTGTCCGCCGTCTCCGGCGCGATCACGTTCGTGCCGGTGCCGGTGAGATTGAAGAAGATGTTGAACGCCGGCCCCTTGTAGCCGCGTGCATAGGTCGCGTACGCCATCACATCGCGGTTGACGTCGAACTGGACGCCCGCACGGCCCGACCAATTATCGTTGGTCGCCTTGGCGCGGAAATACTGGCCGTTCGAGCCGAGCGGCGCCTGACCCGCGGCGGTGGTGGGCGCGACACCCGAGGCGACGAGCTGGAGGTAGCGGTCGTAGACGCCCTGGTCGAAGGCGGGCTGGATGCCCGGTGCCGCGACGGGGAAGCCCGCGGCGTTGGTGGTCAGCCCGGTCGCGCTGCGGCGGTGGAAGACGTCGAGCTGGTCGGCGGTGATGCGTCTACCCCCGACGACCCGGAAGGCGTCGGACACGTGCACCGGCGCCTGGCCGAAGAAGGCGAGGTTCTTGAAGGTCGAGCCGAAGTCCGCGGTGCCGCTCGGGAAGGTGGTCGCGGTCGCGAGCGCGCTGGTGCACGGCGTCAACACCGTCGGCGCGGGCGTCACCGCCGAGCCGCAGACCGCGTCGTTGCGGGTAAAGATGCGGCGCGAATAGGCGCGCGAGTAGAAGGCGCCCAGGACATAATCGATGAACTGCTTGCCGGGCGAGGTCAGCCGAATTTCCTGGCTGAAAGTGTCGCCGGTCTGCGGCCCGACATCATGCAGCTGGTTGAAGCCGATGTACGCGCGATCGAGGAAGTCGCCGTCGCGGATCTCGGTGTTCCTGTACTTGCGATAGGCGGTGATCGAGGTGACCGTCAGCCCGGCCAGGTCGGCGTCGAGCTGGCCGGCGAAGCCGTAGCCGGTCTCCCTGGTCGCGGTGACGAGGTTCTGATTGATGCGGCGCGTTTTGTCGCCATAGGGCGCCGGCAGCGCCGCGGTGGAGAGGTTCGCCACCGGTTGGCCGCTGGTCGCCTGACCGAGCGCGGTGTTGATCGGCGGCGTGCCGATCGCTTCCGCAC
>CAXTNG010000040.1:8128-10807 GCA_964245475.1 uncultured Sphingomonas sp. | reverse complement strand
CTTCCGCACAGCAATCGTCGTTGTTGTGGTGGTAGTCGGCGCTGAGGTTCAGCTGGATGCTTGGGGACAAGTCGGCGAGCAGCTGGACGCGGCCGCCATAGTGGCGGAAGCCGTTGACCCGGTCGCCGCGGCTGGCAGCGTTGTTGCGGATATTACCGTCGTAATCGGTGTAGAAGCCGGTGAAGCGCGTCTTGAGATTGGGCGACAGCGGCAGATCGAGCGCAGCGCGGGTCCGGTATTCGGCGCGCGTGAAATAGCCCGCCTCGACATAGCCGCCGAGCGTGTCGCCGGGCCGCTTGGTAACGATGTTGATCACGCCTGCGCTCGCATTCTTGCCGAACAGCGTCCCCTGCGGCCCGCGCAGCACCTCGATCCGGTCGACATCGAACAGGTCGCCGAACGCCTCGCCCGCGCGGCTCAGCACGACGCCGTCGACCACCGTCGAGATCGAGGGCTCGCCCGCGATCGAGAAGGTCGAGGTGCCGACGCCGCGCAGGAACAGCGACTGGTTGAGCGTGGTGCCCGACTTGGCGAAGTTGAGCGTGGGGACGAGATATTGCGCGCCCTCGAGGTTCAGCTTGCCGCCCTGCTCGATCGCGGTGCCCGAGATCACCGAGACGGCGACCGGCACGTCCTGCAGCCGCTCCGAGCGCTTCTGCGCGGTGACGATGATGTCGGCGGGGGCGGATGTCGCCTCCTCCGGCGGTGTCGTGGCGGTGGTAACCGGCGCGTCCTGCGCGAGCGCGGGCGCGGCCCAGGCGAGCGCGGCGGCGGTGCCGGCCAGCAGAATTCCCTTCATCGTCATCCTCCTTAAACTCCCATCTTGCCGATGGGTTATCGTGAACTGTCCGGCGTTGTCAGTGCCGGTTCGGCTTGGGGGCGGCGAAGCCACGGTTTGCTCAAAACCCCAGCTCCGCCATATCGACCACGCGGTGCTCGCGCGCGCTGATCTCGGCGGCGGTGCCGATCGCGACGGCCATCAGGCCGTCGCGCGCGGTGACCTCGACCGGACCCTCGCCGCGCACGGCGGCGATAAAGCGTTGGTGCTCGTAGAAGGTCGAGCCGTGGTGGCTGCCCGCCGCCAGCGCCTGCGGGTCGACCTCGACGGTGCGGCGGGCGACCTGCCTGGTATGGCCGGGAGCGACGCGGGGCGAGTGGACGATCGCGCCTTCGGGGATGAGGACGTCGAGGCGACCGGCATCGCCGACGGCGGTGATCTCCTCCTGGTTCGCCGCGCCTTCCGCGAACATCGACAGGTCGAGCATCGCGCGGGTGCCGCCGGCGAAATCGACCGTCGTATAGCTGTTGTCGATGATGTCGGGACGCTCCCCGTCGTACAGTTCGTCCGCATGGTTCACGTCCATCGCGCCCGAGCAATAGACGCGCACCGCCTCCGACCGGGCGATCAGGCGCATCAGGTCGAAGAAATGGCAGCATTTCTCGACCATCGTCCCCCCGGTGTTGCGGTGGAAGCGGTTCCAGTCGCCGACCTTGGCCAGGAAAGGGAAGCGGTGCTCGCGGATCGAGAGCATGCGCAAGGTGCCGATGTCGCCGGCGTGGATTGCGGCGATGAACTCGGCGGCAGGCGGCATGTAGCGATATTCCATCGCCGTCCAGAAGACGCGGTCGCTCAGCCCCGCCTGCTCGACGATCCAGCGCGCGTCGGCGATCGTGGTGGCGAGCGGCTTTTCGCAGAGGATGTGCAGCCCCTCGCCAAACAGCGGACCGAGGACCTCGCGATGGGTGTGGTTGGGCGAAGCGACGATCACCACGTCGACCAGCCCGCTTCCGGCGAGCGCGGCGGCATCGCCGAACGCCTGCACACCCTCGGCGCGCTCGCCGAGCGCATCACGCGCCCAGCCGAGCGAGGTCTGCACCGGATCGGCGATGGCGGTGACGAGCGCGCCGGGGGTGATCGCGAGGTTGCGGAGGTGCTCGACCCCCATCATCCCCGTGCCGACCAGCCCATAGCGGACTTGCTCTTTCACCCGTTCCGCCTCTAATATGACAACGATGTCTGAAATCATTCTTACACCCGATCCGCGCCCGCTCGGCAAGAGCGGAATCGCCGTGTCACCGATCGCCTGGGGCATGTGGCGCTTCGCAGGCCGCCCGCTGGCCGAGGCGCGCTCGCTGGTCGAGGCGGCGTTCGCGGCGGGGGTGACGCTGTTCGACACCGCCGACATCTACGGCTTCGGCAGCGCGGGGTTCGGCACTGCGGAGGAGCTGCTCGGGCAGGTGCTCGCCGAGTCGCCGGGGTTGCGCGAGCGGATGGTGCTCGCGACCAAGGGCGGGATCACCCCACCGGTGCCCTATGACTCGAGCCGCGATTACCTGATGCGCGCGCTGGAGAGCTCACTACGGCGGATGAGGGTGGAGACGGTCGAGCTGTACCAGATCCATCGGCCCGACATACTGACGCATCCGCAGGAGGTCGCGCGGACGCTGGAGGACATGGTGGCGTCGGGCAAGGTGCGCGCGATCGGCGTGTCGAACTATAATGTTGCGCAGGCGGAGGCGTTGGCCGGCTTCCTGTCGGTGCCGCTCGCCTCGCACCAACCGGAATTCTCCGCACTGCACCTCAACCCGATCAACGGCGGGCTGCTCGACCAGGCGATGCGCTATGACATGGCGGTGCTCGCCTGGTCGCCGCTCGGCGGCGGGCGGCTGGGCGATCCG
>CAXTNG010000040.1:0-8118 GCA_964245475.1 uncultured Sphingomonas sp. | reverse complement strand
TGTCTGACCACCGGCCGGCGAAGGATGCTGAACTGCGCGATGTCGAGCACCGTGGCGGGACCGAAGCCCTCCAGGTAGCGGAACACCAGCCGCTGGATCGCATCAGCCGGGTCGCCGCTCGGCGGTGGGCGGATTGCTTCGCCGAACACCGCGCGGGAGGAAGCGGTCGCGGCGGCGCTCGACCGCAAGGCGGACGAGGCTAGGGTGAGCCGGACGGCGGCGGCCTACGCCTGGGTGATGGCGCATCCGGCGTGCGCGATCCCGATCGTCGGCACGCAGAACGCCGCGCGGATCGCCGAGATCGCGGACGTCTACCAGGTCCGCTGGACGCGTGCGGACTGGTACGAGGTGCTCGTCGCCGCGCGGGGGGAGAAACTTCCGTGAGCTGCGAGATCAGCTGGTTCTCCGCGCTGTGCGACGACGATTACGAGTTCCTGGGCGTGCCCGATCCGATGCTCAAGTCGAGCTGGGAGCATTGCCGCGACATCGTGCTTGCGGCCGAAACGGGCGGGTTCGACAATATCTTGCTGCCGTCGGGCTACCAGCTCGGCATCGACACCACCGCCTTCGCCGCCGCGATCGCGCCGATGCTCCGGCGGATGGCGCTGCTGATGGCGGTCCGCATCGGCGAGGCCTGGCCGCCGCAGCTCGCGCGCCAGATCGCGACGATCGACCGGCTGCTCGGCGGGCGGCTTACCGTCAACATCATCTCCTCCGACATGCCCGGCGAGACGCTGGCGAGTGCTCCGCGTTACCGCCGTACGGTCGAGGCAATGGCGATCCTGAAGGCGCTGCTCAACGGCGAGAGCCTAGATCACGATGGCGAGTTCTGGCAGCTCACGCTCGATCCGCCGCGGGTCGGCACCGTCTCGGGCAAGGCGCCCTTGCTCTATTTCGGCGGGCTCTCGCCCGACGCGCGCGAGGCGGCGGCGCAGGGCTGCGACGTGTTCCTGATGTGGCCGGATGTGCAGGCGAACGTCTCCGCGATCATCGCCGACATGCGCGCCCGCGCCGCCGCGCACGGCCGCACGCTCCGCTTCGGCTACCGCGCGCATGTGATCGTCCGCGACACCGAGGCCGAAGCGCGCGCCTATGCCGACCGGCTGCTGTCCAAGCTCGACGCGGCCCAGGGCGCGGCGATTCGGGCGAAGTCGCTCGACTCCGCCTCAGCCGGGGTCGCGGCACAGGCGGCGCTGCGCGAAGGTGCGGGCGACGACGGATATGCCGAGGAGAATCTGTGGACAGGAGTCGGCCGCGCGCGCTCGGGCTGTGGCGCGGCGATCGTCGGCGATCCCGACCAGGTGCTCGCCAAATTGCGGATGTACCAGGACATGGGGATCGAGGCGTTCATCCTGTCGGGCTACCCCCACGCCGCGGAGGCCGACCTGTTCGCGCGCCATGTGCTGCCGCACATCGACCACGCCCCGCTCACCCGCTAGGGTCGGTTCATGGACAGCAGCAAGCCGTTAGTGGTCGGGATCGGCGGCACCATCGGCCGCGTGGCGTCGACCGAGCGCGCCCTGAAGATCGCGCTCGATGCGGCGGGCGGGCAGGGGTTCCGCACGCGGCTGTTCGGCGGTGCGGACATGGCGCGCCTGCCGCTCTACGACCCGCGCGCGAGCGAACGGACGCCCGAGGAGCGTGAATTCGTCGATTGCGTGCGGGCGGCATCGGCGGTGATCATCGGCTCGCCGGGGTATCACGGCAGCATCTCGGGCGTGGTCAAGAACGCGCTCGATCTGCTGGAGGAAACCGCGCGCGATGGGCGGCCGTATCTGACGGACATGCCGGTCGGGCTGGTCGCGACCGCATTCGGCTGGCAGGCGATCGGCTCGACGATCGCCGCCCTGCGTTCGATCGTCCACGCGCTGCGCGGCTGGCCGACGCCGTTCGCGGCGGCGATCAACACCCAATTCACCACCTTCGACGAGGAGGGCGGGGTCAGCGACCCGGCCGTGCTCGAGCAATTGCAGCGCGTGGGGCGGCAGGTCGCCCGCTTCGTCCCGCTGGCGGGGGGCGCAACGCCTTGACTTCCATGCTCGCCTCCGCGCCTTGACTTTTGAAACCGCCTCCGCTCTAGGCCCGCTTCGCCGAAAGGCAGTGCTGCCGTAGCTCAGTGGTAGAGCGCATCCTTGGTAAGGCTGAGGTCAAGGGTTCGATCCCCTTCGGCAGCACCAGCATCAACCGCGGAAATCCAGCGGTTTTCCTCCAAGAGGGAAGATAAAGCTGGATACAATCGTAAGCGGAAGATGCTCTCGTCTCCAATTCGTATCCAGCGTGGATCGCACAAAAGGCGCTTTCTAGGCCTTGCGCGGGTGCGTGACGCCGAAATCGACCCGAGCAGCCTTTCCGCGAAAGGTTCGGGATCTGATGCCACCGCGCCGGTCTCGCGCTGCCGGAGAGTGAGAGTGGTTTGGGAATTCTCGTGACGGGCTGAAGGCCGAGAGAGAGTCTCTCGGCTGCCCGTCATGGAGATCACCCATGACCACCACCGTCTCACCCCCGATCCAGCCCCGGCCCGATCCGGTCCGAACCTCCGGCTACAAGGTCGACATCTCTCGCGGCCAGCGTATCGGCCGCGTCTCGTCTGAGTGGTTCAGCCGCCCGGACGACGAGCGCTTCCTCTCGCTCGGTGCACTGCACGCGGCCGTGCGCGCTCGTGCAGAGCGGGCGACCGCCCGTACTGTCGAGACCAAGACGCTGCGAGTCGAGGCAAGCCGCGACGATGCTGAGCGACTTGCGCTGATCGTACCCGGCCAGGACGCGCCCGTCGCACCGACCCACTGGTCATACGGCCAGCTGTGCAGCCTGGTCGGCGCCCCCGCCAGCTACATGCGCCAGCTGCCGGCTCCGCTGGCCGGCATTAACCTTCAGCACGGGCTGCTCTCGCACCGTGCCGAGTTGGTGAAGACGTTGGAAGCCGACGACGGCCGCATCGAGCTGCGCGCCGTCACCGGACCCGACTATGGCCGCATCTGGGATCACGAGCTGGTCGAGGCGGTGATGCGGATCGCCGGCGATGGCACCGGCGACACGCGCTGGAAGGTGCCCGGCTTGCTCGATTGGTCGACCATGACGCACAACCCGTTCGTCGAGGTGACCAAGGACACCACGACCCTCTACGCCTCAGATCGCGACGTTTTCCTGTTCCTGGTCGACGACGCGCACCCGATCGAGGCTGGGCGACTGCCGAATGGCGATCCCGACCTCTACTTCCGCGGCTTCTACTGCTGGAACAGCGAAGTGGGCTCGAAGACGCTCGGCATGGCAAGCTTCTACCTCCGCGCCGTCTGCATGAACCGCAACATCTGGGGCGCCGAAGGCTTCGAGGAGATCAGCATCCGGCACTCGAAGTTCGCCGGCCACCGCTTCGCGCACCAGGCGGCACCCGCGTTGGAGCGGTTCGCCACTTCGTCGCCAGCCCCGTTCATGGCCGGCATCCGGGCGGCGCGCGAGGCGATCGTCGCTCGCAAGGACGAGGACCGTGAGACCTTCCTGCGGAAGCGCGGCTTCTCGCGTCCCGAGACCGAGAAGATCATCGCAACCGTGCTGGAGGAGGAAGGCCGGCCGCCGGAGTCGATCTTCGACTTCGTGCAGGGCATCACCGCCCTCGCACGCGACAAGCCGCACCAGGATGCGCGGCTTGAACTGGAAGGCAAGGCGGCGAAGCTGCTGGCCATCGCGGGCTGAACCTGAGCCGATCTGAAGTTCCCGGCCTGTCTCTTCGAGGAAGAGGCAGGCCGCATCGGCATGCCGGTGTGGCGCGCCGAGTGAGCCCGCCGCCGGTCCAACAAACCTTGGAGACCTGCGATGACCGACACACCCGAGACCAATGCTACGGCGATGGCCGCTTTCACAGACTACATCGCTCGCGAGGCGGAACGCGACCGGCGCCGGGCAGAACTCCTGCCCGCCAACAAGACAGCCATCTTCGATGCCTTGGCTGCCGCCGGCATTGCCACCGTCATCGTGGTATTCGACGGGGGCGGCGATAGCGGGCAAATCGAGTCGGTCGACACCCTGAACGAGACCGGTGTCGTCCCTTTGCCGGACGTGACCGTGGAGATCGCGTCACCGTCTTACGCCGAGGTGAACGTTGATCGCCAAACCTCGCTGCTGGCCGAGGCGATTGAGATCATAGCCTACGATCTGCTCGGTGCCACGCATGGCGGCTGGGAGAACAACGACGGTGCCTACGGCGAATTCACCTTCGACGTCGCCACCCGCGTCATCTCGCTCGACTTCAACGGCCGCTACGTCGCCGTCGATTCCTCCAGCCGCGAATTTTGAGGAGATCGACGATGGGCCACTGCTATCACCACGCGCTCTCCTCGGTCCGCAAATGGGGCGGGGTCGCCGACGACTATATCGCGCTCCATAGCTGGTTCGACGAGAGCAAGAGCATCACCGCCGACTTCCGGCATCGCGCCTTACGCCGTCATGCCGAGGGCATCTTCATGCTCGAACGCCTGTTTGGGGTGACGGTCACGATCAGCACCGGTCGCGTCGTGCCGGTCCGGCTGATCGGCGAGCAGCACGTCATCGAGGATCTTGGGTTCGTGCCGAGCTTCGCCGACTGGGTCCGCGCCATCCGGCCTCAGCCCTGGATGGGTCGCGCCCAGCCGATCCATCGACTGGTCGATCCTTTCGCCGAGCGCGGCGAGCCGCTCGCCGAAGACATCGGAGAAGCAGCATGACGGTCGAGTATCCGCTTCGCCTGTTCCTCGACTGCTCGACCGCGCACCTATCGCCCATTGCCCGAAACTACGTAGACTCCGGTCATATGGTCGCCTCGCCGACCCCTTATGGTTGGTTCGTCTACGCCAGTGACGATCCCGACGAGTGCATCCCGTCCGACCTGAAGGTGGTCATGGCATACGCACGAGCGCGAGACGCCGAATATATCAACTTCGATCGCGACGCGTCGGAGATCGCCGACCTGCCGGTCTTCGACTGGTCTGACTGAACAGGTCGAACCCCTTCTCCGAACGACCCCGGCCGGCGCAGCTCCTCCCACCTCAGAGGGAGAGGGCTGCGCCTCGCTTCGTGACGGGTTGAGGGTCGGGAGAGAGGCTCCCGGCCGCCCGTCATGGAGAAGACCCATGGCCAAGTCGGTTCAGAAGATCACGCTATCGTCGTCACGCGACATCCCGTTCGACAAGCTGGTGCTGAGTCAGTCTAACGTCCGCCACATCAAGGCGGGCGTGTCGATCGAGGAGCTCGCGGACGACATCGCCCGCCGCACCCTCATCCAGAGCATCATGGTGCGGCCGGTCCGCGACGCCGAGGGCGTCGAGACCGGCATGTACGAGATCCCGGCCGGCGGTCGCCGCTACCGGGCGCTCGCGCTGCTGGTGAAGCAGCGGCGGCTCGCCAAGACCGCGCCCGTGCTGTGCGTGGTGCGCGAGGCCGGCACGCCCGAGGAGGACAGCTTGGCCGAGAACGTCCAGCGCGCGCCGCTGCACCCGCTCGATCAGTTCCGGGCCTTCCTGGCGCTGCGCGAGAAAGGCCAGTCCGAGGAGGAGATCGCCGCCGCGCAGTTCGTGGCCGTCGCGGTGGTCAAGCAGCGGCTGCGGCTCGCCTCGGTCAGCCCGAAGCTGCTCGATGTCTACGCCGAGGACGGCATGACGCTCGACCAGCTGATGGCGTTCACGGTCAATGCCGACCATGCGCGGCAGGAGCAGGTGTTCGAGCGCATCGCGCAATCCTATGACAAGCAGCCCTACACAATCCGGCGCATGCTGACCGAGGGCGCAGTCAAGGCGACCGACAAGCGCGCCCTGTTCGTCGGGCTCGACGCCTATGCCGAAGCCGGCGGCACGATCCTGCGCGACCTGTTCGAGCAGGATCACGGCGGCTGGCTGCAGGACGCCGGGCTGCTCGAAATGCTCGTCGCCGAGAAGCTGCGCGATGATGCGGAGGCGATCGGTGCCGAGGGTTGGAAGTGGACCGAGGTCGCGCCCGACTCCGCCTACGGCCATACCTACGGCCTGCGCAGGCTGTTCGGCGAGCAGCTGCCGCTCACCGACGAGGAGCAGGCGACGCGCGATGCCCTGCAGGCCGAGCTCGACGGGCTGGAGGACACCTACTCGCAGACCGACGAAGACCTCCCCGACGAGGTCGATGCCCGTCTGGCCGAGATCGAGACGGCGATCGCCGCCTTCGACGAGCGGCCGTTCGCGTTCGATGCCGCCGAAGTGGCGCGTGCCGGCGCGTTCGTCAGCATCGACAGCGCGGGCGAGCTTCGTATTGAGCGCGGCTACGTTCGCGCCGAGGACGAGCTGTCGGTCGAGCCCGAGCCGGGCATCGAGGGTGACGGCGATGCGATCGGCGAGGTCGACCGGCCCAATCAGGGTCCCGTCACCGGGGATGATGCGATCGAGCCCGTCGAGCCTGAGGAGGAGGACGGTCTCAAGCCGCTCCCTGACCGGTTGGTCGGCGAGCTGACGGCGCATCGTACGCTCGCGCTGCGCCACGCTCTCGGCGGCTGTCCGGAGATCGCGTTCCTCGCCGCGCTGCATGCGCTCTGCCTGCGCGTGTTCTACCGCTACTCGCAGGACACCTGCCTCGAGCTCGACCTGAAGAGCGTCGGGTTCTCGGCACAGGCACCGGGGCTTGCCGACAGTGCCTTGGCAACGTCCTACGACGCGCGGCATGCCGAGTGGGCGCAGGCGCTGCCGAAGGAGACCGTGGACCTGTGGGATGCGCTCGCCGCTTTCGACGGCGATACGCAGGCTCGACTGTTCGCCCATTGCGTGTCGCTGTCGGTCAACGCGATCTACGAGCCTTACAATCGGCGGCCGAAGGCGCTCGCTTTCGCCAACCGGCTCGCGACCGCCGTCGATCTCGACATGGTCTTGGCGGGCTGGACGCCGACGGTCGCGACCTACTTCGGCAGCGTCACCAAGTCGCGCATCGTGGCAGCGGTGCGGGAGGCGAAGGGGGGCCAGGCCGCCGATCGCATCGCGCCGTTGAAGAAGCCCGAAATGGCGGCCGAAGCGGAAACGCTGCTGGCCGGGTCGGGCTGGCTCCCCGAGCCGCTGCGCACACCAGGCCGCACGCTGTTCGCCGTCGCTCCGGCCGCCGGACCGGGGTTCGAGCCCGCTGGCGATGAACCGGCGGCAATCGACGGCGAACAGGTCGTGGACGAGGATGTCGACCCCGCCGAAGATGCGCAGGTCGACGACTACCACGCCATCGCCGCCGAATAGCGGCACTCCCGCGTCTTGCTGGCCCGCCGTCGATGGCCCGACGGCGGGCCTTTTTGTCTCCGAGGATAACGCTCATGCAAGACCGAGCCGCCGATATCGCCCGCCGTCTCGCCGAGCAGGCCGAGGCGGTGTGTCGCCATTATCTTGCCAATGGCCGCCGTGACGGCCGCTATTGGCTGGTCGGCGATGCCGACAACACGCCCGGCCGCAGCTTGTTTGTTCGGCTGAAGACCGGCGACGCAGGCAAGCCGGTCGGCAAATGGACCGACGCTGCCACGGGCGAACATGGCGACCTGCTCGACATTATCGCTCGCCGTGAGCGCCTGACCACTCTGCGCGCCACGCTGGACGAAGCAAGACGCTTCCTGTCCCTGCCTTGGCCTGAGCCAACTGACGCCCATCAGCACCGCCCGGCGCCAATCGGTTCACCGGAAGCGGCGCGCCGCTTGTTCGCCATGTCGAAACCGATCGTTGGCACGCTGGCAGAGGCCTATCTCCGCGAGCGTGGAATTACAGGCGCGCGCGGTTGCACGGCGCTCCGCTTCCATCCTCGCTGTTGGTATCGCAGGGACAAGGACGACCCTGCCGACCGTATGCGCGACAGCTGGCCGGCGCTGATCGCCGCAGTGACCGATAGTGCCGATATCATCACCGGTGCCCACCGCACGTGGCTGGACCCGTCGGGCAAGGCGAAAGCGCCGATCTCGACGCCGCGACGCGCTATGGGAATGCTCCTCGGCCACGGCGTGCGCTTTGGCCGAGCGAGCGACACTCTCGCGGCAGGCGAAGGCATCGAGACGCTGCTGTCGCTCCGATCGGTCCTGCCGACTATGCCGATGATCGCAGGCTTATCCGCCAACCACGTCGCCGCCCTGGCCCTGCCGACCAGTCTGCGCCGGCTTTACAT
>CAXTNG010000039.1:9855-17073 GCA_964245475.1 uncultured Sphingomonas sp. | reverse complement strand
GGATCACAGCGCGCGCGCTGCGCTTCTACGAGGACGAGGGGCTGATCGCGCCCGTCCGCCGCGGCACGCAGCGCATCTATTCGCACCGCGACCGGGCGCGGATCGCGTGGATCCTGCGCGGCAAGCGGGTGGGGTTCAGCCTTGGTGAAATCCGCGATATGATCGACCTGTACGATCTCGGCGATGGGCGGCGGGTGCAGCGGCAGGTGTCGCTGGAGCGCTGCCGCGACCGCATCGCGCTGCTCCAGCGGCAGAAGGCCGACATCGACGCCGCCATCGCCGAACTGACCGATTTCGTCGCCGTGCTCGAAGACGTTGCCACGCACGACCAGTGAAGGATTCAGCATGCCCCAGTACACGCCTCCCCTCCGCGACACGCGCTTCGTGCTCGAGCATGTCGTCGGGCTCGACCGCCACGCGAATGTGCCGGGGTTCGCCGTCGCGACGCCCGAGACGGTCGATGCCGTGCTGGAGGAGGGCGGGCGGTTCGTCGCCGAGGTGCTGTTTCCGCTGAACCAGGTGGGCGACGCGCACGGCTGCACGCGCCACGCGGACGGATCGGTGACGACGGCGCCGGGGTTCAAGGAGGCCTATGCGCGCTTCGTCGACGCGGGCTGGGGGACGCTCAGCGCGCCCGAGGCGTTCGGCGGACAGGGGATGCCGCACGTCGTGTCGACGGCATTCCAGGAATATATGATCTCCGCCAACATGGCGTTCGCGATGTACCCCGGCCTGGCGCACGGCGCGATCGCGGCGCTGGTGGTGAAGGGTTCGCCCGAGCAGCAGGCGAAGTACCTGCCCAAGATGGTGTCGGGCGAATGGGGCGGGACGATGAACCTGACCGAGCCGCAATGCGGCACCGACCTAGGGCTGATCCGGACGCGCGCGGAGCCGCAGGCGGACGGCTCCTATGCGATCACCGGGACCAAGATCTTCATCTCGGCGGGCGAGCATGATCTGACCGGGAACATCATCCACCTGGTGCTCGCCAAGACGCCGGGGGCCCCGGACTCGTCCAAGGGTATCTCGCTGTTCGTGGTGCCCAAGGTGCTGGTCAATGACGACGGCTCGCTCGGCGCGCGCAACGCGGTGTCGTGCGGGTCGATCGAGCACAAGATGGGCATCCACGGCAACTCGACGTGCGTGATGAACTATGACGGCGCGACCGGCTGGCTGGTCGGCGAGGAGATGAAGGGCCTCGCCGGGATGTTCATCATGATGAACGCGGCGCGGCTCGGCGTCGGCTTGCAGGGGCTGGGCGTGGCCGAGACGGCGTATCAGAATGCGGTGCACTATGCGCGCGACCGGCGGCAGGGGCGAGCGCTGACCGGTCCGGCCGAGCCAGCGGAGAAGGCGGATACGCTCTTTGTCCACCCCGACGTGCGGCGGATGCTGATGGAGGGCAAGGCTTGGACCGAGGGGCTGCGCGCCTTGTGCCTGTGGGGGGCGTTGCAGGTTGATCTGGAGCACAAGGCGGCCGAGGAGGTGGACCGGCAGGTGGCGGCGGACCTGATCGGGCTGCTCACCCCGGTGATCAAGGGCGTCGGCACCGACAAGGGCTATGAGATCGCGACGGTCGCGCAGCAGGTCTATGGTGGGCACGGCTATATAGCCGAATGGGGGATGGAGCAGTACGTCCGCGATGCGCGGATCGCGCAGATCTACGAGGGCACCAACGGGGTGCAGGCGATGGACCTAGTCGGCCGCAAGCTGGCGGCGAACGGCGGGCGGGCGGTGCAGGCGTTCTTCAAGCTGGTTGCCGACGAGGTTGCCGCGGCGGAGGGAGACACGGCCGCATTTGCAGGCGCGCTGGGCAAGGCGTTGGGCGAGCTGCAGGCGGCGACCATGTGGTTCATGGCCAATGCGATGAAGGACCCGAACCATGTCGGCGCGGGCGCGGTCGCCTACATGCACCTGATGGGTATGGTCGCGGTCGGCTTGATGTGGCTGCGCATGGCGGCGGCGGCGGCGCGGCTGAAGGCGGCGGGGGAAGGGGATGCAGCCTTCCTCGATGCCAAGCTGGTGACCGCGCGCTACTTCGCCGAGCGGGTGATGCCCGAGGCGGGAGCGCTGCGGCGCAAGATCGAGGGCGGGGCGGACGCGATCATGGCCTTGCCGCCGGAGATGTTTCTGGCGGCCTGACGGGCGGCGCAGGCTTTGCGGCAGGCGTTGCGGTTGCAGCCGGCACGGGCGCGTCGGCCTGGCGGCGGACGCCGGTCAGGGGCTCCGGCGCCTTTGGCGTGGGAGCCGCAACCGGTGCGGCCGCGGGACGCGCCGGCAGCCGGCGCATGCATTCGCGAGGATTGTCGCGCTTGAAGGTGGCACAGTTCCACAGCACGCGCTCGAAGTTGAAGCTGCGGTCGCGGAGGTAGCTGAAGTCCATCGCCTCCATCTGCTCGGGCGTGACCGCCGCGCTGGTCGCCATCGCCTTGGGATCGGCCCAGCCGAGCAGCTTGCAGTTCACCCGTTCGCCGCACGCGGCGATCGCCATGGTGCGATAGCTGTCGGACGGCAGCCGCGGGTCGAGCAGCACCAGGAAGGCGTTGGCGTCGTCGGGCGCCGGTCGCGGCGTCGTGGGCGTTGCCCCCTCGGCTGCGAGCGTCGCCGCCGCCGTTGTCCCATCCGCTTCGACCAGCGCCGCGGCTAGGCCATGGGTCGGCGAGAGGGTCGCGAGGGCGGCGATCGCCGGCTCGCCGGTGAGCGGCGAGCGATCGAACGCCGGCGGTGTGCCCCACCATCCGGCCCAGCGGAAGAACAGGTGGGTGCCGACCTTGGCGATCTTGTCGAGGCTGGACTGCCAATAAGGCACAACCCAGTCGGTATGGTAGTGCGTCGCATAGCCGACGGGCTTGTAGACGAAGCCCGCGAGCGCCTGGGCCGCCACGTCGCGGGCGCGGGTCCATCCGGCTTCCGACGGTTTCCAGCGGGTGAGCGCGCCATCGCAGGAGAAGGTGAACTGGCAGCCGGTGCTGCGCTCCGAACCCTCGAACACCACGCCGCACACCGTCTTCGGAAAGGCGGGGTGGCGAAGCCGGTTGAGCACGACCTGCGCTACCGCGCGCTCGCCGGTGGCGTCGTCGCCGGCCTCGTAGAGCACGGCTGCGGCAAGGCAGTCTGTCGCGCGGGCGCGGTCGTCATCGCTGCCGGCATAGCGGAACGGGCGCGCGGCGGGATTGGGCGCGGTGGAGAAGGGGACGGACGCGTTGAACGCGCGCGCGTCGTCGGGCGCGAGCTGGACGAAGGTGACGGGCTCGACCGGCGGGAGCTCGGCCTGCGGCACCACCCGGCGGGGGGGCAGCACCTGCGAGACCCTCTTCAACGCGGAGGGAGGAAGCGTCGGCGGATGACTGACGACCCAGGCCGGCACTGCGACCACGAGCCCGGTGATTCCGCCCAGCGCGGCAGCGAGCCGCGGGGAGATGGTCAAGGATCAGCTCTCCGGCAGGAAATCGGGAACGGACAGATAGCGCTCGCCGGTGTCGTAGTTGAAGCCGAGGATGCGGACGGTGTCCGGCAGGTCGGGGAGCTTTTGCAGGATCGCGGCGAGCGTCGCACCCGACGAGATGCCGACCAGCATGCCCTCCTCCCGCGCCGCGCGGCGCGCCATGTCCTTGGCGACGTCGGCGTCGACCTGGATCGTGCCGTCGAGGAGGTCGGTGTGAAGATTGCGGGGAATGAAGCCCGCGCCGACGCCCTGGATCGGGTGCGGACCGGGCTGGCCGCCAGAGATGACCGGCGAGGCGGAGGGCTCGACCGCGAAGACCTTCAGGCTCGGCCATTTGGCCTTGAGCACCTGCGCGACGCCGGTGATGTGGCCGCCGGTGCCAACGCCGGTGATGAGTGCGTCGATCGGCGCGTCGGCGAAGTCGGCGAGGATCTCCTCGGCGGTGGTGCGGACGTGGACGTCGATGTTGGCGGAGTTCTCGAACTGCTGCGGCATCCAGGCGCCCGGCGTCTCGTCGACAAGTTGGAGCGCGCGCTCGATCGCGCCCTTCATGCCCTTCTCACGCGGGGTGAGGTCGAAGGTCGCGCCGTATGCCAGCATCAGCCGGCGGCGCTCCAGCGACATCGATTCGGGCATGACGAGGACCAGCTTGTAGCCCTTGACCGCCGCGACCATCGCCAGGCCCACGCCGGTGTTGCCGCTGGTCGGCTCGATGATCGTGCCGCCGGGCTGGAGGCTGCCGTCGGCCTCCGCCGCCTCGATCATCGCAAGCGCGATGCGGTCCTTGATCGAGCCGCCCGGGTTTGCGCGCTCGGACTTGATCCATACTTCCGAGCCCGGGAACAGCCGCTGGACGCGGATGTGCGGGGTGCGGCCGATCGTGTCGAGGATCGTGTTGGCCTTCATGGCTGAGCAACTCCGTGTTGCGGTGTCAGGGACAGACTCTCGGGTGGGTCGAAGGTCTTTGCAAGCCTGAGCTCGGGAAACAGGCGCGACCAGAGCAGCGTGATCGCGATCGCGCCGACACCGCCGAACACGACCGCGCCGACCGGCCCGAGCAGCGAGGCGAGCAGCCCGCTCTCCGCCTCGCCGAGCTCGTTGGAGGCGGAAATGGTGAGCTGCGACACCGCGCCGACCCGGCCGCGCATGCCGTCGGGCGTGTGGAGCTGGATCAGCGAGGAGCGGACATAGACCGACACCATGTCCGCACCGCCTGCCACGGCCAAGGCGGCGAAGCTCAGGAAGAAATTCTTGGACAGGCCGAACACCAGCACCGCGAGGCCGAAGACGACCACCGACGCGAGCATCTTGACGCCGACGTTGCGGTGCATCGGGCGGATCGTGAACCAAGCGGCGGTCACCACCGCGCCGGCGCCCATCGCGGCGGCGAGCACGCCCAGGCCGCTGGCGCCGACATGGAGGATGTCGCGCGCGAAGATCGGCAGCAGCGCGGTCGAGCCGGCGAGCAGCACCGCGAACAGGTCGAGCGTGATCGCCGCCAGCACGAAGCGGTTGCGGCGGACGTAGGCGAAGCCGTCGAGGATGCGTGCGATCGGATGGCGGTCGGCTTCTGCGGGCGGTTGGGGCACGCGGCCGATGAGCATCATGGCGCCCAGCGCGACCGCGAACAGCCCGGTGATCGTCGCATAGGCGAGGTCGGGGTGGATCGCGTAGAGCAGGCCGCCGACGCTCGGCCCAGCGATCGAGCCGACCTGCCAGACGCTGGCGCTGATCGCGATCGCGGTGGGCAGCGATTCCGGCGGGACGAGGTTCGGCGACAGCGCGCCATAGGCCGGACCCGAGAAGGCGCGCGTGATGCCCACCACCACCGCGGCGGCGAACAGCGCGGGCAGGCTGAGCAGCCCCGCCCAGGTCAGCACCCCGAGCACCGCGGCGTTGATCGCCAGCACCGTCGTCGTCACCCGCACGATCCAGCGCCGGTCGAAGCTGTCCGCGGCGAGGCCGACGAACGGCGTCAGCACGAACAGCGGCACGAACTGCGCCAGCCCGATCATGCCGAGCAGGAAGGCGGCGTCCCGGATCCCCATTGTCTCGCGGGCGATGCCATAGACCTGCCAGCCGATGATAATCCCCTGCGCGGCGAGCGCGACCGTGCCGAACAGCCGCGAGAGGAGATAGGCGCGGAAGTTCGCGATGCGAAAGGGGTGGGTAGCCATTCAAACCGCGCCTTAGGCGCTGCGTAGCGTCAAGGGCAACGATTGAAGTCCGCGGGCGTACGCGTCTATAGGCGCCGTCACCGGTTTCCTACGGAGAGGTGAACAGCTCGTGGCCAAAGCTCCCGCGCGCGCGTCGAGCGCTCCCCCGCAGCCCAACCGCGAGCGCCCCGCCGAGCCGCAGCCGTACAAGGCCTCCAAGCAGGAGCTGCTCGACTTCTACAAGCAGATGCTGCTGATCCGCCGGTTCGAGGAAAAGGCGGGGCAGCTCTACGGCCTGGGCTTCATCGGCGGCTTCTGCCACCTCTACATCGGCCAGGAGGCGGTCGCGGTCGGGCTGCAGTCGGCGCTGACGCCGGGCAAGGATTCGGTGATCACCGGCTACCGCGACCACGGCCACATGCTCGCCTACGGCATCGATCCCAAGGTCATCATGGCCGAGCTGACCGGGAGGGCCGCGGGCATCTCCAAGGGCAAGGGCGGGTCGATGCACATGTTCTCGACCGAGCACAAGTTCTACGGCGGCCACGGCATCGTCGGCGCGCAGGTGTCCTTGGGCGCGGGACTGGCGTTTGGCCATCAATACAGTGGCGACGGCGGGGTCTGCCTGGCGTATTTCGGCGACGGCGCGGCCAACCAGGGGCAGGTGTACGAAGCGTTCAACATGGCCTCGCTGTGGAAGCTGCCGATCATCTTCGTGATCGAGAACAACCAGTACGCCATGGGCACCAGCGTCAACCGCTCGTCGGCCGAGGACCAGCTCTTCCGTCGCGGCGAGAGCTTCCGCATCCCGGGCTTGCAGATCGACGGCATGGACGTGCTCGCCTGCCGTGGTGCTGCCGAGACCGCGCTGGAGTGGGTGCGCGCGGGCAAGGGGCCGGTGATCCTGGAAATGAAGACCTACCGCTACCGCGGCCATTCGATGTCCGACCCCGCCAAATATCGCAGCCGCGACGAGGTGCAATCGGTGCGCGACAAGTCCGACCCGATCGAGCACGTCAAGAAGCTGCTCGAAGGTGCGAGCGTTGGCGAGGGGGACCTGAAGGGGATCGAGCAGGAGATCAGGAAGCAGGTGAACGAGGCCGCCGACTTCGCCGAGCAGACGCCCCAGCCCGAGCCGGCCGAATTGTATACCGACGTGCTGGTGGAGAGCTATTGAGATGGCGATCGCAATCAAGATGCCCGCGCTGTCGCCGACGATGGAAGAGGGCACGCTCGCCAAGTGGCTCGTGAAGGAAGGCGACACGGTCAAGTCCGGCGACATCATGGCCGAGATCGAAACCGACAAGGCGACGATGGAGTTCGAGGCGGTCGACGAAGGCACCGTCGCGCAGATCCTCGTGCCCGAGGGCAGCGACGGCGTGAAGGTCGGGACGGTGATCGCACTGATCCAGGGCGAGGACGAAGCCGCCGCGCCGGCCGGAAGGGCCGAAACGCCTGCCGATGCGGCACCGCAAAGCAAAGCCGAGGATGGCGGCGAGGCTGAGGCTTCGGGCGAGGCTGACGAAGCCCCGCCACAGATGCCGACCGCCGCGCGGGATCTCGTCGCCGCTGCATCGCGCACGCATGAGGACCCCGAAGCTCCGGCAGGCACCGAGA
>CAXTNG010000039.1:4243-9845 GCA_964245475.1 uncultured Sphingomonas sp. | reverse complement strand
TTGGCGTTTGCTGCGTCGGGGTTGGCGCCTTCTCCCCCTGTCGCATGGGGTGTGGGGCACGGCGGGTCTGCGCCGCGGGGTGTGGGTGAGGGGGGCAAATCACCCTCACCCGTCGCCGCTGACGCGGCTCCCCCCTCTCCCGGTGGGAGAGGGGCCGAAGAGCCGAAGCAGGTCGAGACCGGCGCGCGCCAGCTGTTCGAGGCGGCGTCTCACCAGCCGGAGGTGCCCGAGCTGGAGGTCCCCGAAGGCACCGAGATGGTCAAGACGACCGTCCGCGAGGCGCTGCGTGACGCGATGGCCGAGGAGATGCGTGCCGACGACCGCGTCTTCGTGATGGGCGAGGAGGTCGCGCAATATCAGGGCGCCTACAAGGTGACCCAGGGGCTGCTCGACGAGTTCGGCGACAAGCGGGTGATCGACACGCCGATCACCGAGTACGGCTTCGCCGGCATCGGCACGGGCGCGGCGATGGGGGGCTTGCGGCCCATCATCGAGTTCATGACCTTCAACTTCGCGATGCAGGCGATCGACCACATCATCAACTCGGCCGCCAAGACCAACTACATGTCGGGGGGCCAGATGCGCTGTCCGATCGTATTCCGCGGGCCGAACGGCGCGGCGAGTCGGGTGGGTGCGCAGCATTCGCAGAACTACGGGCCGTGGTACGCGAGCGTGCCGGGCCTGATCGTAATCGCCCCCTACGATGCGGCGGACGCCAAGGGGCTGCTCAAGGCGGCGATCCGCAGCCCCGATCCGGTGGTGTTCCTTGAGAACGAGCTGCTCTACGGCCGCAGCTTCGACGTGCCCAAGCTCGACGACTGGGTGCTGCCGATCGGCAAGGCGCGGATCGTCCGCCCGGGCGCCGACGTGACGATCGTGACCTATTCGATCGGCGTGGGCGTGTCGCTCGAAGCCGCGGAGCAACTCGCGGGCGAAGGCATCGACGCGGAGGTGATCGATTTGCGCACGCTGCGCCCGCTGGATACCAAAACCGTCCTGAAGTCGCTTTCCAAAACGAATCGCATGGTGGTGGTGGAGGAAGGCTGGGCGACCTGCTCGATCGCATCGGAGATCGCCGCGGTGGTGATGGAGCAAGGCTTCGACGACCTCGACGCGCCGGTGCTGCGCGTCGCCAACGAGGACGTGCCGCTGCCCTATGCGGCGAACCTGGAGAAGCTGGCGCTGGTCGATGCCGCCAAGGTGGTCGGCGCGGTGAAGAAGGTGTGCTACAAGGGTTAGGCTCCGTACGCGATCAGCTTGCATAAAGGACTTCCGCGGCGTCGCTACCCGCTACGATAAACCCGCCAAAGCCTATGCCGCGCCGTTAGCCTTGCGGCCATCGTCTCCTGGTGGACATGAGTCTGAGTTCGCGAGCACCTCGTCGACCCACGCGGGCACTAGCGTCCCCGCGGGTCCGAAGCGGCTCTCGTCGAACCAATCGCTTCCGGCCGATGGCTCCAGGTTGATCTCCAGCGTCGCCGCGCCCAGCGCGCTTGCCGCTCGGACGAAGCCCGCCGCCGGGTACACCGCGCCCGAGGTGCCGATCGACACGAACAGGTCGGCGCTGCCGAGCGCCGTCTCGATCGCGTCCATGCCATAGGGCATCTCGCCGAAGAACACGATGTCGGGCCGGAGCGCCGGCGCCTTGCAGGTGGGGCACGCCGCCGCCGGCGGCAGTGGCCGGGACCATTCCGCCGCCCTGCCGCACCGTGCGCACAGCGCCGAAAGCAGCTGCCCGTGCATGTGGAGCAGCCGCCGCGCGCCGGCCCGCTCGTGCAGGTCGTCGACGTTCTGCGTCACGATGAGCAACTCGCCCGGCCATTCCGCATCCAGCCGCGCCAGCGCCGCGTGCGCCGGGTTGGCGGCCACGTCCGCCAGCGCAGCCCGCCGCGCGTCGTAGAAGCGGTGGACAAGCTCGGCGTCGACGGCGAGCGCCTCAGGCGTGCAGACGTCCTCGACGCGGTGCCCCTCCCACAGCCCGCCGGGTCCGCGGAAGGTCGCGAGGCCAGACTCGGCCGAGATGCCTGCCCCGGTGAGTACGCCAATGTTGCGGATTTCGGCCATGTCCCTGCCATAATCCCGCCCCGCCGCAGACGCCAAGCCCGTGGGTGCCGCCGATGTTCGCAGCTGCACAATTTATCGGCGGCGGACTGGTAAGCCCCGGCGAATTGGGGCATCGCGGCGGCGGTTCTCGGTCAGCGGGGTAGTCTTTGCGCACGACGAACACGATCGCTCTCGCCGCTGCCGCGCTGTTGTCGGCCTGCGGGAGCGGGAACGCCGCCGGCGGCGCTCAGGGCAAGGGAGGTCCCGGCGGAGCGGCGCGCACGCCGACCGTGGGCTTCGTCGCCGTGCGACCGACCTCGACGCCGATCACCACCGAACTGTCCGGCCGCACCGCCGCCTTCGAGAGTTCCGACGTCCGGCCGCAGGTCGGCGGCATCATCCGCCGCCGGTTGTTCACCGAGGGTTCGCTGGTCCGCGCCGGCCAGCCGCTCTACGAGATCGACCCGCGCGTCTACCGCGCCGCCGCCGCCCAGGCGACCGCCAACCTCCAGAGCGCGCAGGCGAGCGCCGAGGCGCGGCGTATCCAGGCGGACCGCTACAAGCCGCTCGCCGATGCCGAGGCGATCAGCCGGCAGGATTATACGGACGCGGTCGCCTCCGCCCGTCAGGCGCAGGCCTCGGTTGCGCAGACCCGCGCCGCGCTCGATACCGCGCGGATCAACCTCCAGTTCACCACCGTGCCCGCGCCGATCACCGGCCGCATCGGCCGCTCGCTGTTCACCGTCGGCGCGCTCGTCTCCGCGACCCAGGCCGACCCGCTCGCCCAGATCCAGCGGCTCGATCCGATGTTCGTCGACATCCAGCAGTCGAGCGCCGACATGCTCGGCCTGCGCCGCATGCTCGGCCGTGACGGCATCGTCGCGACCCGCGCCGTCGTGCGGCTGAAGCTGGAGGACGGCAGCGACTATGGCCAGACCGGCAGCGTCGAGTTCGCGGAAGCGCTGGTCGACACGCAGACCGGCACGGTGACGCTGCGCGCGCGCTTCCCCAACCCGCAGGGCGTGCTGTTGCCCGGCATGTTCGTCCGCGCCAGCTTCGCCCAGGCGATCAACACCCGCGCCTTCCTGGTGCCGCAGCAGGGCGTGTCGCGCAATGCCAAGGGCAACGCCACGGTAATGGTCGTCGGCCCAGGCAACAAGGCGGTGCAGAAGACGATCCGGGCCGAGCGGGTGGAGGGCGCCAATTGGGTGGTGACCGAAGGGCTCGACCCCGGCGACCGCGTGATCACGCAGGGCCTGGCGCAGCTCAAGCCGGGGCAGGCGGTCAAGCCGGTTCCCGCCAACGCGCCGCAGCGCGTGGCGCCGCCGTCGAAGCAGCAGATGGAGCAGCAGGGCCAGGGCAAGCAGGGGCCGGGTCGCTGACCGCCGCATGATCAGCCGCATTTTCATCGATCGCCCGATCTTCGCCTGGGTGCTGGCGATCATCGTCATGATGGGCGGGATCGGCGCGATCATGGGCCTGCCGATCGCGCAATATCCCGACGTCGCGCCGCCGCAGGTATCCGTGCGCGCCACCTATCCGGGCGCGTCGGCGCAGACGCTGCAGAACTCGGTCACCCAGGTGATCGAGCAGCAGCTGACCGGCATCGACGGCTTGCTGTATTTCACCTCCTCGTCGTCGAGCCGCGGGCAGGTGACGATCAATGCCACGTTCGCGAAGGGCACCGACCCCGACATCGCGCAGGTGCAGGTGCAGAACCAGGTCCAGCAGGCGGTGTCGCGCCTGCCGCAGCAGGTGCAGCAGCAGGGCCTCCAAGTGCGCAAGTCCAACCCGGACTTCCTGCTGATCGCCGGCGTCTACGACGAGACCGACCGGATGACCGGCCAGGACGTTTCCGATTACCTCGTCTCCAATCTCCAGGATCCGCTGGGCCGCATCAAGGGCGTCGGTGACCTCAACGTCTTCGGCTCGCAATATGCCATGCGCATCTGGCTCAACCCGGATCGGCTGGCGAGCTATCAGCTGATCCCGTCGGACGTGACGGCGGCGATCCAGGCGCAGAACACCGAGGTCGCCGCCGGCGAGATCGGCGGGCTGCCACAGCCGACCACCAACATGCTCAACGCGACGGTCACCGCGCAGTCGCGGCTGACCACGCCCGAGCAGTTCCGCAACATCATCGTCAAGACGCTGCCGAGCGGCGCAACCGTGCGCCGGTCGGACATCGCCCGGATCGAGCTCGGCGCGGAGAGCTATGCGGCGGTGACCCGCCTCAACCGTCACCCGGGCGCGGGCATCGCCGTGCTCTCCGCACCCGGCGCCGACGCGTTGAAGACTGCCGAACTGGTGAAAGCGGAGATCGCACGCGTCGCCAAGGGCTTCCCGTCCGGGCTCAAGGTCGATTACGCGAGCGACTCGACGGACTTCATCAAGCTGTCCATCGAGGAGGTGGTGAAGACGCTGGTCGAGGCGATCGTGCTCGTCGTCATCGTCATGTTCGTCTTTCTGCAGAGCTGGCGTGCGACGCTGATCCCGACGATCGCGGTTCCCGTCGTGCTGCTCGGCACCTTCGCTGTCTTCTATCTCGCCGGCTTCTCGATCAACACGTTGACGCTGTTCGGGCTGGTGCTCGCCATCGGCCTGCTCGTCGATGACGCGATCGTCGTGGTCGAGAACGTCGAGCGGCTGATGGAGGAAGACCCCGACCTCACGCCGCACGACGCGACGGTCAAGTCGATGGACGAGATCACCGTGGCGCTCATCGCGATCGCGCTGGTGCTGTCGGCGGTGTTCCTGCCGATGGCGTTCTTCGGCGGCTCGACCGGCGTGATCTATCGTCAGTTCTCGATCACGATCGTCTCGGCGATGGTCCTGTCGGTGCTCGTCGCGCTGATCCTCACGCCCGCGCTGACCTCGCACCTGCTCAAGCGCAAGAAGGACGAGGCGGCGGAGGGCGGCTGGCTCGATCGGCGCTTCCCGCGCGTGGCCGCAGGCATTCAGACGGCCAAGGACAGGTTCAACGCCGGCTTCGAGCGGACGACGCATGCCTATACCGGCGCGGTAGCGAAGGTCGTCGACCGCAAGTGGCTGTTCATGCTCATCTATCTCGGCGTGGTCGTGCTGCTCGCGGTATTGTTCTTCCGGCTGCCTACGGGGTTCCTGCCGACGGAGGATCAGGGCGGTGCGCAGGTCCAGTTCCGCCTGCCCGCGGGTGCGACGCAGGGCCGCACGCTCGAGGTCGCGCACCGGGTCGAGGAATATTTCACGAAGGACGAGGGAAAGAACGTCCGCGTGCTGTTCATCAACGCGGGCGGTGGCGGTGGCGGTGGCGGCGTGAGCGGGCAGAACACCGGCCAGGGCTACATCGCGCTCGCCAATTGGGACAAGCGCAAGAACAAGCAGGATAGCGCGGCGGCCATCACACAGCGCGCATCGGGCGCGTTCCGCGGCCTGCGCGACGCGCAGGTCTTCTCACTGGTCCCACCCGCGATCCGCGGCCTCGGCCAGTCGGAGGGCTTCACCATGGAGCTCCAGAATACCAGCGGCATGAGCCAGGAACTATTCCAGGCCGCGCGCGACCGGCTGCTCGCGGCAGCCC
>CAXTNG010000039.1:0-4233 GCA_964245475.1 uncultured Sphingomonas sp. | reverse complement strand
CGGTCCGCCTGTCCGAGTTGCCCGATATCGCGACCCTGCAGATCGACATGGACCAGCAGAAGCTGGCCGCGCTCGGGCTTTCGCAGACCAGCGTCAACCAGACGCTGTCGACCGCCTGGGGCGGCAGCTACGTCAATGACTTCATTGATCGCGGCCGTGTCAAACGCGTCTATGTGCAGGGTGACGCGTCCTATCGCGCCACGCCGGACGATCTCAGTGAATGGTACGTCCGCGGCTCCTCGGGGCAGATGGTGCCCTTCTCCTCCTTTGCGACGATCCGCTGGGGGCAGGCGCCGACGACCTTGTCACGCTTCAACGGCGTCCCGTCCTACGAATTCCAGGGCACCCCGGCGTCGGGCAAGAGTTCGGGCGACGCGATGGACCGGATTGCCGCGCTTGCGTCGCAGATCCCGGGAACCAGCGTCGCCTGGGCGGGCCTGTCCTATCAGGAGCGGCTGTCCTCGGGCCAGGCGCCGACGCTCTACGCGCTCTCGATCCTGGTCGTGTTCCTGTGCCTTGCCGCGCTGTACGAGAGCTGGTCGATCCCGGTGGCGGTGCTGCTCGTCATCCCCGTGGGGCTGGTCGGGGCGGTCGCGTTCGTCACGCTGCGCGGGCTGATCAACGATGTCTATCTGCAGATCGGGCTGCTGACGACGATGGGCCTCGCGTCCAAGAACGCGATCCTGATGATCGAGTTCGCCGAGCAGGCCGAGCGCGACGGCAAGCGCGTGATCGACGCCGCGCTGGAGGCCGCACGCATCCGTCTCCGGCCGATCCTGATGACCAGCTTCGCCTTCATCTTCGGCGTGCTTCCCCTCGCGATCTCTACCGGCCCCGGCGCGAACAGCCGCATCGCGATCGGCACGGCCGTGATCGGCGGGATGCTGACCGCGACGGTGCTGGCGATCTTCTACATCCCGTTGTTCTTCGTGCTCGTCCGCCGCGGCGTACGCGACGGCCTCGCCAGGCTGCGCGGACGGCCGACGGGCCATCAAGCGCCACCTGGGAGCTTGCCGGCGTGAGGCATGCTGCCGCTTGCCTCGCATTGACGGCGCTCGCCGGCTGCTCGCTGGCGCCGGCCTACGTCCGCCCGGCCGCACCCGTGCCCGCGTCCTGGCCGGCGGGCGACGCCTATCTCCAGCAGTCGGAAGCGGCGCTGCCCTCGATCACCTATCGCGACATATTCCACGACGCGCGGTTGCAGACGCTGATCGACCAGGCGCTCGCCAACAACCGTGACCTGCGCGTCGCCGCCGCCAACATCGAGGCGGCGCGCGCGCAATACCGCATCCGCCGCGCCGACCTGCTCCCGGAGGTCGTTGCCGGCGCCGATTATACCCGCAGCCGCCGCAGCGCAGGCTCCGGCAGCGCGTTCTCGGCCGATGCCGGGGTCAACGCCTTCGAGCTCGACCTGTTCGAACGCGTCCGGTCGCAGACCCGCGCCGCACTCGACCGCTATTTCGCGACGGAGGCGGGCGCGCGGGCGACCCGGCTGACTCTCGTCGGCGACGTCGCCGAGGCGTGGCTGAGCTACGCCGCCGATGCGAGCCTGCTCAAGATCGCCCAGGACACCGCCGCCAGCGCCGAGCGCAGCGTTCGCCTTACCCGCCTGCGGCTGGAGGGCGGCATCGCGCCACGCACCGACCTCCGCCAGGCCGAGCAGGTGCTTGCCACCGCACAGGCGAGCATCGCCGAGCAGCGGACCGCATTGGCGCAGGACGTCAACGCGCTCCAGCTCCTCGTCGGCGCCCCGATCGCGCCTGCGCAACTCCCCGGCGGCATCGACACGGTGGCGCAAAGCGTCGCAGCACTTCCAGCCGGGCTCGACTCCGGCATCCTGCTCCGCCGCCCCGACGTCGTGCAGTCCGAATACACGCTGCGCGCGGCGAACGCCGACATCGGTGCCGCGCGCGCGGCGCTGTTTCCGCGCATCTCGCTGACCGGCGTGATCGGCCTGGCGAGCAGCGCGCTGTCGTCGCTCTTCTCGGGCGGCGCGTTTACGTATTCGGCGGGGCCGAGCGCCAGCTATTCGATCTTCAACGCCGGCGCGGCCCGCGCCAATGTCGCCTACAGCCAGGCGCAGCGCGATGCCGCGCTGGCGAGCTATGAGGGCGCGATCCAGTCTGCCTTCCGTGAGACCGCCGACGCGCTTGCGCGTCAGGGCACGATCGCCGACCAGCTCGCCGCCTCGACCCGCAACCGTGACGCGGCGCTTGACACGTACCAGCTCGCTGAACTGCGCTACCGCGGCGGCATCGACACCTTTCTCTCCAGCCTCGACGCGCAGCGCTCATTGTTCGGCGCGCAACGCAGCCTGGTCGCCACCCAACTGGTCGCCGCGCAGAACCGCGTCGCGCTCTACCGCGCACTTGGGGGCGATGCGACGCTCGACGCAACCGCGGATGGGCCGAAGCCGGTGACGCCGGCCGGAGCGCCGCGCCCGGAGTAGACGCGGCTTGACGTGCGCCACCCGCCAAGAAAGGATGCCGCCATGGAGAGCGATCCTACCGCTATGCTGCGCGAGTGGCTGGGGCAGTGGGAGAAGCTCGCCAATTCGGTCGGCGGCGATGCACTGAAGTCGGAGGAGTTCGCCCGCTCGCTCCACGGCGCGGGCAATGCCACGATGTCCATGCAGGCGGTGCTCTCGCAGGCGATGGACCGCGCGCTCGCCGCCACCAATCTGCCCAGTCGTACCGACCTGGCCGATATCTCCGCGCGGATGGCGCGGATCGAGGCGTCGATCGCCCGGATCGAGACGGCGCTGGCCGGTAACGCGCCAACCGCCTCGCCCGGGCTCCGGCGCACCCGCAAGCCGCCCGCCGCCTGATGGCGACCGCGCCGGACCTGTTCAACGTCGCACGGGCCGAGTTCGAGCGCGCCTTTACCCGCAACATCAAGGGGCTGGAGTATCTCGCCAGCCCCGGCCCGGCGCTGGGCTGCACGCCCAAGGACGTGCTGATCGAGCGGGGCACGATGCGCCTGTCGCGCTATCGTGCGCGGGTCGACGAGGTGTACCGGGTACCGCTGCTGCTGGTCATGGCGACCACCAACAAGGGCTATATCTTCGACATGGTGCCGGGCCAGAGCCTGGTCGAATATCTGCTCGATGCCGGCTTCGACGTGTTCATGCTCGACTGGCAGCCGCCGCGTCCCGACGAGCGCACGCTCTCGCTCGAGACTTACGTCCTCGACTTCATTCCCGCCGCCGTCGCCCGCGTCGCCGCCGAGACCGGCGAGCCCGACGTGAGCGTCGTCGGCTATTGCTTCGGCGGCGTGCTCTCGCTGCTCTGGGCGGCGCTGGAAGGGGAGGGCAGGCTCGCCAATCTCGTCACCTTCACCACCCCCGTCGACTTCAGCGCGATGGACATGTTCCAAGCCTGGTCCGACCGCCGCTTCTTCGACGTCGACCGGCTGGTCGACACGTTCGGCAATTGCCCCGCCGACTATCTCTACACCGCGTTCGACATGCTCCGCCCCGGCGCGCGCGTCGCCGCGCAGGTGCGGCTCTACGACAAGATGTGGGACGAGGAGTTCGTGAAGTCGTTCCGCATGTTCGACCGCTGGGCGAGCGACATGCTGCCGCTCGCCGGCGAGTATTTCCGCCAGACGACCAAGTCGCTGATGTGGGAAAACCGCCTGCTCCACGGCACGATGGAGGTGGGCGGCCGGGCCGTGGACCTGGGCGACATCGCCGTGCCCTTCCTCCATGTCGCCGCCGAGCACGACCATATCGTGCCGCCCGCCGCGTCCGCCCCGCTGATCGGCATGGTCGGATCGACCGACAAGGAGGAGATGGTGCTGAAAGGCGGCCACGTCAGCCTCATCGCCGGTGCCAACGCCATCCGCCGCTTGTGGCCCAAGCTCGTCCTCTGGCTGGGAAGTCGATCGACATGACCGAACATACCATTCGCGCCTTCACGCCCGACGACGGCGACGCGATGCTGGCGTTCGCGCAGGCGCTGCCCGAGCACGACCTGCTCTTCGTCGGCCGCGATCTGCGCCACCCGCGCGTCGTCGCCGCCTGGCTGGAGGCGATCAAGGAGGGATGGATCGACAGCGTGCTCGCCGAAAGCGACGGCGCGATCTGCGGCACGGCGGCGGTGGTGCGCGATCCGCTCGGCTGGAGCGGCCACGTCGGCGAGGTGCGGCTGCTCGTGTCGTCCGAGCGGCGCGGCGCGGGGCTGGGGCGCGACCTGCTCGAGGCCGCCTTCGCCATCGCTGGCCGCCGCGGCC
>CAXTNG010000038.1:0-17126 GCA_964245475.1 uncultured Sphingomonas sp. | reverse complement strand
CGCGCAGACCAACGTGAGCGGCGGCAGCGAGGGCGGCCAGCGCCAGCAGCCGCCCGTGCCGCAGCCGCGGGCCGGTCGCGCACCCGCCACGGCGCCGCGCGACGACGAACCCGAAACCGCAACGACCCGGATCGCCTGATCCGTTCAGAGGACCGACCCATGGCCGAGAAGACCGAAGAGACGCCCAAGAAGAAGGGCAAGATGGGCAAGATGATCGTGATCGCGGTCGGTGCGATCGTGTTGATCGGCGGCGGCGTCGCCGGCGGGGTCTATGCCAGCGGCGCGCTCGGCGGCGGCCATGCCGCGCCGGAGGAGAAGGGTCCCAAGCTCGTCCTCAAGGCCGAGCAGAAGCGCGGCGGCGGCGAGGGTGAGGAAGGCAAGGGCGGCTCAGTCCGCGGCGCGTCCGGCGAGGGCGGCGACAAATACGCGTCCAATTACTATCCGCTGGAAAAGGATTTCACCTCCAACCTGCGCGACTCGGTGCATTTCGTGCAGATGGGTCTCGCCGTGTCGACGCCGTACGACGACGAAGTCATAGAGAACCTCAAGTCCAACGACATCGCCGTCCGCTCGGCGATCCTGTTGACGCTCGGCGACACCACCGAGGACCAGGTGTTCACCAGCGAGGGCAAGAAGCAGCTCCAGAAGCGCCTGACCGACGCGATCAACCAGACCCTCAAGCAGAAAGAGGGATTTGGCGGCATCAGTAACACTTATTTTACCAGCTTCGTCGTTCAGTGAGCATATGGTTAACGCCACCCCACGCGCGATCGCACCCGAACGCCGCACCCGTTCCCGCAACGGGGCGGACGCGACGCATGACGGCGTGCTCGGGGCGGCCAAGCTCAACCCGTTCGGTGACCTCCACGCGCTTCAGCACCTCTCGGCGCGCTTTGCCCGCACATTGCGCGGCGTGTTCGAGCCGCTGCTCCGCCAGGAGGTCCGCACCTTCGCCGAGCCGCTCGCGGTGCAGCGTTTCGCCGACTACCGCGCCGAGCGGCCCGACGGTCTCACGGCCTGGCTGCCGTTCGCGATGGGGGCTGCCAATGAACCTTCTGGCCAGTCGCTCTGCGTCCTCGACGGTCGCTTCGTGCTCGAATTGCTCGACCTGTTCTTCGGCGGCACCGGCGCGGCGCCCGCGCATCTGCCGTCCGAATTTTCGCCCGCCGCGGAAGCGCTCGTCGGACGCATCGGCCAGTCGATCGCGGCGCCCCTGCGCACCGCCTGGGAGCCGCTCGCGCGCATCGACTTCGCCTGCGGCCGAGTCGAGGCGAACGCCGCGATGCTGCACGGCATGGACGCCGACGACGCGCTGATCGTCACCCGCTTCGGCATTGCCGCAGGCCAGGCAAAGCCCGTCTACGTCGACCTGCTGTATCCGGTCGTCGCGCTCAAGCCGCACGGCACCGCGCTCACCGGCAAGGTAGTGAGCAAATCCGCCGAGCCCGATGCCAAGTGGCGCGCAGGCCTGACCCGCGCGGCGATGGCGGTGCGCTTCCCCGTCCGCTCGGTGCTCGCCGAGCCGGTGGTGCCGCTGTCGCTGCTCATGGACCTCAAGCCCGGCGACGTGATTCCGATCAGCTTCGGCCCCGAGGTGCCGGTGATGGTCGGCCGCGACCGGCTCGGCGCGGGCACCGTCGGCACCTCCAACGGCCGCGCCGCGGTCCGCCTCACCTCGATCGCCGCTCTCGACGAAGGACTTGCCCGATGAATGCGCATACCGGCGAACTGATCGCCGACGCCAGCCTGGCCGCCAATTTCCGGCTGCTCCAGGACGTCGACGTCAAGCTGACCGTCGAGATCGGCTCGACCCAGCTGACCCTGCGCGAGCTGCTCGCCCTGGGTGAGTCGAGCGTCATTGAACTGGACCGTCAAGCCAACGAGCTGCTCGACGTCTTCGTCAATGGCACGCTGATCGGCCGCGGCGAAGTGGTGACCGTCGGCGACCGCTTCGGCGTGCGGATGACCGAGCTGGTCTCGCCCGAGAAGCGGGGCTGAGATGCTCTGGTCCTACATCCTCAAGCTCGTCGTCCTGCTGCCGCTCGTCTGCGGTCTGATGATCGGCTGCCTCTATCTCTGGCGCCGGCTCGGATCGCGCATGCCCGGCAAGCCCTCGACGCGGCTGATTGCGGTCAGGGAGACGATGATGATCTCGCCCGGCCTGCGCCTTGCGGTGCTCGACTTTGAGGGCAAGCGGCTGCTCGTCTCGGTGGGCCGCGGCGGCGTCACCCTGGTCGACAAGGTCGAGGCATGAGCACCGTCCGCCGCCACGGCATCGGCCCTTCGCTGTTCCGCGAAGCGGAGCCTGCGCCCAAGCGCTCGGGCGGGCGCCTGATCTGGATCGTCCTCGCACTGCTGCTCGCCGCAATCGTCGCCGTCCCTGCCTTCGCGCAGGCCGCACCCGCACCCGGCGTCGGCGACGCGGTCGACCGCGCGCTGGGTCAGCTGAGCGCACAACAGGCCGGCCAGTCGGGCTCGCTCTCGCTGTCACTCCAGGTCCTCATCATCATGGGCCTGCTGACGATCCTGCCGGGCATCCTCCTGATGATGACCAGCTTCACCCGGATCGTCATCGTCCTCGCCATCCTCCGCCAGGCGATGGGGCTCCAGCAGACCCCGCCCAACCAAGTGCTGATCGGGCTGTCGCTGTTCCTGTCGCTGTTCATCATGGCGCCGACCATCAACCAGATGAACGCGCAGGCCATCCAGCCCTATGCCGCCGGCCGGATCGCCGGGACGGAGATGATACAGGCGGCCGGCGCGCCGCTCCACGCCTTCATGGAAAAGCAGACGCGCAAGAAGGACCTGACGATGTTCGCCCAGATGGCGAAATCCGGCCCCTATGCGCAGCCCGCCGACGTGCCCTATGCCGTGCTGCTCCCCGCCTTCATCACCAGCGAATTGAAGACGGCCTTCCAGATCGGCTTCCTGATCTTCCTGCCCTTTATTGTCATCGACCTCGTCGTCGCGACCGTGCTGATGGCGCTCGGCATGATGATGCTCTCGCCGCAGATCATCTCCCTGCCCTTCAAATTGCTGCTGTTCGTCCTCGTCGACGGCTGGGCGCTGACCATGGGCAGCCTCGCCAACTCGTTCGCGAGTTAGGGCCGTGGACGCCGACTATTTCCTTACCGTCGCCAATCAGACGATGTGGGTGCTCGCCCTCGCCTCCGCGCCGATCCTAATTCCGGTGCTCGTCTCCGGGCTGATCATCGGCATGATCCAGGCGGCGACCTCGATCAACGAGCAGACACTGAGCTTTGTGCCCAAGCTGGTCGTCGTCGCGCTTGCGATCGTGATCTTCGGTGGCCTGATCATGGGTCTGCTCAGCGACTTCACCGTGGGGATGTTCGAGCGCATTCCTGACCTAGTTAAATAGAGATGGAGTACGCGCGACAACTTCTCCCCTCCCTTTCAGGGAGGGGAGATATGCTAGGCTTCGGCCTTTCGATCGAGCCGCAAATCTGGGCACTCGTCTTCGTGATGATCCGCATCGGCGCGGCGTTCGTCGTCGCGCCGGTGTTCGGCGCCGTCGCTATCCCGCTTCCGGTCCGCATCGGCATATCGGGCGCGATCGCCTTTCTCGTGCTCTCCGTCCACCGCGTCGCGCCGCCCGCGCAGGTGTTCGGCCTCGCCACCTTCCTCGCCGTCGCGGCCGAAGCGCTGGTCGGGCTGGCGCTCGGCTTCGTCCTTCAGATCGCCTTCGCCGCCCCGCTGGTCGCCAGCGAGCTGATCGGGGCTTCGATGGGCATCGGCTTCGCCTCCTCGGTCGACCCGCAGAACGGTCGCCCGTCGCCAGCGCTCGGCCAGTTCTTCTCGATCATGCTGACGCTGCTCTTCCTCTCGGTCGACGGCCACCTCGTCCTCGTCGACATGCTGGTGAAGAGCTACGCGGTCCTGCCCCCCGGCCAGTGGCTCGCGCCCGAACGGCTCCAGGACATCGCGCTGTTCGGCGGCTATACCTTCCTCGCCGGGCTGCTGCTCGCGCTCCCGGTCGGCTTCCTGCTGCTCTGCCTCAACCTGGTCATGGGGATGATGAGCCGCGCCGCGCCGTCGATGAACCTGTTCGCGGTCGGCTTACCCGCCAGCCTCGCGGTCGGCGTCGTCGCGCTGGCGATCGCCTTTCCCGCGATGGGCGACTACATGCTGATCATCGTCCACGAGGGCCTCGACGCGACCTGGAGCCTGGTGCTCGGCTGATGGCAGAGGACCGGACAGAAGCCCCAACCCGGAAGCGCAAAGACGATGCGCAGAAGAAAGGCGACACGCTCAAGAGCCGCGAGCTCGCCACCGCGCTGGTAACGATGGCGGGTGTCGTCTGGGTCATCGCCTTCGGCCCGGCGCTGCTCGCCGCCTGCCGCGCGATCATGACGGCGAGCTTCACCTTCGGCCGCGGCGACGTCGAGGATTTCGCTCCCTGGCGCCCGCTCGCCGAAGCGGGCCGCCAGCTCGCCTTGCCACTCGGCAGCCTGTTGGCGATCACCGTCGTTGGCGCGATCCTCAGCCAGGCAGGGCTGGGCAGCCTGCGATTCAACGCCGGGCTGATGGCGCCCAAGTTCAGCCGCATCAACCCGGCAAGCGGCCTAGCGCGCATCTTCGGACCCGCAGGCTGGATCGAGCTCGGCAAGTCGCTGCTCAAGGTCGTGCTCCTCGGCGCGATCGGCTATTGGGCGCTCAACAAGGTCGCGCACCAGTCGCTCGGTCTCGCCACCTCCGACCTTCACCACGCATTGAGCGCAGTCGGCGGCACCTTCACCGCGGTGCTGCTTGCGATGGCCGCGGGGCTCGTCGCGATCGCCGGCGTCGATGTGCCGATTCAGGCGATCCGCCTCCTGGGCAAGCTCCGCATGACCAAGCAGGAGGTCAAGGACGAGCACAAGGAGAGCGACGGCAACCCCGAAGCCAAGGGTCATATGAGGGCGAAGGCGCGCGAGCTGGCGATGGGCGGCAAGCGCAAGGCACTTGCCGAAGCCCATGTCGTCCTCACCAACCCGACCCATTTCGCAATTGCGCTGCGTTACGACCGCGGCCGCGACCAGGTGCCGGTGGTCGTCGCCAAGGGCCGCGGCGCGACCGCCCTCGCCATCCGCGAGCTGGCCGCCGAGTTCGCGCTCCCCGTCCTCGAATATCCCCAGCTCGCCCGCGCCATCTATTACACCAGCCGCGAGGGGCAGGAGGTGCGCGACGACCTGTACCTCGCGATCGCCACCGTCCTCGCCTTCGTCTTCAACCTCAACGCCGCCGCTGGCGGCACCGGCCAGCCGGCGATCGACGTCCCGTCGACCGCCCGATTCGACGAGAACGGCGTCGTTCAAGCCTAAAGACCTGCGTCATCCGGCCGTTCTTAACCACAGGCGCGAGGACGAGCGATGACGACGACCAGCACGACCTCGACCGGCACCAGCGCGACGCAGCAGCTGCTGACTTCGCTCGGCACCGGCTCGGGCCTCGACACCGAGACGCTGGTCAAGAGCCTCGTCACCGCGCAATTCTCTGCGCAGACCACCAAGCTGACCACCAAGGCAGACGCGCTCAGCAAACAGATTTCCGGAGTCGCGACGCTCAAGAGCACCGTCACGGCCTTCTCGACCGCGCTGGAATCCTTGGTGAAGGGCGGCACGCTCCAAACCCAGCCGACCGTGTCCGACTCCTCCATCCTCGCCGCCAGCGCCATCGCCGGCCAGAAGATGACGGGCCTGTCGTCGACCATCACCGTCGGCCGCCTCGCCTCGGCGCAGGCCGCCGCCTCGGCTGCGGTGCGCGACAAGGACGGCAACGTCGTCACGAGCGCCTCGGCCGCGCTGTCGACCGGCGCCTCGCGGCTGACGCTCACCCTCGGCACCGCGACCTACGCCGCCGACGGCGCCTCGATGACCGGCTTTGCCGCCGGCAGCGCGGCGCCGGTGACGATCGATATCCCCGCGGGCAGCTCGAGCGTGTCCGGCATCGCCGCCGCGATCAATGCGAAGCGGGCGGGCATCACCGCGACCGTCGTCACCGGCGCGAACGGCGCGGCGTATCTCTCTCTCAAGGGCACGTCCGGCACCACCCAGGCCTTCACGCTCGACGCCACCACCGATCCCGACGGCACGATGGCGCAGTTCCGCGTGATGCCGGGCACCACCAACCTCACCGCCAAGGCGCTCAACGCTCAGCTCACCGTCGACGGCATCGCGGTCGAGCGCGCGTCCAACACGGTGAGCGACCTCGTCGGCGGCGTGAAACTCCAGCTCGCCAAGACCGGCACCGTCACCCTCGGCGCCGAACGCCCGACCGATACGCTCACCCAGGCGGTCAGCGACTTCGTCGAGGCGTACAACGAAGTTCTCAAGGTTGTTACCGATCAGACCAACGCGGTCGACGGGGCGCTCAAGTCCGATCCCGCCGCCAAGCAGCTGCTGAAATCGCTTCAAGGCATGACGCTCAAGCCGCTGGTCACCGGCGCTGCCTTGGGCACCCCGACCACCCTCGCCGAATTGGGCGTCGCGACCAATCGCGACGGCACGCTCGCGGTCACCAGCGCGACGCTTACCGCCAAGCTCGCCAGCGACCCGGACGCGGTCGAGGCGATGTTCGCCTACTCCGCCGACGGCTCGACCGGGCTCAACGCGATCCTGAAGTCGCTCTCCACCGAGGTCGCCAACACGACCTACGGCCTCGGCGCCTCGACCGACCGCTACACCAAGGCGCAAACGCAGGTGACCACCGACCAGGCGACGATCGCCACCAAGTCCGACGCGCTCTCGACGCGGCTCATCAAGCAATATTCGTCGATGAACGCGGCGGTCAGCGCCTACAAGGCAACCCAGGCGTTCATCGAGCAGCAGGTCGCGATCTGGACCAAGAGCAACAGCTGATGGCCTACGCTTTGGCCTTTCCGCAGGATGCGGCGGCGACCTACCGCCGCATCGACGTCGCCGGCCGCACCTCGGGCGCCGACGCGCCTGCGCTGGTGCAACTGCTCTACGAGGAGCTCACCGCCGCCTTGCGCGCCGCCGCCTTTGCCGCCGAGCGCGGCGATCGTGCACGCAAGAGCGAGCGCGTTACCCGCGCCACCGCGATCCTGTTCGCGCTGGAGGCCGGCCTTGACCATGCCGGCAATCCCGAGCTGTCCGGCACCCTCTCCCGCCTCTATGCCGGCGCCCGTCGCACGATCGTCGAGGCTTCGATCGGTCACGACCCTCAGCCCTTCCGCGACTCCGCCGCCATGCTCGACGAGATCGCCGGCGCCTGGCGGATGGCGCGGGCGGCGTAGGACTACCGCGGCATCCCGCTCAGCCCGCTCGCCTGCCGCAGCGCATCCCCATCCAACCGGTAGCCGTCGAGAAACACCGTCCGCACATGGCGCAGGTTGGTGATGTCCTTGGACACGTCGCCGTCGACCAGGATGATGTCCGCGGTCTTCCCCGCCGCGATCGAGCCGACCCGGTCGTCCATCCCGGTCAGCCGCGCCGGCACGATCGTCGCCGTCTGCAGCGCCTCGGCGTTGGTCAGCCCCGCCTGCTGATATAAGTCCAGCTCGCGCACCAGCTCCAGCCCGCTGCCGTCAGTGCCCGCGACGATGCGCACGCCCGCGCGGTGCAGCCTGTCAACCAGTCCCACCATCTTGGCGAAGCTGGCGCGGAAGTCGGCGCGGGTCAGCCCGTCGAACAGCGGATAGCCGCCGAGCCGCCAGCCGCGCACCACTGACGGCGGTGCGACCGCCTCGAACGGTGCGTACTCGGGCGACAGCGCAGTGCCGTCGGAGGTCATCAGCGGCTCCCACACGGTCAGCGTCGGGTCGATCACCGTGCCCCGCTTCGACAGTTCGGCGTAGAAGGCTTTCATCGCCGGTGAGTCGAGGTCGACGTCCTTGCCGTATTTGGCGGGTCCTTCCAGCCGCGCGGCGGTGTTGGCTTTGTCGACCACCACCTGCGGCATCGCCTGCATCATGATGAAGTTGATGTGGGTGACTTCGTCATAGCCTGCGCGCACCGCGTCCAGTGGCCGCATCCCCGCAGGCACATGGCCGTGGACGTGCAGGCCCAATCTGTGCGCCTCGGCAGCGGCGGGAGCAATCCAGGCGGGGTTCATCGAGGTGTAGAACTTCACTCCCCACATTCCCGCCGCCTTGATCCGGTCGACCGCGGCGATCGCTTCCTCCGCCGAAGTGACGGTGAGCGCGCCCTGCGCCGCGAGCGGATCCTTGCGGTCGACGATCACCGAGACCTTGCCGTCGGGCGCGATCAGGTCGCCCGCCGCGCGGCGCCTGAAGATGTCCTGCGCCTCGTCGATCATCGATCCGGGGCTGCGGTAGTTGGTCATGCCGGTGGCGACGTTCTGGAGCAGCGTCCAGTCGTCGCCGCCGACATGCTGGTGCGCGTCCCACAGGCCGGGTGTCAGCGTCTTGCCGCGGCCGTCGATCACCGTCGCGCCCGCCGGCGCCTTGACCGACCCGCCCGCGCCGATCGCCGCGACCTTGCCGTCGGCGATCAGCACCGCGCGGTCGGGCAGATAGCGGCCGACGACCGAATCGAACAGCAGGACGTGGTCGACTAAAGTCGGCGTCCGGTTGGCGGGGCTGAGGAAGCGGTGCGCGACGTTGCGGACCATCGCCGCGGTCGCCTTTTCCTGCACCTCCTTCAGCTTCGGCCCGTTCGCCTCATATCCCTCGGGCAGCAGCGAGACGATGCCGGCGAAGCCGAACAGGCGGTTGTCCGCATCGAGCCAAAGCGGCGTCGGCGCAAAGCCATAGCCGGTGACGAAGGCGAGCTTGACCGTCTTCGTTCCCTGCGGCCCGTCGATCTGCATCGGCTGGCCGATGGCCAGGCTGGCGTGGCCGCCGGGCAGCAGGTCGATCCCCTTGTCGCCCGCCGCGACCAGCGCGTCGATGTCGCTCTCGTTTGCCAACGGTGGGCCGCCATACGTGTTATAACGCTTCGCTCCGAACGGAGCCGTTCCCGAGTCGACTACCGTTTTCCACGTTGCGACACCGTCCTTGACGGCGAAATCCTCGGTCGCCTCGCCCGTGTCGGTGTAGCCGCGGATCGCGATGGCGGTCGGACGCTTGTCAGGGCCGATCGTCACCACCTGATCGGTCTCGGTCACCCAGCCGCGCAGCGACATCGACATCCGGTACGCCTTGCGCCCGTCGGGCAGATTCCAGGACCAGATGTCGCCGTGCTTCGCCGCGGTCGAGCTGATCGTATAGTGCCGCGCGTCTGCGGGCGGCGTCATCAACTGCTCCTTGGTGATCCGGGGCGCCGGGTCGGCGGCCAAAGCCGGCGTGGTGGCGAGCAGCGACGCGAGCAGGATGATGCGCATGACAGTTCCTTGTACAGTTCACGCCAGACTGCCGGGCAAGCAGGCGCTACGCAACGGCTTACCGCGGCACCGCCGCCGCGCTAGGGCGTTGCCGGGAAAGTTTGGGAGATGACCATGCAGGCAGTCGGCGTGATCGGGGCGGGGCAGATGGGCGCGGGGATCGCGCAGGTCGCTGCGGCGGCGGGCTATCCGGTGCTGCTCGCCGACGTCAGTCGTGATCGCGCGGAGACCGGTAAGGCCGGCATCGGCAAGGCGCTCGATCGCCTCGTCGCCAAGGAGAAGGTCACCGCTGACGCGCGCGACCAGCTGCTCGGCCGGATCGAGCCGGTCGACGCCACCTCGGCGATGCGTGGCTGCGCGCTGGTGATCGAAGCGGCGACCGAGCGCGAGGAGATCAAGCGTGCGATCTTCAAGGATGTCGCCGCCGTGCTCGGGGCGGATGCGATCCTGGCATCGAACACCTCGTCGATCCCGATCACCCGATTGGCGCAGGCCTCGCCTGATCCCAAGCGCTTCGTCGGGGTCCACTTCTTTAACCCCGTGCCGGTGATGGGGCTGATCGAGGTGATCCGCGGCCTTGCCACCTCCGACGACACGGTCGCGAAGATCGAGGCGTTCGCGCAGGCGCTTGGCAAAGAGGTGGTCCACGCCAACGACGCGCCGGGCTTCATCGTCAACCGGGTGCTGATGCCGATGCTCAACGAGGCGTGCTTCGCGCTCGGCGAAGGCGTGGCGACGATCCGCGACATCGACACCGCCTGCCGCCTCGGCCTCAACCACCCGATGGGGCCGCTGACGCTCGCCGACTTCATCGGGCTCGACACCTGCCTCGAGATCACCCGCGTGCTCTTCGAGGGCACCGGCGATCCCAAGTTCCGTCCTGCGCCGCTGCTGGTGAAGTACGTCGAGGCCGGCTGGTTCGGCCGCAAGACCGGGCGCGGCTTCTACGATTATTCGGGCGCGGAGCCGGAACCGACACGATGAGCCTCGACGACACCATCGTGCAGACCCCCGACGGGCCGATGACCTACAAGGAGTGGAAGAAGAAGAACCCCGTGCAGCTCCCCTCGCGTCGTACCAAGGGTAAGGACCTGCCCAACAAGGTCAAGCTCACGTCCGACGAATAGGCCTCAGCCGATCAGCAGGCCAGCGAGCGCGGCGCTCATCAGGTTGGCGAGGCTCCCCGCCGCCAGAGCGCGCAGCCCGAGCCTGGCGATCACCGGCCGCTGATTGGGGGCGAGCCCGCCCGTCACCGCCATCTGGATCGCGATCGACGAGAAATTGGCGAAGCCGCATAGCGCGAAGGTGACCACGGCCACAGTATGCTGCGACAGCGCCGCCTTGGCATCCTTGAGATAGCCGAACGCGACGAACTCATTGATCACGACCTTGGTCCCGAACAGGCCGCCGGCCGTCCCGGCTTCGTCCCACGGCACGTTCAGCAGGTACATCACCGGCTGGAAGATGCGCCCGAGGATCGCCTGAAAGGTAAGGCCCGGATAGCCGAACCAGCCGCCGATCCCGCCAAGAATGCCGTTAGCGAGCGCGACCAGGGCGACGAACGCCAGCACCATCGCGCCCACCGCCACTGCCAGCTTGACCCCGGTCTGCGCGCCTTCCGCCGCCGCCATGATGACGTTGGCGGGACGCTCCTCGCCGAACGGTATGTCGCCCTCTACCGCGGGCTCCCGGCCGCGGTCCGCGGGATCGTCGGGCACGATCATCTTGGCCATCAGGATGCCGCCGGGCGCCGACATGAAGCTGGCGGCGAGCAGGTACGGCAGCAGGTCGGTACCCAGCATGGAAGCGTAGGCTGCTAGGATCGTTCCGGCGACGCCGGCCATGCCCACCGACATCACGCAGAAGATCTGCGACGCGGTCAGCTCGGCGAGATAGGGGCGGATCACCAGCGGCGCCTCACTCTGCCCTACGAAGATATTGGCGGCCGCGCCGAGCGACTCGACCTTGGAGATGCCGGTCACGTATTGGATGCCGCCACCGATCCACTTTACGACGAACTGCATGATCCGGAGGTAGTAGAGGATCGAGATCACCGCCGCGAAGAAGATGATGACAGGCAGCGCCGCCAGTGCGAAGCTGTGCCCGCCCATCGCGGGGCTGGCGAGCGGGCCGAAGATGAAGTCGATCCCGGCCTGTGCGTAGCCAAGCAGATTGGCGACCCCAGTCGCCATTCCGGCAATCACCGCCTTGCCTGCGGGCACATACAGCACCAGCGTGGCAATGCCCGCCTGTAGCGCGAAAGCCGCGCCGACCACCCGCAGGCGGATCGCCCGCCGGTCGGTCGAGAGCGCGAGCGCGATCAGCAGGATGACGGCGATGCCGGCGAGGCCGATGAGGAATCTGGTCATGCGCTTGGCACCATACACGCGGGCAATCGGCTCGCCAGTGGTTTGACGGGCGGGCGAAACGGGCTAGCGTCGCGCCGATGGACAGCCGACCGATCCCCCGCGCCCTTTTCGTCTTCTCCGTCCTGTACGGCGGCATGGTCTGCATCGCGGGCGTGCTGGGCGTGAAGCAGGTCGCGCTCGGGCCGCTCGCGGTCGAGGCGGGCATCTTCGGCTTCCTGATCCTCGTCGCGCTGTCGAGCACGGTCGCCGAGCTCTACGGGCAGAAGACCGCGACGCTGCTGGTGCGGCTTGGCTTCGTGCCGCTGCTGGTGTCGGCGGCGCTGATCCGGATCGTCATCGCGCTGCCGCACGACGCCGGCATGTACCCTCCCGCGATCGACGCCTTCCCGATCGTCGTCGGGCAGGGCGCGCGGATGATGATCGCGGGGCTGATCTCCTATGGCATCTCGCAGACATTGAACGTCCTCATCTTCTCCAAGCTGTCGCGCGGCGAGGGAAAGCTCGTCTGGCTGCGCGGGATGATCGCCAGCGTGGTCAGCCAGGTGATCGACACCCTGCTGTTCATCACCATCTCGTTCCTGGGCGAACGGCCGATCCTTGGGCTGATGGCGGGGCAGATGCTGACCAAGGTGGTACTGTCGGTCGTGCTGATGCCCTTCCTGATCACCGGGCTGGTCGCGCTCGGCCGGCGGCTGGACGCGCGCCCGCTCGCCGCGTAACCGCCCGCGGATGACAGCTTCATTTTCCGGGGGGGGACCCGACGCCGCGCTGCTTGCCAAGGCGGAGACGCTGACCGAGGCGCTGCCGTACCTCCAGCGCTATGCCGGCAAGACCTTCGTCGTGAAGTACGGCGGGCATGCGATGGGCTCGCCCGAGCTGCAGCGAGACTTCGCCGAGGACGTGGTGCTGCTGAAGGCGGTCGGGATCAATCCGGTCGTCGTCCACGGCGGCGGGCCGCAGATCGGCGCGATGCTCAAGCGGCTGGGGGTCGAGTCGCGCTTCGTCGACGGCTTGCGCGTGACCGACGCCGAGACCGCGCAGATCGCCGAGATGGTCCTCGCCGGATCGATCAACAAGGAAATCGTCGGCTGGATCGGCCAGGCGGGCGGCCGCGCGGTCGGGCTGTCGGGCAAGGATGCGGGCCTTGTCACAGCGGCGAAGGTCGGGCGCTCCGAGCCCGACCGGTTGCAGGGGATCGAGCGCCACGTCGACCTTGGCTTCGTCGGCGAGCCGGTGGCGGTCGACCCGCGCATCCTGGAGTCGCTATCGGCGGACGGGATCATACCGGTGATCGCGCCGGTCGCGATCGGCACCGACGGCCACACCTACAACATCAACGCCGACACCATGGCAGGCGCAATCGCCGGGCGTCTGAAGGCGGCGCGCTTCTTCCTGCTGACCGACGTTGCGGGGGTGCTCGACAAGCAGGGCGAGCTGCTCACCGACCTCGATCCCGTGCGGATCGCCGAGCTGCGCGCCGACGGCACGATCTCGGGCGGCATGATCCCCAAGCTGGAGACCTGCGTCGCCGCGGTCGAGGCCGGTGTCGACGCCGCGGTGATCCTCGACGGCCGGGTGCCGCATGCCATGCTGCTGGAGATCTTCACCCAGCGCGGCGCGGGCACGCTGGTTCGGCGGTAGCGGTTGCGCTAAGGGCGCGGCCATGTACCTCGTCATCTCTCTCGTCGACTTCCTGCTGATGATCCTCAATTGGGTGATCGTCGCGCAGGTCGTCCTTTCGTGGCTGGTCGCGTTCAACGTGGTGAACCGGCACAGCGGCATCGTCGCCTCCATCCTCCAGGCGCTCGACGTGATCACCGAGCCGCTCTACCGGCCACTGCGCCGCATCCTGCCCGACTTCGGCGGGCTCGATTTCGCGCCGCTGGTGGTTCTCCTGGTGGTGTTCTTCCTGCGATCACGGGTTCTTCCATATCTGGCGCTCTCGACCGCGACGCCGGTCGCACTCTGACGTGACCGCGGCGGTCATCGACGGCAAGGCGCATGCCGCCGCGCTGCGCTCGCGCGTGGCGGAGCAGGCGCGTGCGCTGCCGCGGCCGCCGGGGCTGGCGGTGGTGCTGGTCGGTGACGACCCGGCGTCGGCGGTCTATGTGCGCACCAAGGGCAAGGCGACCGAGGCCGCGGGGATGCGCGGGTTCGAGCATCGGCTGCCCGTCGAGACGACGCAGGACGCCCTGCTCGCGCTGGTACGGCAGCTCAACGCCGATCCGGCGGTCGACGGCATCCTGGTGCAGCTCCCCCTGCCCCCGCATATCGACCCGCGTTACGTGATCGCGACGATCGATCCGATGAAGGACGTCGACGGCTTCACGCCGGTCAACGCCGGCAGGCTGGCGACGGGTCTGCACGGCTTCGTGCCCTGCACCCCGCTCGGCTGCCTCAAGCTGCTGCAATCGGTTCATCCGCACCTCGCAGGGCTCGAGGCGGTGGTGGTCGGGCGCTCGAACATCGTCGGCAAGCCGATGGCGCAGCTGCTCATCGCCGAGAGCTGCACGGTGACGGTCGCGCACAGCCGCACCCGCGACCTGTTCGCGCATGTCCGCCAGGCCGACATCGTCGTCGCGGCGGTCGGCATGCCAGGGCTGATCGCGCGCGAGTGGATCAAGCCGGGTGCTACGGTGATCGACGTCGGCATCAACCGGACCGACGCAGGACTGGTCGGCGACGTCGACTTCGCCAGCGCCAGCGAAGTGGCGGGGGCGATCACGCCGGTGCCCGGCGGGGTCGGGCCGATGACGATCGCCTGCCTGATCCGCAACACCTTCGTCGCCGCGGCGCGGGCGCAGGGCGTCCGGTACAAAAAGGACCTGTGATGCTGGCCCTGCTCCTCGCCGCCGCGGTGCCGCAGACCCCGGTCGAGGCCGAGCGTGCCTTCGCTGCCGACGCCGCGGCGATCGGGCAGTGGACCGCCTTCCGCAAATGGTCGACCGACGACGCGACCATGTTCGTGCCGCAGCCGGCCAACGCGCACGCCTTCCTCAAGGACCGCAAGGACCCGCCCAAGGCGATCGATTGGTGGCCGACGGCGAGCTATGTGTCCTGCGACGGCAGCCTCGCGGTCAACACCGGCGGGTGGAAGCGCCCGGACGGTAGCGTCGGTTATTTCACAACCGTGTGGAAGCGACAGGCGGACGGCGGCTGGCGCTGGGTGCTCGATCACGGCGACGAGCTGACTGCGCCGCGGATCGGTAGCAAGGCGATTACAGTCAAACGCGCAAGTTGCGCCCGTCCGATACTGGTCCCAGACAATCTGATTGTCTGGTCCGACGGATCGAAGCAGGATGATATCGTCTCCAAGGACGGAACGCTGCACGTGACGTGGGACGTCGAGGCCAATGGCGCGCGAACGCTCTGGGTTCGGCAAGCGCGATCAGTGCGGGAAGACGGCAAACAGATCGTTCGTCTGGATCAAGTCTTGTACGACAACGTTGCCGCGCCCAAGCCATGATCGAGCTCTACATCTCCTCGCTGATCACCTTCTTCGTGGTGATCGATCCGCCCGGCTGTGCGCCGATCTATGCCGGGCTGTCAGCGGGCGCGAGCGGGGCGCAGCGGCGGGCGATGGCGGTGCGCGCGGTGGGGGTCGCATCGGCGATCCTGCTGGTGTTCGCGCTGTTCGGCGAGGATCTGCTCAAGGGCCTCGGCATCAGCCTGGCGAGCTTCCGTATCGCGGGCGGGATCATGCTGTTCCTGATCGCGCTCGAAATGGTGTTCGAGAAGCGCACCCAGCGGCGCGAGGACCGCGCGGCCAAGGTCGCGGAAAACCCGCAGATCGAGGACGTCTCGATCTTCCCGATGGCGATGCCGATGATCGCCGGTCCGGGATCGATCGCGAGCGTGATGCTGCTGATGGCGCGCAACGACGGGCTGGAGCGCTCGGCGGTGGTGCTCGCCGCACTGGCGACGATCCTGCTGCTGACGCTGGCCGCGCTGCTCGCGGCGGGGCCGATCATGCGGGTGCTGGGCGCCCGGATCGAGGCGGTGATCACCCGGCTGCTCGGCGTGCTGCTCGCCGCGCTGGCGGTGCAGTTCGTGATGGACGGGTTGCAGGTGTCGCTGCGCTGAGGCGGCAGGGGCTTAAGTTGACACCAGGTTGACACTATCGCGGTCGTCGTGACGAGCCGGGTTCGCCGGACGTGGACACCAGCGGCGCAAATCGCCGGATAGCGGCCGATCGGACGAGCAGCGCGGGGATGAGCCCGAGATCGACAATGCAAAGAGCGCGGATGCGGTGCGTAGCGGATGCGGCGCTTGTAGGGCAGTGCCGAGAGCCGGATCATGTGAGATTGATCCGTTCGTCCTGAGGAGCCGCTGAGCGAAGTCGAAGCGGCGTCTCGAAGGACAGGATACTGGGCGAGGTCCTTCGAGACGGGCCTTCGACAAGCTCAGTCCCTCCTCAGGACGAACGGAATCGGGTCAGCACCATGTCATCCCGCTTACCCCCTGAACCAGTGCTGGCGGACGAAGTAGCTGGTGACGCCGACCGCGATGACGACGCAGGTGGCGGCGATCGCGTCGAACATCCACGGTTCGTGCTGGAACGGCAGATCGACGTTCATGCCATAGAGGCCGGTGATGAACGTCATCTTCATTAATATTATCGCGACCACCGAGATGAGCAGCGCGCGGCTGTCGATCTGCTCGGCGCGCAGGTCGGTCAGCGCCTCGTGCATCAGCGTCGCGCGCTCGCGGATCGCGTCCAGCTCCTCGGCCATGCGCGCCGCGCGGTCGGCGGCGGCGGCGAGGTGGAGGCGGTCGTCCTCCTGCAACCAGTCGCCCGGCAGCCCGGCGAGCTTCTCCAGCGCCTGCCGCTGCGGCGCGAGGAAGCGGCGATAGGCGATCGCGGCGACGCGCACCCGGGTGACGCCGCGGCGCAGCTCGAACACGCGGTTGGCGTCGAGCGACTCCTCGCAATCGTCGAGGCTGTCGCCGAGCTCGGCGACCTCGGGATCGAGGTCCGCGGTGATCGCGGTGGCGAAGGCGGTGATCAGGTCGCCGGGGTCGCGGACCTCGCCGTCGAGCACCTGCTGGCGCACGGTCGCGACCGCGAACATCGGTTTGCGGGTGACCGAATAGACGCGGCCTTTCTCCGCCCAGATGCGCACCGAGGCGAGCAGATCGGACGAATCGAGCTCGACCTTGCTGCGCCCGCGCAGGTTGAGGAAGCCGCCGTCGCCGACCTTCTCGCAGCGCGGGCGGGTCTCGGTCGCGGTGAGCGCGTCGACGACATAATCGGCAAGCTTCGCCGTGTCGCAGAGCCAGGCTTGCGCGTCCTCGTCGTTGCTCGCGATGACCTCGCCGGCCGCCTCGACCGCTGGTGACCGCATCGCCGGCCGATATCATGCCACTGCCGCGGGACGAACCACGGCCCGCGCCGTCATTCCGAGCGTCGCGAGAAAGTGGTGTCTTTCACTAGCCCGACGCGCAAGCGAGGGC
>CAXTNG010000037.1:14839-17448 GCA_964245475.1 uncultured Sphingomonas sp. | reverse complement strand
TCGCGATCCTGGGCAGCGCGTTCGCGGGCGACGCCAAGGGGCAGGCGATCGGCACCTGGACGGCGGCGGGCGCGATCGCCGGCGCGATCGGGCCGCCGCTGGGCGGATGGCTGGTCGATCATGTCGGCTGGCCGGCAATCTTCTTCATCAACGTGCCCGTTGCCGCCGCAGCCGTCGCCATCGCGCTGCGCTACGTGCCCGAGAGCCGCGAGCCGGAGGCGCGCCCGCTGGACGCTGGCGGTGCGGCGCTCGCCACGGCGATGCTGGCCTCGCTGACCTGGGGCGTCACCAGCCTGTCCGCGGCGCGCGGCGTCACCACCGACGGACTGATCACGACCGGTGCGGCGGCGGTGCTGGCCGGCTGGTTCCTGCTTCACGAAAAGGCGCGCGGCGACCGGGCGATGATGCCGCTGTCGCTGTTCGGCGCGCGCGCCTTCGTCGGGTTGAGCCTGCTCACGCTGCTGCTCTACGGCGCGCTCGGCGGGCTGATCCTGCTGCTGCCCTATGTGCTTATCGAGGCGCTGGGCTATTCGGCGGCGCAGGCGGGCCTTGCGCTGCTGCCGTTCGCGATCACCATCGGCGCCGCGAGCCGGGCGATGGGGCGGCTCGCCGCGCGGATCGGCGGCAAGTGGCCGCTGACGATCGGGCCGGCGGTGACAGCAGCGGGTTTCGCGCTGCTCGTCCGGGTGTCGCCGGAAGCGGGCTATGTCAGCGGCGTGCTGCCGGGCATCGCCGTGATTGCGCTCGGCATGGCCGGCGCGGTGGCGCCGCTGACGACCGCTGTCCTGTCCTCGGTCGACGACCGGCACACCGGCACCGCCTCCGGCCTCAACAGCGCGCTGGCGCGAACCGGCGGGCTGATCGCCACCGCGCTGGCTGGCGCCGTGATCACGGCGTCCGGGAGCGGACTGGTCGACGCCTTCCACGCCGCCGCGCTGGTCGGCGCGGCGCTGGCGCTGGCGGCGAGCTTCACCGCCTTCGTGACGCTGGGGCGCGAGCATTAGCCTTGCTCAGTGGCGAAGGCGCCCACCGCGCAAGGTCATGCCCTCTATCGCCAGCGCGAGCGTACGAGCGTCAGCTTCGGTTGCCGCTTGAGACGTGAGGCCCTCAGATGGGCGGAGGCAGCGATGCCTGATCTCGGCGGAACGTCTGGCCAGATGGGACGGAGGCCAGCAGCACCAGGCCGGTCTGCATGGCGAACACCTCCCACTGCGGCACCCCGGCGCCGGGCGGGTACAGCGGATGTGCGGGCTTGATGCGGGTAGAGATACCCTCCGGCGTGTTGCTGTAACCGCGATACATGAACTGGTCCGCGGGAGGCAGCGGTCGGACGAGGAAGATCTCCGCACCTGCTTTCAGCTTAGTGTTCGCAGCGAAACCGACGTTGCCTTCCATCAGGGCTGGCGTACGGCCGTTGATGAACTTGAACGTGGTGCAATAGCCGATGGGGCGGCTCGGATCGGGCACCATGCCGAACCCCATGACCTTGACGAGCGTGTTGCCGCCGCCGCCCATCCACATCTTGATGACGTCGGCTTTGACCCTCTTCTCGTCGAGCGCAAATCCCATTCCTGTCCTCCCGCTAGGCGTCAGCTTGACAGGCTCAACGGGACGAGTCCACCGTCGACATCTCAGACTTCTGCGCAAACCGCGCAGGGTAGCCTTAGCGCGCGCAAGTCACTATCGCGCCGCGCAGCATCATCTACTCAAGGCTAATTGATGGGTTTCCGCTGCGGTATCGTCGGGCTGCCGAATGTCGGCAAGTCCACCCTGTTCAACGCGCTGACCGAGACGGCGGCGGCGCAGGCGGCGAACTATCCGTTCTGCACGATCGAGCCGAACGTGGGGAACGTCGCGGTGCCCGATCCGCGGCTGCACACGCTGGCGGACATCGCGCACTCGGCCAAGGTGATCGAGACGCAGCTCGCCTTTGTCGACATCGCCGGCCTGGTGCGCGGGGCGAGCAAGGGCGAGGGGCTGGGCAACCAGTTCCTCGGCAACATCCGCGAGGTCGACGCGATCGTGCATGTGCTGCGCTGCTTCGAGGACGGCGACGTGACGCATGTCGAAGGCAAGGTCGATCCGATCGCCGATGCCGAGACGGTCGACACCGAGCTGATGCTCGCCGACCTGGAGAGCTTGGAGAAGCGCGTCCCGAACCTCGTCAAGAAAGGCCAGCAGGGCGACAAGGAGTCGAAGATCGGCGCCTCCGTCCTGGGGCAGGCGCTGGAGCTGCTGCGTGAGGGCAGACCGGCGCGGCTGACGGTGCCGAAGGATGCCGAGGAGGCGCGCGTCTTTGCGCAGGCGCAGCTGCTGACCGCCAAGCCGGTGCTCTACGTCTGCAACGTCGAGGAGGCGAATGCCGCGGCGGGCAACGCGCATTCGGCGCGGGTCTTCGAAAAGGCGCGTGCCGAAGGCGCCGAGGCGGTGGTCGTATCGGCCGCGATCGAGGCGGAGATCGCAACCATGCCGGCGGAGGATCGCGGCGATTTTCTTGCCGAACTCGGTCTGACCGAGACCGGCCTCGCCCGCGTGATCCGTGCCGGCTACACGCTGCTGCACCTTCTCACCTTCTTCACCGCCGGGCCGAAAGAAGCGCGCGCCTGGAC
>CAXTNG010000037.1:8031-14829 GCA_964245475.1 uncultured Sphingomonas sp. | reverse complement strand
GCTTCATCAGGGCGGAGACGATCGCCTATGACGACTATGTCGCCTGCAAGGGCGAGGCCGGCGCGCGTGACGCGGGCAAGCTGCGGCAGGAGGGCAAGGAATATGTCGTGCAGGACGGCGACGTGATGCTGTTCCGGTTCAACGTGTAGCCACCTACCTTCGTCAGCCCGGGGCTTGACCCGGAGCTCGGCTTCTTATCCTAGGCAGGCAAGTCAGCCTGGGCCCGGATCAAGTCCGGGGCGACGACGGATGGACGGAGTGTGACGATGCGTATCCTAGCTCCCCTGCTGGCCCTCGCCCTCGCCGCCTGCGGCTACCCCTACTCGCCCCCTGCCCTGGCAGCCGTTACACAGCCTGCGCCTGCCGCCACCGGTGCGCTTGCCGCGCCCGAGCAGCGCCCGCCCGTCACCATCCTCGTCTCGATCGACGGGCTGGGTGCGAACCGGCTCGGCAAGGGGCTGACCCCGCACCTCGACGCGCTCGCCGCTGCGGGGGTGAGCGGGTCGATGCGGCCGAGCTTTCCGTCCAACACCTTCCCCAACCACATGACGCTGGTGACCGGTGTGCGGCCGGACCGTCACGGCATCGTCGACCAGAAGATGCGCGATCCCACGCGGCCGGGAGTGACGTTCAAGAACACCGATCCGCTCACCAACCGCGACTCGTTCTGGTGGAACCAGGCACGGCCGATCTGGCTCGATGCCGAGGCAGCCGGCATCCGCACCGGCACGCTCTACTGGGTTGGATCGGATGTCGCGATCGACGGCAGGCACGCCTCAATCTGGTGGCCGTTCGACAACCAGATCACCAGCACGCAGCGGGTCGACACCGTGCTCGACTGGCTGCGGCGCCCGTCCGACCGGCCTCAGTTCGTGCTGCTCTATTTCGACGTGGTCGACCGCGCGTCGCACAACCAGGGCTATGACTCGCCCGAGGAGCGCGCCGCGATCGGCGAGGCCGATGCCGAGGTCGGCCGGCTCGTCGACACGCTCGCAGCGATGCGCCAACCGGTTAATCTCCTCGTCGTCTCCGATCACGGCATGGCCGCGGTACTCCCTGAGCATATCCACCCGCTGAGCGAGGTTGTCGATCCGGCGATCATGGAGTCGATCACCGAAGGGCCAAACCTCGATATCTTCCCCAAGCCCGGCCACGAGGCGGCGGTTGCCGCCCGGCTGGCGCACCCGCCCGCGCATCTGACCTGCTGGGCGAAGCGCGATCTGCCCGCGCGCTTCCACTACGGGACCAACCCGCGCGTCGCCCCGTTTTTCTGCATGGCCGACGTGGGGTGGAGCTGGCCGGAGAAGCCCAAGGCCTTCACCAAGGGCGAGCACGGTTATGACCCGGATGCGCCCGAGGTTGCGGCGACGTTCATCGCCACCGGGCCGGCGTTTGCGCGCGGGCGCAAGCTGGCGCGCTTCGACAATGTCGATCTCTATCCGCTGCTGCGCGATCTGATCGGGCTGCCGCCCGCGGCGGGGGTCGACGGCACCGATGCGCCGTTCCGCACCGTGCTGACGAGAGGCACCCGCTGATGCGCTGGTTCGAGGATATCGCGGTCGGCGATACCGCGCGCTTCGGCGCCTATGAGGTCACGCGCGAGGAGGCGGTCGATTTCGCGCGCCGCTATGATCCGCAGCCTTTCCATCTCTCCGAAGAAGCGGCGGCGGCGACGCATTTCGGGCGCTTGTCGGCAAGCGGCTGGCACACCTGCGCGATGATGATGGCGATGCTTGTCGCGCACATGAAGGAGACCCGGCAGGCGAGCCTGGGCTCACCGGGAATGGACGAGCTGCGCTGGCTGAAGCCGGTCTATCCGGGTGATACGCTGTCAGTCGAGACCGAGGTGCTGGAGGCGCGCGTGTCGGCTTCGCGCCCGGAGATGGGGATCACCAAGAGCCGGATGACCGTCCTCAATCAGGAGGGCGCCGCGGTGATGACGATGGTCGCCAACGGCCTGGTCGCGACCCGCCCGGCTGCCTAACGGCTATTGCTCGGGGTTGCGCCCGGCGCGACTCGTCCGGCCGCTCCATTGACCGGAGCTTCGCGGGGTAGGCGCCGCGGTGTAGGTCCGGTTGCCGTCCGCGGCGGCCGGATTGCCGCGGTAGCCTTGCCGCCCTGCGTCGCCGCGATAGCTCTGCGCTCCGGGCGTGCCTTGGTAGCCCTGCGAGCGTCGATAGCCTTGACCGGAGGCATTCCCGGTCTGCGGCACGGAGCCGTTGCGGTTGCCCTGCCACTGCCGGTTTCCCTGCCACTGCCGGTTGCCGTCATACCCCGGGGTCGCAAGGGTGCGATTGAAGCCGTTCCAGCTGCCGCTGCCGTTCCAGTCGCGTCCGCGGTAACGCTGCTGCGCGCTCCAATAGCGGCGCTGATTGTCGTTCCAGCGGTACGGGCGGCGGTACTGGTCATAGACGTAGATGCCGGTGCCCGGGTAATAATAGTCGCCGTACCAGCCGTAATAGGACGGACCGTAGCCGTAGTTGCCGTAGCCGTACCCGTCGTAATACGGGTCGCCGTAATAGCCGGCGTTACCGTAGCCCACCCCCATGCCGCCATAGCCATAGTCATCGACGCAGGCGGTGAGCCCGAAGGCGAGGCCAAGAGCGGCGCAGACACCGCCAAGACGTTTGGAGATCATCTGCACCGCTCCCGTACGCAAGAAGCAGCGGATACGCGCTGCCGCTGGATGGTAAACGAGGAGTGATGGGCGAGGGTTCCGTTGCGAGCGGCGGGCTCTCGTCACCCACGCGCCGTCAGTCGCAGCAAAGCTGCGCCTTGTGGCGCGCTCTGCTGCGCTGGCCGGGCTGGCGCGTCTCGCGCGGCTAGGCCGCGCGTGCGCGCTGCGCCTAGTGCTTCACCTCGCGCCAGACGTTCTGGTACGCGCCCCAGCACAGGAAGCAGAACACCAGCAGGAACAGCACCACGGCCATGCCTGCGCCGTGGCGCGCCTCGAGGTTCGGCTCGGCCGTCCAAGTCAGGAAAGCGGCGATGTCGCGCGCCATCTGCTCCTTGCTTGCCTTGGTGCCGTCGGCATAGGGCGCCTGGCCGTCGGAGGTCAGCGGCGGCGGCATGTGGATGTTGAGGTTCGCGAACACCGGATTGAAGTAGAGCCCATCCGGCGTCTTGGCGTCCGGGAACTTCGTCAGCAGCACCTCGCCCTTATCGTTCTTGTACCCCGGCTGATCCCGGTAGCCGAGCAGCAGCGCATGGATATAGTCCGGGCCGCCCTCGCGCGCCTTGGCCATCAGCGACAGGTCGGGCGGGTTCGCGCCGTTGTTGGCGGCGCGCGCGGCGACCTCGTTGGCGAATGGCGACGGGAACCGGTCGGAGGGTATGTTCTTGCGGGTGCCCGCCTCGCCCGTGTCCGGGTTGACGCTCGGCTGCTCGATCACCCACTGATTGGCGATCGCCTTCACCTCAGCATCGGAATAGCCAATGCGGGTGAGGTCGCGGAACGAGACGAACTTCAGGCTGTGGCAGGCCGAGCAGACCTCCTTGTAGACCTGGAAGCCGCGCTGCACCTGACGCCGGTCGAACTTGCCGAACAGGCCTTCGGAAGCGAGCCCGGCGCTCTCCGGCTCGACGCGGAACTCCTTCTCGGCGGAGGGCGGCGTCGGATCGGTGATCGTCGTCTTGACCGTGCCAAACAGCGCCAGCGCGAGCACGCCGACGAACGCGAGGCCGATCAGGTAGGAGATTGCACGAACCATGTTCTTTTCTTTCGTCCCCGAGTTCGTGCTCAGTTCGCCATCGCGGTCTGCGCGGGGCTGGTGCCGCCGTGCTTCGTCAGCACCGCCTCGGTGATCGAATACGGAAGCGGGCGCGGCCGCTCCGAGCGCGAGATCCACGGCAGGATGATGAGGAAGTGCGCGAAATAATAGGCCGCGGCGATCTGCCCCATGATGACGTTGCGCGCGATCGGCTCCGCCCCGCCGACATAGCCGAGGATCAGGATGTCGACGAGTAGCACGACCAGGAAGATGCGGTACTTCGGCCGGTAGTTCGCCGAGCGCACCGGCGACGTGTCGAGCCAGGGCAGGAAGAACAGCAGCAGGATCGAGCCGAACATCGCCAGCACGCCCCACAGCTTCGCCGGCAGGATGAAGTCCGCGGTGAACGACTTCAGGATCGCGTAGAAGGGCAGGAAATACCATTCGGGCACGATGTGCGCGGGCGTCGAGAGCGGGTTCGCCTCGATATAATTGTCCGGGTGGCCGAGCAGGTTGGGCGAGAAGAAGATCAGCGCTGCGAACACCAGCATGAACACGCCAACGCCGACGCCGTCCTTGGCGGTGTAATAGGGGTGAAAGGGCACCGTGTCCTGCTCGCCCTTCACGTCGACGCCGGTGGGGTTGTTCGATCCGGGGATGTGGAGCGCCCAGATGTGGAGGATGATTACGCCGGCGGTGACGAACGGCAGCAGGTAGTGGAGCGAGAAGAAGCGGTTCAGCGCCGCATTGTCGGGCGCGAACCCCCCCAGCAGCCAGATGCGGATCGTCTCGCCAACGAAGGGGATCGCCGAGAAGAAGCCGGTGATCACCTGCGCCCCCCAGAAGCTCATCTGGCCCCAGGGAAGGACATAGCCCATGAACGCGGTCGCCATCATAAGCAGGAAAATGACGACGCCAAGCAGCCACACCATCTCGCGCGGCGCCTTGTACGAGCCGTAATAGAGGCCGCGGCCGATGTGGATGTAGACGACGAGCAGGAACATCGACGCGCCGTTGGCGTGGGCGTAGCGCAGGAACCAGCCGGCGTTGACATCGCGCATGATGCCCTCGACCGAGCCGAACGCCATTGCCGAGTTGGACGCGAAATGCATCGCAAGCACGATGCCGGTGACGATCTGCAGCGTCAGCGCCATCCCGGCGAGGACGCCGAAGTTCCAGAAATAGTTGAGGTTACGCGGCACCGGATAGCCCGCACCGACCGCATTGTAGACGAGGCGCGGCAGCGGCAATTTCTCGTCGAGCCAGCGCATTAGCGGCTGCTTCGGCTCGTAGTGCTTGGCCCAGGGAAAGCTCATGGTGTTGCGCGTCCTCAGCCGACCGTCACGGCCGTGTCGGAGTTGAAGGTATAATCGGGAACGTGGAGGTTCTGCGGCGCCGGCCCCTGGCGGATACGCGCCGCAGTGTCGTAGGCCGACCCGTGGCACGGGCAGAAATAGCCGCCGAACGGCCCGCGGTTCTCGCCCTCGCCCGCGCCCAGCGGCACGCAGCCGAGGTGGGTGCAGACGCCCAGCGTGATCAGCCAATTCTCCTTGCCGGGCTTGGTGCGCTGGGCGAGCGTCTGCGGGTCGCGCAGGCTGCCGACGTCGACTGCATTCGCCGCGGCCATCTCGGCCGGGGTCAGGTTGCGGACGAACAGCGGCTGCTTGCGGAAGCTCGTCTTGACCGCCTGGCCGGCCGCGATCTTGCTGAGGTCGATCTCGGTGGTCGACTGCGCCAGCACGTCTGCGGACGGGTTCATCTGGTTGACAAGCGGCAACACGATCGCGACCGCGCCGACGCCGGCGAAAGCAATGGCGGCGATGTTGATGAAGTCGCGGCGGCGGGGATCGTGGACCTCCTCATGGAGCAGTTCCGGCGATTCTCCGGGAGGAAGCCTGTCTGCGTCAGTCGCCATTCACCTGAACCCGCTACGTCGGGGAAACCTGAACGGACGCGCAACGGCCCCGCTGCCCTCGTCCCCACGACGGGCATCGGCCTGATAGACGGGGGCGCCGCGCTTTGCCAACAGCATTTTGCCGGGTGAAGCGCCCCCGGCTAAGACCGGCGTCATGCGCATCGCCCTCTTCCAGCCGGACATCGCCGGGAATGTCGGCACGATCCTGCGCACCGCCGCCTGCTTCGGCATCGGCGTCGACGTGATCGAGCCCGCCGGCTTCCCGTGGAGCGCCCGCACGCTGGCGCGGGCGGGAATGGACTATGCCGAGGCGGCCAATGTCGTGCGGCACGCCGATTGGCTTGCCTTCCGAGCCGTCACGCCGGGGCGGCTGGTGCTGCTGACGACGAGCGGCGCGGTCGATCTGCCGCAAGTGCGTTTCGGGAGGGACGACGTGCTGCTGCTGGGGTCGGAGGGCGCGGGCGTGCCGCCTCACGTCCACGAAGCGGCCGACCTGCGGGTGCGCATCCCGATGCGGCCCGGCTTCCGCTCGCTCAACGTCGCGGTGGCAGGGGCGATCGTGCTGGCGGAAGCGCTGCGGCAGACGGGATGGCGCGACGTGACCGGTTGACCCCGTCCGCGCGCGCGGCAAGGTTCGCGGCCATGGAACTGGACAGCCAACAGCAAGCCGCGCGCACCTGGTTCGAGTCCCTGCGCGACCGTATCTGCGCGACGTTCGAGGCGATCGAGCGCGAGGCGGGGTCGGATGCCGCCTTCGACTATATCGCCTGGGACCGCACCGATCCCTCCGGCGTACCCGGCGGGGGAGGCGTGCGCGGGGTGATGAAGGGGCGCGTGTTCGAGAAGGTGGGGGTCAACGTCTCCACCGTCGGCGGCAACCTGGAGGGCGAGTTCGGCAAGACCATCCATGGCGCGGCGCAGGACCCGCGCTTCTTCGCCACCGGGATCAGCCTGGTGGCGCATATGGCCAACCCGCATGTCCCCGCCGTGCACATGAACACGCGCTTCCTGCGCACGACCAAGCAGTGGTTCGGCGGCGGCGCAGACCTCAACCCGCCGCTGCCGGTGGAGGAGGACACCGCCGAGTTCCACCGCGTGCTCGAAGCCGCCTGCGGCCGGCACGACCCAAGCTACTACCCGCGGTTCAGGAAGTGGGCCGACGACTATTTCTAC
>CAXTNG010000037.1:0-8021 GCA_964245475.1 uncultured Sphingomonas sp. | reverse complement strand
CCCCGCCCCGGCGCCGCGGCGTCCCCCGCCGGCCCCCGGCCCGTGGGCGGGCGGGGGCGGGCGGCGGGGGCCGCCGTGCACGGCTACGCGATCCAGCGCGCCTGGCGCGGGCGTTACGCCGAGTTCAACCTGGTCTACGACCGCGGCACCCTGTTCGGGCTCAAGACCGGCGGCAACATCGACGCCATCCTGATGAGCCTGCCACCGCTCGCTACGTGGGATTGAGATGGGGGGACTAAGGGACATCCCCGGTGACAGGGTGGCGACGATCGTCACCACGCTGGAGATGCGCGAGCGACCGCGGCCGCGCCCCCTGCCCGCTTCACCGTTGCGCCTCCAGCGCTGGGCCGCGCCCGATCCGGACAAGTACCGTGCGCTGTTCCGCCGGGTGGGCGGGCCGTGGCTTTGGTTTTCGCGCCTCGCGATGACCGACTCAGGCCTGACCGCGGTGACGCACGACCCGCGGACCCAAGTGCATGCGGTGGTCGACGCGGGCGGCATCGAGGTCGGGCTGCTCGAGCTGACCCATGAGCAGGATCGCTGCAGCATCGACTATTTCGGACTGGTGCCGGAGCTGACCGGGCGCGGGCACGGCGGTTGGCTGATGACGCTGGCGCTGGCGCTCGCCTGGCGACCGGGCGTGGGCAGCGTCCGGGTCGCCACCTGCACGCTGGACCACCATCGCGCGCTCGGCTTCTACATCGCTCACGGGTTCCGGGCGGTGAAGCGCACGCTGGAGACCTTCGACGACCCGCGCGCGAACGGGCTGCTCTCGCCGGACGCCGCGCCGCAGATCCCTTATCTGGCGAGCCGGCGGTAGAGCACGACCTGGACGAGCGCGAGCGCCAGCATCGCGACCCAGACGAAGCCCGCCGCGGCGGCGTCGATCATCGCCAGCAGCACCGGATTGGCGAACGGCCCGGCTCGCACCGCCGCGTCGACCGCCGCCATCACGGCGCGGAGCGCCTGTCCGCCGATGAGGATGCCGCCGACGAGCAAGGCCAGTGCCAGGCCGAGGCCGCGGGTGAGCTGCCAGCTGCGGATCACCGCTGCGATCGCACCGGTGCCACGCTCGGCGAGGATGATCGGGTTGGCGAGGGTGGTGCGCGCGAGCAGGTAGACGATCGCCGGGGTCACGACGAGCGCCAGCGCCGGTACGGACAGCGCCATCAGCGCCGCGATCCCCGACGGCACCGTCACCAGCAGCCCGGCGAGCAGCGCGCGCAGGAACAGCCGGGTGGCGCGTGCCATCGCGCGGCCCGCGGTCGCTGCCGGCGGCATGTACAGCGCGACGAGCGCCAGCGCGCCATATTGCGGCAGCAGCGTGGCCAGGAGGTACCAGCCGCCGTAGCTCGCGGTCCACGGCTCGAGCGCGGCGCCCCATTCGCCCGGCGACATACCGGGGCTTGGCTCCGGCACCTCGGGCACGAGCAGCAGCACCGCGAATTGCGGCAGGAAGACGAACAGCGCGGATAGCGGCAGCAGGATAGCCCGATCGCTGCGCCACAGCTGCCGCGCACCGGCGAGCACGCCGGACAGGTCGAGCCTCATTCGAAGACCGTCGTCACTCTCCGGTCGGTTACCGCGACGTAGAGCTGCGCGACGAAGACCGCTTGCACGACAGCGTAGGCGGCCGCGACGACCCCGCCCGCCGCCGTAGCGATGAACCTCGCCGCACCGACCTGATCCGGGCCGACCGCAAGCCGCGCGGCCAACCCGACAACCGAGGTCACCGCCAGCAGCGAGATCCCCGCGACGATCGCGAACAGCACCAGCACGCCGAGAATCCGCCAGACCAGCCCCCTGGTCAGCGCCCAGCTCCGGCCGATCGCGCCCAGGCCGTGGCGTTCGTTGACGATGACCGGATTGAGCACGACCAGGCGCGCGCTTACCCAGATCACCACGACCGCGAGCGCCATCGCCAGGAACAGCGCGAGCGCAAGCAGCCCGGGTCGCGCCGGCTCGGCAGCCGTCGCCGCGCCCCCAGGACGCAAGGCCGCAAGGTCCAGTCCCGACGCGGCAATCAACCCTGCAACGGGGATGAGGAGCACGCCGACCGCGAGGCCGAGGACGATCTTGATCCCCAATGCCGGCAGGAAGCGCTGCCCCGCGCGGTGGAAGGCCGTAAGCGTATCGACGTCGGGATCGGTCGCGGTCGACACCATTGCCAGCCCGCCGAACATGCCGATCGCCGCAACCGCGACCAGAACCAGCCGGGTGACGATCAGGCTGGTGTCAGGCGCGAAGCCGGCGACGGCGGCGCTGAGCAGGTTGGGGAGGAAGAGGGTCAGGAACGCTATCGTGGCAAGCTGCCCCGTTCGCCCGCGGATCACGTCAACCGCCCGATCCCAAACGTTGCTCATCGTGACCATGCGGCGTCCCCGTCGTTGCGCCACTCCCTAGCCGAGCCGCCCGCCGCTTGCCAGCGCGGCCATGTTGCGCAAGGACACGGGCGTGACCGGGCTCGACGGCATCGCATGGCGGGTGACGCCCGGGCTGACCCCCTACACGCAGGCCCTGGCCGAGATGGAGGCGCGCGCCGAGGCGGTGACGGCGGGCAGCGCGCCGGAACTGATCTGGCTGCTCGAACACCCGCCGCTCTACACCGCGGGCACCAGCGCCGATCCGGCCGAGCTGCTCGACCCGCGCTTTCCCGTGTTCCCGGCCGGGCGCGGCGGGCGCTACACCTATCATGGGCCGGGGCAGCGGGTCGGCTACCTCGTGCTCGACCTCGGCAAGCGCGGGCGCGATGTGCGCTGCTTCGTCCATGCCCTTGAAGGTTGGGTGATCGCCGCGCTGGAGCGGCTCGGCATCGGGGCATTCCGGGCCGCGGGCCGGATCGGCATCTGGACGCTCGACGGCGGCAGGGAAGCCAAGATCGGCGCGATCGGGGTCAGGGTGCGGCGCTGGGTCACCATGCACGGCTTCTCGGTCAACGTCGCGCCCGACCTGTCGCATTTCGGCGGCATCGTGCCGTGCGGGCTCGCCGAATATCCCGTCACCAGCGTGCAGCGGCTCACCGGAACGGCCGATATGGCCGCGCTGGACGAAGCACTCGCGACGACGATTCCGGCCTTCCTCCAAACTCTTTCTTGTGCCGTGCAAAACGAGGCTTGAGGGCAAGCGCCGAGTCGTTTAATGTCTACCGTGATTTGGGGCTTTCAACGGGCCGATTAAGGCCTCTTCCAAATCCTCTATCTAGGGAGCTTCTTCAATGCGTGCCATTTCCAAGATCCTGACTGCCTCGACCGTCGCCGCTGCCGCGCTGGCGCTGTCGGCCTGCGGCTCGAAGACCGAGACCACGACCGACAACACCACGGTGGTCGACATGAACTCGTCCGAGGGCATGGACACCTCGACCGACAACATGACCGCCGTCGACGGCGCGTCGAACAGCGGCATGATGGCCACCGACAACGGCGGCATGATGGCCGGCAACGACACCATGATGACCACCAACAGCACGACGACGACCACCACCAACGCGATGTAATCGCCCGGGTGGAACGGCCCGCCGGACCTCGTCCGGCGATCGTTGCGCGAAGAAGGGGTCGCCCGGGCAGCCGGGCGGCCCCTTTCTTGCGGGAGTCGCAGCCACGGGGCGGTTCGTCGCAGGGTGGTTAAAAAGCGTTTGGGGCCGAGTCGAAAAAGCCGTAGAATCACGAACCTATGGTTTTTGGGGGCGGTTCGATGATGGTGATGCGTGGCGTGGGCGCGGGAATGGCGCTGGCCGTGGCGGTGGCGGCAACGCCCGCCGCGGCCCAATTCTATCTGCAGCCCAAGGACTTCACGGGCATGCCGGTGAAAGGCGACGAGCCGGGCATCGCCATCGCGCTCCCCGGCGCCACGGCCGCGGAGCGGCGCGCCGGGCTGGTGTGGACGATGCGCGCGGCGCTGAACGTCGCGGCGCTGCAATGCCAGTTCGAGCCGACCCTGCTCACCGTGCGCAGCTACAACGGCATCCTGCTCGATCATGGGCCGGAGCTGAAGGGCGCGTTCAACACGCTCACCAAATATTATGCGCGCACCGCCAAGACGTCTGCCGCCGCGCAGACCCAGCTCGACCAGTACGGCACCCGGACCTATTCGAGCTTCGCCACCGTCGCGGCGCAGCGCAACTTCTGCGAGACCGCGCACCTGATCGCGCGCGACGCGGTGTTCACGCCGCGCGGGCGCTTCGGCGACCTGGCCGAGACGCGGATGCGCGAGCTGCGCAACAGCCTGACGCCGTACGGCGAGCAGTTGTTCCCGCGCTACGCGGTGCTGAGCGGTGCGCCGACGCCGATCCCGCGGCTGGAGGCGGCCTGCTGGAACAAGAAGGGTGAGTGGCAGGCCAAGAAGTGCGGCGCGCAGAACTGGCCACCGGCCGGCGTGGGGCTCGCGGCGCGGTAGCGACTCTCCCCTCCCTGGAAGGGAGGAGAGACATCACCGTATCCCGAGCATCTTGTGCGTCTGGAGAGTCAGCCGCCACCACGGCCGCGCCAGCACCACGGCCATCGCCACCGCCCGGTTCGCCGCGGCGTCCGAGTTGTCGAGCGGCTGGATCAGGCGGTGGGCGAAGTCCCACCTTTCGAGCGTGTCGAGGTCGGTGCCGGGTTGCGGCCATACGACTTTCAGCTCGTCGCCGGAGCGCTGGACGACCTCGCTTCCGGCCTTGGGGCTGATGCACACCCAGTCGATGCCGGGATGGACCGGCAGCGTGCCGTTGCTCTCGATCGCGATGCGGAAACCCGCCGCGTGCAGCGCCTCGACCAGCGCATCGTCGACCTGGAGCATCGGCTCGCCCCCGGTGAGCACGGCAAAGCGCTCCGAACGCCCTGCGCCCCAATGCGCCTCCACCGCCGCGACGAGCGCGGCCGCATCGGCGAAACGCCCGCCGCCCTCGCCGTCCACCCCGACGAAGTCGGTGTCGCAGAAGCGGCACACCGCCTCCGCACGATCGGCCTCGCGGCCCGACCACAGATTGCACCCGGCAAAGCGGACGAACACCGCACGCGCGCCGGCGTTCACGCCCTCCCCCTGGAGGGTCAGGAACATCTCCTTGACCGCATAGCCCATCAGGCGGCGTAGGCGGTCGGGTCGGACACGCCGGCTTCCGCGAAACCCTTGGCGCGCAGCCGGCAGCTGTCGCAGGCGCCGCAGTGCAGCCCCTCGGGCGTCGGGTCGTAGCACGACCAGCTCAGCCCCATGTCGAGCCCGAGCCGCGCGCCCTCGCGGACGATGTCGGCCTTGGTCACCATCTGCAGCGGCGCGTGGACGCGGAAGCGCTCGCCCTCGACGCCGGCCTTGGTCGCGACGCGCGCGAGCGCCTCGAACGCGGCGACGAACTCGGGCCGGCAGTCCGGATAGCCCGAATAGTCGAGCGCGTTGACGCCGATGCACAGGTCGCGCGCGCCGGCCGCTTCTGCCCACGCCAGGCAGAGGCTGAGGAACACCGTGTTGCGTGCGGGCACATAGGTGACCGGAATACCCGTCCCCACGCCCTCCTTGGGCACCGCGATGTCGTCGGTCAGCGCCGACCCGCCGAACACGGACAGGTCGAGCGGAAGTACGACATGGCGCTCGGCGCCGAGCGCCGCGGCGACGCGGCGGGCGGCGGCGAGCTCGATCCGATGCCGCTGGTTGTAGTTGACCGACAGCGCGAACAGGCGGTGGCCGCGCTCGCGCAGCAGCGCGGCCGCCACCATCGAATCGAGGCCGCCGGAGACCAGCGCCACCACTGGCTGGGGTGCATCATCCATGATCGGCAGGCGCGCTAAGCCAAGCGCGCCGCTGCGGCAATGCCTGCACCAAAGGCAAAAAATTGGGCCGCCTTTCAGCGGCCCAGTACGAGCGTCGCCACTCGATCAAGGGAGAAATCCGTGCCGAAGTTAAGCACGCTGATCGCTGTTGCAGCAAGATAGTTAAAATAAGGTTAACAGCCATATGAATTCCGTAAAGATAGATCAATTACTGAGCAAGGCCGTAGAAGATGTAAGGAATAGACACGCACCCGTCATGCGGCGATCGGGAACTTGGTTGCGCAAAAGGCACAATCGACGGTGATGACACCGTTATCGTCCGCCATCCCTTGGCGCTCCTCGATAGAGAATTTGGAAAGAACGGACGCTATATGCTCCGGCGTGCAGCGGCAGCCGCGCGCGAGCGGCGTGCGTGCCAGAACGCGAACGTCCTCCTCCTCGTTGAACAGCCGCCACACCAGCGTCTCGAGCGGCAGGGCCGGGTCGGCGAGCTCGTCCACCCCCATCGTCGCGCCCAAGGCTTGGACGTGATCCCATTCGGGATGATCGAGCCGGGTGTGCAGCCGCTCGCGCCCGTCCTCACCCTCGGGCAGATGCTGGAGGAACAGCCCGCCGGCGACGTGCTCATCCCCGTCACGGCAGATGCCGATCCGGACGAGGGTCGGGATTTGCTCGGACTGGATGAAATAGCTCTGTACCGCCTCCGCCAGCGTGTCGCCGTCGAGCGGGACGATGCCCTGGTAGCGTTCGCCGCTGGTCTCGAGGTCGAAGGTGATCGCGAGATAGCCTTGGCCGAACAGCGCGAACAGGCTGGGCTGCTCGGGCGCCTCGGCGAGCCTGTCTGCGTCGTACTGGACATAGCCGCGGACCTCGCCGCCGCGATAATCGCAGACGAGCAGCCGGACGACCCCGGTGTCGCTCCGGGTCTGCATGGTGAGCTGGCCGCCGGCATCCTTGAGCGTCGAGCCGACCAGAGCGACCAGCGTCAGCGCCTCGGCGAGCAGCGCCTCGATCGCGGGCGGATAGGCATGCGCGGCGAGCACCACATCGAGCGTCGGCCCCAGCCGCACCAGCCGCCCGCGGGCATGGCGCGACGGGATGGCGAAGCCCAGCGCCTGATCGATCTCAATGGTTTGGGTAAACATGCGGGGCGGATATGGGGGGCGCTTCGGGGGCGATCAACGCTACAACCGTCACCCCGGACCTGTTCCGGGGTCCAGGGTTCCGCACGCGAGAAGCTTGAAGCTCAGGCGGTTTCGCTTGCCGCACGCTGGACCCCGGCACAAGGCCGGGGTGACGATAGGAACTATCCTATCTGCCCGAATCACCACCTCAGCACCGATTTCTGCGCATGCAACCGGTTCTCCGCCTCCAGCCAGATCAGCGACTGCGGCCCGTCGATCACGTCGGCCGTCACCTCCTCGCCGCGGTGGGCGGGGAGGCAGTGGAGGAACTTCGCGTCGGGCTTGGCGAGCGCCATCAGGCCCGCGTCGACCTGATAGGGCGCGAGCGCCTTCAGCTTGGTCTCGGCATGCTCCTGCCCCATCGAGATCCAGGTATCGGTGACGACCAGGTCCGCGCCCTCGACTGCCTCCCGGGGGGACGCCACGACGCGCGCCCGGCCGGAGCTGCGGGTGATCGCCTCCTCCTCCGGCGCGAAGCCTTGCGGACAGGCGGCGACCACGTCGAAGTGCAGCAGCGTCGCCGCCTCGACGATTGACGCGAGCACGTTGTTGCCGTCGCCGAGCCACGCGACCTTGAGGCCGGGAAGGGCCTTGCCGCTTTCCACGATCGTCAGCAGGTCCGCCATCACCTGGCAGGGGTGCGACGCATCGGTCAGCCCGTTGATCACCGGCACCGAGGCGTAATGCGCCATCTCCTCGGCCTTGGTGTGGTCGTCGGTGCGCAGCATGATCGCGTCGCAATAGCCAGACAGGATGCGCGCGGTGTCCGCGACCGTCTCGCCGCGGCCGAGCTGCATCTGGCTGGAGTCCGAGATGATGACGTCTCCGCCGAGCTGGCGCATCGCCGCGTCGAAGCTGAAGCGAGTGCGGGTCGAGTTCTTCTCGAACACCATCGCGAGGACGTGGCCGGCGAGCGGCGCATCGGCATCCGCCCGCCCCTTGGGCCAGCCCTGGCGCGCGGCCTTGCGGTCGAGCGCGTCGGCGATCATCACCGCGATCCCGTCGGCGCCGGCGTCGGAGAGGTTGAGGAAGTGGCGCATCTCAGTACCTCCCCAGCACGGGGAGGGGGACCGCCGCGAAGCGGTGGTGGAGGGGC
>CAXTNG010000036.1:7812-17768 GCA_964245475.1 uncultured Sphingomonas sp. | reverse complement strand
TCGGGGAACCGGGTTCAAGCATCCGCCTGATGCCCTGAACAGACAGCGCCCGCCCGCGAGGGCGGTCCTTGCCAGCCTAGTCGATCGTCACCCGTATGGGCGGAAACCCGCTCGCGGGGTTCCGCGAAGCGGCGCGGTAGCGGCGCGGAGTAGAGCGCGGGCCGAAGGCAGGCCCCCATTACTGCTTGATCGTTCCCACATTGCACCCTTCCGGAACCTGCGCCTGCCTGATCGCAAGCTGACGCATACCTTCGTAGTCAACACCCCAAAGTCCGGCTCGCTGTGCCGCGGCCTTCTGCATCAAATCGATATAGGCACCGCCCGAATAGACACGATAATCGACAGCATAGCCCTGCGCGACCATCGTAGCTCCGACACTCGCCTTATTCGCGGGAAAACGACATGACAGATTCAACCGCCCGTAACTCTTTGGATTCGTGCGACATTGATTTTCACGACGCAGCGCATAATCGAACATCGAAACCGAACAATCCATACCACCATCGCGCGTCGCTAGACCTCGCAACGCATCACTCGACAGCCTTTTGAGCAACGGCAAGTCGTCATCTGGCGCATCAATACCAACAATTCGCACGCGCCCGTTCGTGAAGTCGACTGTATCGCCGTCGATAATTCGGGGATTCGGCGACGTAAGCCTAGTTTGCGACGCTTCGACAATCGACTCCTTGTTCTGTGCGATCGAATAGACTGCGACGATTACGAACGTCGCGCCCATCATCCACCGTTGGAACGGAGTCGCGCCTGGAAAGAGCTTCATACCTTCCGGACCTCGCGCAACAGGTCGTTCCAGTCGCCAGCATGGGGCGGCAGCTTGCTGACGAGCTGGCGGCCGTTGGCCGTCAGGTGTGGGGTGGCGCGCGCGATAGCGCGGGCTGCCTCGCCCCCATGCTGGCTGTAGATCACGACGGTATGGATGCTCTCGGGGATTGCGACGGCCTGATACCGCTCGATCCCAAGCACGGGCCATACGAACAGGCCGGCGCCGAGCATGTTCATCACGCTCGCGGCATCCTCCACCCCTTCCGCGAGGCGCAGCACACCGTCCATCGGCGTGCCGCCCCACCGGACCGCGCCGACGCCGGGGTTGCCGAGCATCCGCTTCGGCTCGTCCATGTCGGCCTTCCAGCGCCCGTCGGGCGTAAGAAAGGTTCGGTGGATCGCGACGACGCCCGCGTCCTCCTCGATCGGCACGATCAGCGCCGGGGCGAACGCCTTGGCGGAGCCGGCGCCGCACTGGCAACGCGGATCGAAGCGGGCGTTGATCCCATCGGGAACGATGGAGCGCCCCTCGCGCAAGTAGCGGTCGGCGAGGGTGCCGGCGAAGGGCTCGGCATGGCGCCAGACCGCCAGCGCCAGCTTGTTGAGGTCGGCCTTGCCGTCCTGACGCTGGCCCGGGTTGTGGTCGACGGGTGCGAGGATCTTGCCCGAGCGTAGTGCCGTCATGATCGCTTCGGCCGTGCAGCCGGCAAAGCAATGGAACAGCACGGCGCGTTCGCCGACGCGGACCGACAGGCTGGCTTTGCCGTCGGCGTGGGCGGGGCATCGGCACATGGCGAAGTCGCCCTGCCATTTGCCGCCTAGCTGACGCACGATGCGGTCAGCTTGATCCTCGATTGTCGCACCCTGGCGTTGTGCCATCTCTGGACCGCTCCCGTCGCTGCACGCATACTTGCTATCGCGGGGTGGCGCATAGCGCCAGCGAAAACCTATGAAATCGCTTTGGGCAGGGCAGGGATGGAATTAGAGCTGATCCTAGAACGTGAGTTAACCACGCAGCGTCCGCCTGGCGGTAAGATGACGGACGTCCATGTCTGTCAGCATGACACGGGGAAATGGCATATCAATGTTCGGGTGAGCTGGCGCGGCACGGCGCTGTTCCACGTCGGCCTCTACGACAAGAAGCGTATCCGCTTGTATAGGAAAGCAGCTTCGGCCATTCGTCACATTGTCATGTGCTACGGCTATGAGGGCACGATCGCGGTCCATCCCTACCCTGGGCTAAGAGATGAAACGTCGTTCTGAAGCGATGGGCCGATCCGAAGCGGATGAAACTTTGGTCATTTTGTGGCTAGGCAGCGGAGCGATAGCGATTTAACCTGTTTTCCCTAGAGGAGTGAAAACATGGTAAATCGCTTCTACACGGGCCTCGCGGCCTCCGGCCTCATCGCAGCATCCTTCGCCGCCACGCCGGCGCGAGCCGACAACACCTGGGCGTGCGAAGTGCTGCTCTGCGCCAGCAATCCGGGCGGATGGATGCAGTTCAAGGAGTGCGTCCCGCCGATCCGCAAGCTCATCACGCATCTCGGCCTTGGTGGCGGGTTCCCGACATGCAGCGCGGGCGGCGTGAGCAAGGCGGACTATACCAAGCCGAAGAACGGTCGCCCCGGCTATGTCGTGATGACGATGCAGGACGGCTCGCGGACCCGTTACACGGTCCCCAGCAGCTCGCAGGTCGACCAAGCGGAAGCGACGGCGCAGCCGGGCTCGCCATTCGGGTCGGGCACCCTGGAGCAAAAGTGACGCTTCCCGCCGCTGTCGTCATGGGTCTCGCGGCGCAATGCGCGCCGAACGTGGCTCCTGCGACCATCGCGGCGATCGTCCAGACTGAAAGCCGCGGCAACGAGCTGGCGATCGGCGTCAACGGCCTCGGTCGTAGCGTCGCGCAGCCGACTAGCGTCGCGCAGGCGATCCAGGTCGCGCGCTTCTACGTCGCCAAGGGCTATTCGGTCGATCTCGGCCTGGGCCAGATCAACTCTCGCAACATGAAGGCTCTCGGCCTGACGTGGGACACGGTGTTCGAGCCCTGCACGAACATCGCCGCGGCCGGGGCGGTCATCTCCGGCAACTATCGTAGCGTGCGCGAGGGGCTACACCCCCAGCGCGCGCTTCGCATTGCTCTATCCATGTATAACACCGGGTCGCAGTCGCGTGGCTTCACCAACGGGTATGTCGGAAGGGTAGTCGGCAACGCCGGCTTCGCCGACGGCATCCAGCCCTTCGCGGTCAAGGTGGCCGCCTTCTCCGGCCCAACCGATTCCAGCTCGGCGAGCGCGGCAGCGCAGCTCGCCGAGCTGGTAGCAGAAAACACGTCCGCGTCGGGGCAGCGTCAAGCTGCGCCACCATCACCGCCGCCATCGTGGGACGTGTTTGCGAGGGCGGATTATGAGCGAGCGCGTCTCGCCCGAGAAGGAGAAGACAGATGAATTTCGTATCTTCGATCGGTGGGCCGGCGCTCGCCCTCCGATCGCGCGTCACAAAGCGGGTCGAGGCGATGACGCCGCGCCAGCGTAAGGTTGGCAATCTGCTGTCGATGTTCGGCCTGGTGGCGCTGGCATCGCTGCTGTCGGCCGAGCCGGCGTTTGCACAGACCAACCTTGAGAGCTTCGGCACATCGGTGCTGAACCTCCTGAGCAACGGCCTCCTGCGGACCGTCGCCATCCTGGCGATCATCGCGGCGGGCTTCGGGTGGCTGACGGGCCGCGTCAACACCGGCGCGCTCGTCACGGTCATCATCGGCATTGCGCTGATCTTCTCGGCGCCGTGGATCGTCGACCAGCTCAACGGTGGCTGATCGGATAGGAAGCGGGGCGTTCGCGCCCCGCTTCCGCGTTGTTGTGTTGGAGTATCGAGCGTGGACGAGGATCGGGAAGTCATGGCGCGCAATCCGCTGTTCCTGGCGGTGACGCGACCTGCGCTGTTCGCGGGCATCCCGATCGAGGCGGCGGTGCTGATCCTCATCTCGTCGGTGTGCATCCTCATCGGCTTCAACAACCCGGTCTATGCCGCGGTGAACGCTGGCGTGACGTTCGGCCTGTCGCGCCTGATCGTGCGCCATGACGTGAACGCCTTTCGGCTGATCTTCCTGTGGGGCCGCACCAAGGCGGCGAACCGCAATCGGGCATATTGGGGCGGGTCGAGCTACACGCCGCTCCCCCTCAAGGGCATCAAGCGCAAGGGGTTCGGCCGCAATGGCTAAGGCAAACCGGCTCTCCGACCAGGTGCCGATGAAGGTCGCGCTCAAGGAAGTGCTGCCGACTAAGTTCCTGCCCTATGCGCGGCACGTGAACGATGAAGTGGTCGCGCTGGACTCCGGCGCGATCATGCTCACGTTCGAGCTGCAGGGCCGCGCTTTCGAGACGGCCGACGTGCGCGACCTCAACGACTGGCACTCGAAGCTCAACGGGATGCTTCGCAACCTGCACGACGATCGGCTGTCCATCTGGACGCATCTCGTGCGCGCGCGCGTCGAGCAATATCCCGGTGGCAACTTCCGCTCGCGCTTCGCGCGCGATCTCGATGCCGCCTATTTCGGGCGGATGAACCGGGAGCGGATGTTCATCAACCGCTTCTTCGTGACGCTGGTGGTGCGCCCCGCAATTCACGGTGCCGACAAGCTCGTCCAGCTCTTCAAGGCAAAGGCGAAGGCGACTGCTGAAGCCGATGAAGTTGACGCCGATCTGCTGGAGCTGCTGGAGGACAAGGCCCGCGATTTCGAGAAGCTGCTAGATCGCTGCTCGCCGCGCCGGCTGTCGATCTACGGGCACAACGGCCTCAAGTTTTCCGAGACGATGGAGGTCGCGGAAATGGTGATGACGGGCCGGCATCGCCGCGTCCCGATCATCCGGGGGCACCTCGGCAGCGCCCTCTACCGCCAGCGCGTGATCTTCGGCGGGGAGACGGTCGAGGTCCGCGACGCCGATCGCAGCGCCTTCGGTGGCATCTTCGGCATCCGCGAGTATCCGGCGTTCACGACGCCACGCCAGTTTGAGTCCCTGCTGGCGGTCGATTTCGGGTTCGTGCTGACGCAATCCTTCACCTTCCTCGGCCGCGCTGCGGCATCGGAGCGGTTCCGGCTGCGCCAGAAGCAGATGGAAAACGCGGACGATCGGGCCGTCAGTCAGATGCTCGATCTCGTCGACGCATCGGACGATCTCATGTCCAACCGCTTCGTCCTGGGCGATCATCACTTCACGCTCGCGGTCTATTCGGACAGCCTCAAGGGGCTGCGCGACAACCTCTCGATCGCGCGCGCCGCGCTTGCCGACACCGGCATGGTGGCAGCGCGCGAGGGCGCGGCGCTGGAAGCGGCCTATTGGAGCCAGCTCGTCGGTAATTTCGCATGGCGGGCAAGGCCGGCGCCGATCACGTCGCTCAATTTCGCGGCGTTCTCGCCGTTCCACACCTACCCTGCCGGCCTTCCTGCCGGGAACCATTGGGGCGATGCGATTGCGCTGATGAAGACGAGCGCGCGCAGCCCCTACTTCTTCAGCTTCCACAAGCGCGACATTGGTCACACGCTGGTTGTCGGCCCCACAGGCGGGGGCAAGACGGTCATCGTCAACTTCCTCATGGCGCAGGCCGAGAAGACGGGCGCGCGCCAGATATTCATCGACAAGGATCGGGGCGCGCAGATTTTCGTCCTGGCCTCGGGCGGCACCTATCTGACGCTCGCCAACGGCACCCCGACGGGCTTCGCGCCCCTCAAGGCGCTCGACAACAACGCGGAGGATCGCGCTTGGCTGTCGCTGTGGGTCCGTCAGCTCGTCCGCGCCGAGCAGCGCCCCATCACCGTTCAAGAGGAACGGATGATCGATGAAGGCGTGGCCGCGGTGATGCGGCTTCCGCGCGACGATCGCTCGCTAGATGCGCTCCGGACCATGCTCGGCATGGCGGATGCTGGCGGCATCGGCGCACGCCTCGAAAAGTGGACGTCGCGGGGCGCGATGGGCTGGGTGTTCGATAACGCGGCCGACGAAATGACGCTCGATGCGCGGTTCATCGGCTTCGACATGACGGACTTCCTCGACAATGCCGAGATCCGCGCGCCGCTGATGCTCTACCTGTTCCACCGCATCGACAAGATGCTGACCGGCGAGCGGACGATCATCGCGATCGACGAGTTCTGGAAGGCGCTACAGGATGAAGCGTTCCGCGGCTTCGCCCAGGACGGCTTGAAGACATACCGGAAGCGCAACGCGATGATGGTGTTCGCCACGCAGTCGCCGGCCGATGCTCTCAAGAGCGACATTGCGCACTCGATCCTCGAACAGGTCGCGACACAGGTGATGTTGCCGAACCCCAAGGGCGCGCGCCGCGACTATGTGGAAGGGTTCTCGCTGACCGATGCTGAATACCAGCTCATCCGTGAGGAATTGTCCCCGGAGTCGCGCAAGTTCCTCGTCAAGCAGGGCCATGACAGCGTCGTGGTCGAGCTGGACCTTACCGGGCTCGATGACGAGCTGGCGGTCCTGTCGGGTCGCGCCGAAACCACGTCGATCGCCGTCGAGGCGGCGGCCGAGTTCGGCCCGGACCCTGCGGCCTGGCTCCCGGTATTCCACAAGCGTCGTCGTCCAAGCTGAGAAGGAGAAGGGACATGCGTAGTATGAAGCTCGTCGCGCTAGCGTTGCTGGCATCAACGTCCATCGCGGTCGCGCCCGCCAATGCTCAATTTGGTGGCGGCGGTATCCCGGTCATCGATACGTCCTCGATCCTCCAGCAAATCGAGCAGGTTCGGCAGGGCGTTCAGGTCATCCAACAGGGCGCGGCCCAAATCCAGGAAGCGCAGAAGCTCTATCAGGACCTCAACAAGGCGACCGACATTGGTGCCGTCGCCCAACGGCTCAAGAACGACGTGCTGCGGACCAGCAACGTGTCGTCCAGCAACCTCGACGGCTATCTGAACGGCAACATCGACGTCGTGGGCGGTCTGCGCGGCAAGGCGAATGATGTTTATCAAGAGCTGCTTGGCCGGACGCCGCAATCGGCGACGGCCGAACAGCGTGCTGCTTACGAGGCCGGCGCGCGTCGGGCCGGGGTTGCGTCGGGTCTTGCCAGCAATGTCGGCGACGCGGTGACGAGCCGGCGCGAGGGACTGGAGGAGCTGCGCACGCGCCTCAACGGCGCGTCATCGGCTGCGGAGCGTGCCGATATGTCGGCCCGACTCCAGCTCGAACAGGCGCAGATGATGAACGACCAAATGGGGCTTCAGGCGATCGAGCTGCAACGTCGCGCTAAGGTCGAAGCGGACTATCAGCGGCATCTGGCGCTGAACCAAGCCGAGACGAACAAGCTGCGGACCGAGGCTGGGGTCAACCCATGAGCTGGGCGCGCTGGTCGGTTCCATGCCTGCTGGCGCTTGCTGCCTGCGGGACCAAGGAATCGGGCTCGTCGGACCCGCAACTGCGCTCCGATATGCCCGCGCGAAACGCCAGCTTCTACGTCGATCATCGCGACGAGCTGGCGGAGATGGAGACGGTCTGCGGTGCGTGGCGGGCCTCTCAACGGCCCGCTGCGTCGTGGCCTTCCGTCGTATTCGGCAACTGCAACAGCGTGAACACAGCAAAGACGATGATCTCGAATGATGCCGAAACACAGAAGCTCCGCAAGGAAGCTGGTATCTAATTACACTTGAACATTCCGGGGTCGCGTGATGGGCTTTAATATTTACACGGAGATGTTCAATGCCCTCAACGGGGCATTAGCGGGAGTGATAGCCGCTTATGCAGGCGTCGTGGGCTGGATTTCCGGTCCTCTCCGTGTAGGCGTAACTATCTACATCATCCTGCTCGGCATCGCGATCATGCGAGGCGCTGTCGAATATCCATTCCGCGAGTTCGTATATCGTGGTGTGAAGCTCGCTGCGCTCGTTTTCGCTGTAACCACGCTCTATGGTGCGTCCGTCGGCCTTCTCGCGATGGACGGCCTCCCGCGCGAAGTCGCGAACGCTGTTGGCGCGAATGACGTCAACGGCCTGGGCGGCTTCTTCGATGGCATCCTGAAGGGTGCGGTGCGCGCTATCGCCAACATCAAAGACATTGTTCACGCACATACTGTCGAGGAAGGCGAGAATTGGGCCGGTATCCCTAATAATTGGGACGAAATCATTGCCAGCGAGATAATCAACATCGTCATCATGCTCGCGGCCCTTCTGGCGTCCGCCTTGGGCTTCGCCATCTGCGCGTTCGCGTTGTTCGCGCTGGCCTTGCTCGCGGCCGTGGGTCCGCTTTTTGTGGCTGCGCTGCTGTTTGATTCGACTCGATCGTTCTTCTTTCAGTGGCTCGGAAGCGTCGTAAACTACGTCATCCTTGTGGCCTTCGCGCTACTCGTAACCGTATTCATCGCAAATACCGCAGACGCCTTCATCGATGCGATCACCCTGAATGACTCGTTGATCCTCGCGGCCGTCAAGGCGCTCGGGTTCTACGCACTCGGGTTCTTCTTCTTCCTCCAAATCCCAAGCATGGCTGCCGGCCTGGGCGGGGGCGGCGCCTCCCTCGCGACGCAGTTCGCAAACGCCGCAACGGGGAACGTCGCGCCGATGATCGGCCGGGCAATGTCCAACGCCCCTTCGGCGGCCGTTGCGAGGGCGTGGCGGGCCGCACGTCGCGGCGGCGGTGGGGGCGGCGGCCCCGGCGGCGGCGAGCTGCGCCGCACCAGCTAGATCAGGAGATATTTCGATGAAGTTCGGTTCCGCCCTGGCGATTCTCGCCCTCGTGACTCTGATGCCCTCGGTGCCCGCGAGCGCGGCGAAGGACGACAAGCTGCCGCGTTGCAATGGTCGGCAAAAGCGGCCCGCCAACCTTTACGGCACGATCCTCCCGACGATCCCGGATCGATCGGCGCCGGCGGCAGCTAGCTCGCCGGGCGCTGCGGGTGTGCCACGTGGCACACCTGGCCCTCAAGCTGCTCCCACACCGTCAGTGCCTCCTACGACCAACCTTTTCCCGCCTGCGAGCGATACGCCGGCCCCCAACGGGCCGGACACGTCGCAAGCCGGCAAGGTGCCGGCGATCGGCGCCATAGGACCAGGTAGCGGCCCGACTGCGGCCCTTCCAACCTCATACGCGAGCTGCTGACATGGCGATTGGTGTGAAAGACAAAGAGGAAGACCTGAAGGCGTATTTCGCGGAAGCGGAAAGCTGGGATCGGGATCGCTTCGTCGCCGCAACGCGCTCGCGTCGTATCGCTTGGATCGTGGCCGGGGTGGCGAGCGCGCTGGCGGTGGTCAGTGTCGGCTCGGTCATGGCGCTTTCGCCGCTCAAGACGGTCGCGCCCTATGTCGTCACCGTCGATAAATCGACCGGCGCGACCGAAGTCACCCAAGGGCTCCGCGGCGACAAGTCGATCACCTATGACGAGGCGATCCGTAAGTATTTCCTCGCCGACTATGTGCGGACGCGCGAGGGCTGGATTCCGCAAGCGCGGGAGGAGTTCTACCGCAAGGTCCTGGCGCTCTCGACGCGCGAGGAACAGAACCGTTGGACGTCCTTCTACAAGAAGGACAATCCGGACTCTCCGCAAAATCAGCTCACCGCCAACGACGCCGTGTTCGTGGCGATCCGCTCCGTCGCGTTCATCTCGCCGAACGTCGCCCAGGTGCGGTTCGTGAAGCGGTTGCAGCGCGACCAACAAGTGATCGAGACGCCCGCCATCGCGACCATCACTTTCGATGTGCTGTCGAAGCCGGAAACGGAATCCGGCCGATATGCAAACCCGCTCGGGTTCCAGGTGAAGTCCTACCGAGCTGATGCGGAGGTCCCGACGCGATGAAACCCATCCTGCTCCTGGCCGCGGCGATCGGCGCGCTGTCGGCGACGCCGGCGCTGGCACAGACCCCGGTCCAGCGCGGTCCCGACAATCGCATTCGCGAGGTCAACTATACCGACGGCAACGTGATCCAAATCCGGAGCGCCTTCCGGACGGCAACGCAGATCGAGTTCGCCCCCGGCGAGGTCATCAAGTTCGTCGCGATGGGCGATACCGTTTCATGGGAGGTCGCACCGGCGGACAATTCGCTGTTCGTGAAGCCGCGCGAGCGCGCCGGCGCGACGAACCTGATCGTGGTGACGGATTTCCAAGGCACGAAGCGCAACTACACCTTCGAGCTGTCGGCGGTCGCCGGTGCGCGGTCGCCGGGGACGTTCTTCAAGGTCCGG
>CAXTNG010000036.1:0-7712 GCA_964245475.1 uncultured Sphingomonas sp. | reverse complement strand
CGAGCTGTCGGCGGTCGCCGGTGCGCGGTCGCCGGGGACGTTCTTCAAGGTCCGGTTGCGCTACCCCGAATATGAGGCGCTGCAAGCCCGCCTCGCGCAGCAGCGGGCGCAGCTCACGGCCGCGCTGGCGGCGCAGAACGGCGCGATCAGGTCGGCGCTCGACATTGGCGTTCTCGAAGGCAAGCGGAACCTCAACTACAAGGTCCAGGGTGCGACCGCGCTTCAACCGTCCGAAGTGAGCGACAACGGTCAATTCACGGTCCTGCGCTTCCCGAACCAGCGCGAGATCCCCGCCATCTTCACCGTCAACCCCGACGGGAGCGAGGCGACGGCCTCGTTCGACGTGCGCGACGAGTTTGTGGTCGTCCACGGCGTCTACAAAGAGATTCGGCTGCGCCGGGGCAAGGTGGTCCTGTGCATCTACAACGAAAGCCCGAACTTCTACGGTCGCGATCCCAAGACGGACACGGCCTCGGAAGTCGTTGAACGCACGACGGAGAACTGACGTGGCCGACGAAAAGAGATTCGACGTCGATGCGACGCCCGATGTTACCGAGATCGACCGCACGCCCGCGGCCGATCGGCCGAGCCGCATCCCGTCCCTCAACGCATCGCAATGGGACAACAAGAAGGTGATCGTAGGCGCGGCGCTCGGCGCTGCCGGCATCTTCACGGTGCTGACGCTCGTCACCGGCTCGGGAAACCAGCAAGCGATCCAGGCGAAGAAGGCACCGCCCGCGGCCGTCGAGGCGCCCTATGATCCCAACACGGTGATCGCGCCGACACTGGCGACGGCGCCGCGCGATCCGAACGCACCGGTGCAGCTCGCCGGCGAACAGGTGCCGGCGATCGGCCCGGATGGTCAGCCGATCACGCCCTATGCCTCATCCGGACCGCAACAGGCACAGACGCGGGAAGCGACCGAAGCGGAGCGCCGTGCGAACGAAGCGCGCGCGCTGCGCGACAACGCGCGCCGGTCGACGCTGATCGCCTACAATGGCGATCAAGGCATCGGCCGCGGACAGGGTGCGGTTGGCGGCGCGGGTGCCGGCGCCGCTCAAGGCGATGGCGAGAATACCCCTCCGAAGGCGACTGCCCTCGATACCCTCAAGCAAACTTCGGCGATCGGCACCGCCACGGCCCGGATGATCGGCGATCGGAACTACCTCGTCACGGCCGGGGCGATCATCCCCTGCACGCTCCAGACCGCGATGGACAGCACCGTCCCGGGTTACACGACGTGCGTCATCCCGCGCGACATATACTCGGACAATGGCCGGGTCGTGCTGCTGGAGAAGGGCACGCGGGTATTCGGCGAATATCAGGGCGGGTTGCAGCGCGGGCAAAACCGGCTGTTCGCGATGTGGACGCGCGCCGTCACGCCTCGCGGCGTGGCGATCGACATTGGCTCGCCGGCGTCGGACTCCCTCGGCCGCGCCGGCATCACCGGCAAGATCGATCGTTTCTTCTGGCAACGGTTCGGCGCGGCGCTGCTGTTCAGCGTTCTCGATGCGGGCGGTCAGATTGCCGGCCAGGCCGTCAGCCCGCAGGGCTCGACTGTGTTCCGCACCCCCGGCGATACGACGTCGCAAGTGCTACAGGACACCCAGCAAATCCGTCCGATCGTGCGCGTAAATCAGGGGACCGAGCTAGCGATCACCGTCGCCAAGGATTTCGACTTCTCGCAAGTCTACGGGCTCAACCTGCGATGACGGTCGCGGCGTTCCGCAACACGGCGATCCTCGATCATGCCGTGCGTCCCCTGCGCCGCTATCTCGATGACGACGGGGTGACGGAAGTCGTCATCAACGAACCCACGTTGGTCGGGGTCGAGCGGCGCGGCGGGTGGACCTGGGAGCGCGAGGACGATCTGACGCTCGATGCGCTCAACCAGTTGGCCCGCGCCGCGGCAGCCTTCACGTCGCAGGACGTGACGCGCGAGAATCCCATCTGCTCCACGGTGTTCCCGACCGGCGAGCGCGTCCAGCTCGTCATGCCTCCGGTCGTGCCTGACGGCACCGTGTCGATCACCGTTCGCAAGCCGTCGACGAAAACGCTCTCGATGCAGGATTTCGAGGCGAGCGGCCTGTTCGCGGATACGAAGGTCGCCAGCAAGCGGGTCAGCACGATCGAGGAACGGCTGCTCGGGCTGCTTCACGCCGGCCGCCATGTCGAGTTCTTCGAGATGGCCGTGCGCAGCCGGCTCAACATCCTCATCTCCGGCGCGACCGGCTCGGGCAAGACGACGTTCTCCAAGGGGCTGATCCAGCTCATCCCCGAAAACGAACGCCTGCTGACGATCGAGGACACGCGCGAGTTGGTCGTGCCTCACAAGAACGTCGTCCACATGATCTACAGCAAGGACGGCACCGGCACCGCGAAGGTGACGGCCAAGGAGCTGCTGGAAAGCGCGCTGCGCATGAGGCCCGATCGCATCCTGCTCCAGGAGCTGCGCGACGGCACCGCGTTCTTCTACCTGCGCAACGTCAACAGCGGCCATCCCGGATCGATCACCACCATTCACGCGGACTCGGCCGAGCTGGCGTTCGAGCAACTGACGCTGCTCGTGAAGGAAAGCGAGGGCGGCGCGGACCTGGCCCGGGACGACATACGCTCGCTGCTGAAAATCCTCGTCGACGTCGTTGTCCAGATGAAGAAGGTCGACGGCGAGTTTCGCATGACCGAGATCTATTATGACCCGGCAGGGCGCCATGCAGCCTAAGCGAGGGACCATCCTCGCGGCCGGCATCCCGGTCGCGATCGTCGTCGCCTTCCTGATCGCGAGCGTCGTGGCGTGGATATACCTCGGGCTTCCCAGCTCGAAGTTCGACCCGTTCAAGATGCCGGCGTTCTTCTGGTATTACCGGCACGATCCCGTCGTGCTGAAGGCGCTCGGCGCCGGCCTGGTTGTCGGGTTGGTGCTGTGCGGGATCATGCTGTGGTGGCTCCTGAAGCGGAAGCCGCCCCTGCACGGCGCCGCTCGCTTCGCCAAAGAGGGAGAGATACGGCGCGCCGGCTTCCGCGCCGACAACGGCATCGTCGTCGGCAAGAAGGGCGGGAAGTTCCTGACCTTCGGGGGAAGCGAACATTGCATTGTTGAGGCCCCTACCCGTTCGGGCAAGGGCGTCGGCATCGTCATTCCGAACCTGCTGTCGTGGCAGGATTCCGTGGTCGTCCTCGATGTGAAGCGCGAGAATTGGGACGCCACGGCAGGCTTCCGCGAGAAGTTCGGGCAGGCGGTCTACCTGTTCAATCCGACCGATCCGGAAGGCCGAACCGCCCGCTACAACCCGCTCGGCTATATCGACCGCGGCGATGCCGACCAGGTGGTGATCGAGCTACAGAAGATTGCGACCATGCTGTTCGTCCCGCCCGAGCGGGGCGAGCCGTTCTGGACGGACTCGGCGCGCACCGCGTTCGTGGGCGTCGGCGCATACCTCGCCGTAGCCGATCTGCCGTTCACCATCGGCGCGATCTACCGCCTGATGACGACGGGCGATACGCGGGGGTATTTCCGTAAGGTTCTCGACGATCGCGCGCTCGATCTCTCGCAAGGGTGCCGCAATGCGCTCGCTGATTTCACGTCGGGCGCGGACAACACGTTTGCCGGCATCGTCCAGACCGTCACGTCGAAATTGAGCTTGTGGCTCAACCCGCGCGTCGACGCCGCCACGGAGGAAAGTGACTTCGATCTGCGCGAGCTGCGCACCAAACCCATGTCGGTCTACCTGGGCGTGTCGCCCGACGAGCTGGATCGGGTCGCGCCGCTCTACAACCTCCTGTTCCAGCAGCTCATCGACCTGAACGTGCGCGACCTTCCGGACGGCGACACGCCGCTCCAGGTCCTCGTCATCCTCGACGAGTTCGCCCGGATCGGCCGCGCGCAAGTCATCGCCAGCGCCTTCTCCTACGTCGCCGGCTATGGCATCCGGCTCCTGCCGGTGATCCAGTCCCGATCGCAGCTCCGCGCCGTCTATGGCGAGCATGTCGCCAACGAGATCGTCGCCAACTGCGGTGTCGAGGTCGCGTTCACGCCTAAGGAGCTGCGCGTCGCGAACGAGCTGTCGGAGCGGATCGGCTATGTCGGGCAGGAGTCCGTCACGAAGTCGCTTACGATTCATGGCATCCTGGCGAACCGCTCCAAGTCCATGTCGGACCAGCGCCGGGCACTCCTGCTCCCGCAAGAGCTGATGCAGTTCCCGGAAAGCGAGCTGCTGTTGCTGCGCGGGGGCATCCCTCCCATCCACGGCGATAAAATCCGCTACTTCGCGGACGGGCTATTTCGCAGCCGCGTCCTGGCGGCGCCGGTCGTTGCGCCCATCCCTCGCACGATCCGCGATGACGAGGATCTTCCCGAGTGTGCGATGCCGACGTTCGACCAGCTCACCGATCCTGACCCGCTATCGTTCGCAATGGATTGCGTCGTCACGGAGGATCACCCCGACATGCTCATCGACGTGTCGGCCGAGCAACGCGGGAACGAGGTCGTTGGTGTAATCGAACAGGAGCGGTGACATGGTTGAGAAGGTCGAAGCTGCCGGCGCCGGCATCGATGGCGACACCCGTCGTAGGCGGCCGATGGAGGTTCCGGCCGATCTGGAGTCCCGCTTCCTGCGCGTCGGCAACAAGCTCTACCGTAGCGCCCACGACAAGGAGCCCGTCGCGACGATCACCCCCGATCGCATCAAGGCGAAGGACCGGGAATCGCTGCCGGACCTGGTGAGGCTCGCCAAGGAGAACGGGTGGACGTCGCTCAAGATCAGCGGCGACGAAGAGTTCAAGCGTGCCGCTTACCTCGCTGCCTCGGCGCAAGGCATCAAGATCGACGGGTATCAGCCCGACGAGAAGACGCGAGCTGCGGCCGATCGCGAACAGGCCCGCCACGCTGGGGCGTCGGGAACGAAGCAACCGACGCCACGCACCGCCAATCAGGCGCGCGATAGCAAGGAACAGGTCGACCCGCGCGTGGACCTTGCCGAGCGTTTCCGTCGCCAGACCGACGTCCAGAACGCCAAAGACCCCGAGCTGCGCAAGGCGCAAAGCCACGTGGCGTTCGCCACCACGGTCGCGGAAGGCCGCTTCCCGGGCCAGCCCGTCAAGCAGCGCGAGTTCGTCGCCGAACGCAAGGAAGACGTGGCAGCTCGTATCAGCCGCGGCGAACGGATCGCCGGCATCGAGGTCAAGCAGAAGCAGGCGCAGCAGGTCCGCGAGATGGAGCAAAGCCAGATTTTGCAGAAGTCGCGTTCGATCGGGGGGCGCTGATGGTGCGGGCCGCGATGCTGTTGGCGCTGGCCGCCCTCCCCCTTGCCGCGTGTCAGAAGTCGATCGAGGGAACCTACAATTTGGAGAATGGCCCCGTCGCCGGTGTGGTCACGACGTTCGGCGCCAAGCAATTCGCCATGTCGAGCGGGGCCGGCGGGACGTATGAACGCCAGGGCGACACGATCATCCTGACGGGTCAGAGCTTCACGGGGACGTTTCGCGTTGAAGGCGACAAGCTGGTTGGCGACCGCTTCACCTTCGTCCGTCGATCGCCGGCCGACAAGTCGCCGATCTATCGTGGTCCCGTCACCGGGACGCGCTAAGCGCCGCTAGCAGGCCGATCGAGCCTGCGGGGTGCGTCGCTGCCACCCAAAGGCTAAGCGACGCTCCTGAGGGCTCCTGAGCGGTCGTGGATGGGTCCAACATGCCGAGCCGTCGAACAGCATCAACCCCGACTGTGGGCTCAACCCCTTCCGGTCCCGAGCTGCGCGACCTGATCGCGCACCTCCTTGCCGGCGTAGCGGGCGGCTCCGAAGCCAAATGGCGCAAGCTCGTCGGCGAAGTCGAGGCCCTGCCGATCGTGTTCCATCCGCGCTCGAACTGGCGGGTCGCGCCGACGGGCAACGCCGGCGAGCGCGAGGCGATCGACAAGGCGGTTGCGGTCGTCCGCGAAGCCCATCCCTATGTCAGCTCGCCGGCACGGGAAGGCGCCGGTAAACCTCGCTAACGTCGGTGCGCGATCACCGGCGCCGGGAAGGTGGCGGGGGTGTGCCACGTGGCACACCCCTATCGGGCTGTTGATCCGGCTTCGCGCGCGCTTGCGCCTCTCGGACCCGCTTCTCCGCGTCGCGTAGCATCCGATCGGGGATCGTCTCTATGTCGGCGCGCTCCTGGATGAACTGGCGGACGTCACGCGCCAGCCTGCGGTCCTCACCGCTGCCGGTCCGATCGAGCCGTTCGGCCGCTGCCTCATATTTCCGCTTGGTCTCGGTCCAGCGGTCGCGGGTCTTGGACACGAACGCCGGCTGCTGCGCCTTGCCAAGGGCGATCTGCATGGCCTCTCGGGCTTGGCGAAGGTCGGCCTCGGTCGGTTGACGCGATGCGCCGCTCCGTATCCTCGCGCGCAACTGCGTGAGGGCCATGCTCGTCCCCGCCCTGCCCTGGCCGCGCGTGTAGCGGGGCGTAGCCTCGGCCTCCACGCCCCGGCTGCGCAGCGCCTCGGCGAACGCCTCGCGGAATCGAAACAGATCCTCGCGGCGCGGATCGAACCGCTTTCGGTCCAGCCCCTCGGCCTGGACGGTAAGGTGGACGTGCGGACGATCGGTGTCGGTATGAAGGGCCAGGAGATAATCGTGGTTGTCGCCGATCAGCCGCTCGGCCGCCTCGCGCACCGCCTGCTTGACCGTTTCAGGGTCAGTCCCGGCCGGCATGGAAAACACCATCGCCACGGCCGAAACGGTGGTGCCCTGCCGCCAGTAGAGCGCGTCGGACCATTCATCGGCGATGCGCTCGGCCTCGGCTTTCGTCGTGATCTGCTCGCCGTCTCGCGTCTCAAGCGCGACGTCGCCGTGGCGGCCGATGTAGTCGAGATGCGCGCCAAGGTGCCTCGCACCCTTCTTCCGGCCGGTCACTTTCACGACAACCTCGGGCGTGCGCCTCACGACGCGGGCAAGCGTGGCCCGGGCATCGTTCGCGCTGGCCGGCGGCTTGGTGGCCGGTGCCGCGAAGGGGCCGGTGCCGTTGACCAGGTGCCGAGCATATCTGATGTTCGGATCGCTCACGGTGCGCGGCTTGAAGCGTGGCTTCATCGCCTCCCACAGCTCGTCCTCGCGGTCCCCGAACGGCATTAGTCCGCAACCTGCCAATAGGCCGTATCGCCGAGAAGCGCGGCTCCTAGCGCCTCGATCTGCTCGTTGATCTCGTCGCGCATGTCCGCGATCCGGCGCAGCTCGCGGTCGATCTGCAACCCGCTGTCGGCCATCATGGCGGCGTTGCCGGCTTTCATCGCCTGGTTGAGATTCCGGCCGATGCGCTGGAGCTGCATCCGGATCGGCGCGACGGCATCGCGCATCCCGTCATCGACGCCGGTCTTCAACGCGAGATGCCGTCGCACTAGCGCCTTGATCCAGCCCGCACGGTCAACGCCGCGGTCAGCCGCGCGGTGATCGAGGACCGCGGTCTCGGCATCGGTGAAGCGAAGCGAAACGCGATTGCCGGCGCCGTCGGCGCGCGGCGCGATCCTGGGTGCGTCCGCGACGTGCTTCAACGACTGTTGCAGCACGGTCCGGAGCAAGGCGCTCCGCCCTCCCCTGCCCTCCGCAAGCGCGTCGAACGCAGCCAGCAGCTCGCGATCGACGCGCGCCGTCAACATCGCTGGTTCATTGGTGGGGGATGCAGGCTGCGGCGCTGACGACATGGCCCCGAAGGGGTAATGTAATACGACAGACGCC
>CAXTNG010000035.1:7189-18263 GCA_964245475.1 uncultured Sphingomonas sp. | reverse complement strand
CGCCCGCGCTGGTTGTGGTCGGCGGGCTGATGCTGCTGCCGCTGACCGAGGTGCCGTGGGAGGACCCGCTGTCGGCAATCCCGGCCTTCCTGACCGTCGCGATGATTCCCTTGACCTTTTCCATCGCCAACGGGCTGGCGTTCGGCATCACCGCGCATGCGATCCTGAAGCTGCTGCGCGGCACCGCGACGCGCGCCGACTGGTTCCTGTTCCTTCTTGCCGGGCTGTTCATCGTCCGCTTCGCCTGGATGGGGGCGGCCTGACGCGATGACTTTGCGCTTCCTGCTGGAGGAGGCGGTGGTCGAGATCGCCGACGCGGACCCGACCGCGACGCTGCTCGACCATCTGCGCTACCGGCTGCGGCGCACCGGCACCAAGGAAGGCTGCGCCGAGGGCGACTGCGGCGCCTGTACGGTCCTCGTCGGCGAGCGCGACGGCGCCCGCGTCGCGTGGCGGGCGGTCAACGCCTGCATCCTGTTCCTGCCGATGCTCCATGGCAAGGCGGTGCTGACCGTGGAGGGCCTGGCGCCCGCGAGCACCCTCAACCCGCTTCAGGCGTGCATGGCGGCGAACGGCAGCTCGCAATGCGGCTTCTGCACGCCGGGTTTCGTCATGTCGCTCCACGGCCGGTCGATCGGCGCCGCGGGGCACGACCTGCCGGTGGCGGACGTGATCGCGGGCAACCTCTGCCGCTGCACCGGCTACGGCCCAATCCTCGCTGCGGCCGATGCGGTGCCGCGCCTCGACCGCGACGACCGCGTAACGGCGGCGGCGCTGGCCGCGCTGGACGGAGACGCGCCGTCCGGCACGTTCGAGGGCCGGCACTGGTTCGCCCCGCGCAACGTCGACGTGTTGGCCGAGCTGCTGCTGGACCACCCGGACGCGCGGCTGGTCGCCGGCGCAACCGATGTCGGCCTGTGGGTGACCAAGGGTCTGCGCACGCTCGACACGCTGATCTTCGTCGGCGACGTGGCGGAGCTGCGCGGCATCGCGGAGGATGCGGACGGCGTGACGCTCGGCGCGGCGGTACGCTACGCCGAGGCGCATCCCGCCTTCGCTCGGCTCCACCCAGACCTGGGCGAGCTCGTCCGGCGGCTGGGCGGGCTGCAAGTGCGCAACGCGGGCACGGTCGGCGGCAACATCGCCAACGGCTCGCCGATCGGCGATGGTCCGCCTGCCCTGATCGCGCTCGGCGCCGAGCTGACGCTCCGGCGCGGGAGCGAGCGGCGGACGATGCCGCTGGAGGACTATTTCCTCGACTACGGCCGGCAGGACCGGCAGCCGGGCGAGTTCGTCGAGCGCATCCGCGTGCCTCGGCCGGGAGCGGACGACCTTGTCCATATCTCCAAGCTCTCCCGCCGCTTCGATAGCGATATTTCCGCGGTCTGCGGCGCGTTTTGCCTGACCGTGCGCGATGGGACGATCAGCGCCGCGCGCGTCGCGTTCGGCGGAATGGCGGCGACTCCCCGGCGTGCGCTCGGATGCGAGGCGGCGCTGACCGGCTTGCCATTTGCCGAGGAAACGATCGCCCGCGCCGCCGCGGCGCTGCGCGACGATTATGCGCCGCTCAGCGACGTGCGCGGCAGCGCCGCCTATCGGCTGGAGGCGGCAGGCAATCTCCTCTGGCGGCTGTGGCACCGCGCGCGGGGCGAGCCCGTCTCGGTGCTGGAAGCGGTGTGATGGCCGAGCGCGACCCGGTCTGGCGGACGACGGCGGCCAGCCCCAAGCCGTCGCTGCCGCACGACAGCGCGCACCTGCACGTCAGCGGCGCAGCGCGCTACGTCGACGACGAACCGGAAGCGGCCGACCTGCTCCATCTCGCGTTCGGTCAGGGAACCGAGGCGCATGCGGCGATCGTCTCGGTCGATCTGGCGGCGGTCCTCGCGGCACCGGGCGTAATCGCGGTGTTCACTGCCGCCGACATTCCCGGCCGCAACGACGTCAGCCCGGTCGCGCACGACGACCGGCTGCTCGCCGACGGCGAGGTGACCTACGTCGGCCAGCCGATCTTCCTGGTCGCGGCGACGAGCCGGATAGCGGCGCGCAAGGCGGCGCTGCTCGGCCGCATCGAGTATGCGTCACGGCCTGCGCTGCTGACGATCGAGGACGCGCGTGCGGCGCAGTCGCTGATCGAGCCGACCCAGCACATGGCCCGCGGCGATGCCGCCTCCACCCTGGAACAGGCACCGCTCCGCCTGTCCGGCGGCTTCGCGATGGGCGGGCAGGACCATTTCTACCTGGAGGGACAAGCCGCGCTCGCCCGACCCGGCGAGGACGGTCAGGTCCACGTCCTCAGCTCAACCCAGCACCCCAGCGAGGTGCAGCACCTCATCGCCGACCTGCTCGGGCTGTCCTCCGCCGACGTCACCGTAGAGGTGCGGCGAATGGGCGGCGCGTTCGGCGGCAAGGAGACGCAGGCGGCGCCGTTCGCCGCGGCATGCGCGCTCGTCGCGGCGAAGACCGGCCGCCCCGCGAAATTCCGCTGCGACCGCGACGACGACATGGTGCTGACCGGCAAGCGCCACGATTTCGCGGTCGCCTACGATGTCGGTTTCGACGAGGCCGGGCGGATCGACGCGCTCGACCTGCGGCTGGCGGCGCGCTGCGGCGCCACCGTCGACCTGTCGCCGGCGATCAACGATCGGGCGATGTTCCATGCCGACAATTGCTACTGGCTGCCGAACATCGCGATCCGGTCGGAGCGGCTGAAGACGCACACCGTGTCGAACACCGCCTTTCGCGGCTTCGGCGGCCCGCAGGGGATGCTGGCGATCGAGCGGGTGATGGATGCGGTCGCCGCGCATCTCGGCCTCGACCCGCTCGCAGTCAGGATCGCCAACCTCTACGGTCCCGGCCGCGACGTGACGCCCTATGGCATGACGGTCGCCGACAACATCGCGCCCGCGCTGATCGACAGGCTGCGCACCGATGCGCGTTACGACGAGCGGGCGGTCGAGGTCGCCGCGTTCAACGCAAGCCACACGATCCTCAAGAAGGGGATCGCGCTCACCCCCGTAAAATTCGGGATCAGCTTCACGACCACTCACCTCAACCAGGCCGGCGCGCTGGTCCACGTCTATGCCGACGGCAGCATCCAGGTGAACCACGGCGGCACCGAGATGGGCCAGGGGCTCTACATCAAGGTGGCGCAGATCGTCGCCGACGTGTTCGCGGTGCCGACCGCTCAGGTCCGGATCACCGCGACGCGCACCGACAAGGTGCCCAACACCTCCGCCACCGCCGCCTCCTCGGGCGCGGACCTGAACGGCATGGCGGCGTTCGAGGCGGCACGGACGATCCGCGACCGGCTCGCGGAGGTCGCGGCCGAGATCGGCGGCTGCGGCGCGGATGCGGTGCATTTCACCCCCGCCGGCGTGGTCGCGGGGGCAGAGACGATCCCGTTCGCCACCCTGTGCCGCAAGGCGCATCTCGGCCGCGTGTCGCTGTCGTCGACCGGCTATTACGCGACCCCCGGCATCGCTTATGACCGCGAGGCGCACCGCGGACGGCCCTTCTATTATTTCGCCTATGGCGCGGCTGTGTCGGAGGTGGTGATCGACACGCTGACCGGCGAACATCGCGTGCTCGCCGTCGATATCCTGCACGACGTCGGCCGTTCGCTCAATCCGGCGATCGACCTGGGTCAGATCGAGGGCGGCTTCGTCCAGGGCCAGGGCTGGCTGACGACGGAGGAGCTCGTGTTCGACGCCGCGGGCAAGCTGCTCACCCATTCGCCCGCGACCTACAAAATCCCCACCGCATCGGATCGGCCGCGGCACTTTTCGATCCACCTGTGGGACGGCGAGAACGTCGAGCCGACGATCGGCCGCTCAAAGGCAGTCGGCGAGCCGCCGTTCATGCTGGCACTGTCGGTCTTCTCGGCGCTTAGCGCGGCGGTGGCGGCGACGGCGCGGGACAAGCGCGCGCTGCCCCCGCTCGACGCGCCCGCCACGCCCGAGGCGATCCTGCGTGCGATCGCGCTGCACCGCGGATGAGCACCGACTGGATCGGCTGGCTGCGCGAGGTGGCGCCGGTCACCCCGGCCGCGCTGGTCGGCGTCCTCGCGACCGAAGGCTCCGCTCCGCGCGGCGCCTGCACGCGGATGCTCGTCACGGCGGACGCGCTGTACGGCACGATCGGCGGGGGCGCGCTGGAGCATCGCGCCGTTGCTCAGGCACGCGCGATCCTGACCGAGCCGCCAGGTGCTTGGCGGGTGCAGGATTACCCGCTGGGCCCGCTGCTCGGCCAATGCTGCGGCGGGCGCGTGCGGCTGCTGGTGGAACATGTCGATCCGGCCGCGCTCGGCTGGCTGGACAATGCGATAGAGGGCGCGACGCTGGTAACGGCGCTAGGCGACGGCGTGGCGCGGCACATCGACGCCACGGCGGATCGCGCGCCGCCCGGCGCACGCGGCAAGAGTCCAGACGCGGGCGCGAGCTTCGCCGAGCGCCTCGGCCAGCGCCGACGGCCCTTGTACCTGTGCGGCGCAGGCCATGTAGGCCGGGCGATCGCCCGGCATGCTTCCGGCCTGCCGCTACGACTCGCCTGGTTCGACACGCGTGACGAATGCGACCCAATGGAAGGAGTCACAATCGTACCGGCCGAGCGGCTGCCCGACTGTATTGCGGAGGCGCCAACGGATGCCGCACTGCTGATCCTCACTCACGACCACGCGCTGGACTATGCGCTCGTCCGCGCCGCGCTGGCACGCGCGAGCGCCTTCGTCGGGCTAATCGGGTCGGCAACGAAGCGTGCCCGCTTCCTTTCCCGTCTCGCGCACGAGGGGCTCAGCGAGGCGGCACGTGCGCGGCTGAACTGCCCCATCGGCGTGCCGGGGATCGCCGGCAAGGAGCCGGACGTCATCGCGATCAGCGCGCTCGCGCAGGTGCTGGCACTGGGCGCGCCGTGACGCTGCGCGGCTTTCGCGGCGCGCTGCTGTCCGTCGCCACCGACCCGCGCGACGACGCGCATGCGGTCCGCTACGAGCCCGACGGGCTGCTGGTAGTCGAGGACGGCATCGTCGTCGCGCGCGGCGGCCACGACACGCTGGCACCGCGATTCGCGGGCATGTCCGTCGAGCCGCTTGCCGGGCTGGTCGTCCCCGGCTTCGTCGACGCGCACATACACTATCCGCAGATGGACCGGGTCGCGAGCCATGGCGGTCAGCTGCTCGACTGGCTGGAGCGGCACATCTTTCCTGCGGAAATGGCATTCGCCGACCCCGCCCACGCCGCCGCGGTCGCCGACGCGTTCCTCGCCGAGCTGCTGCGCCACGGGACGACCAGCGCGCTGGTCTTCGCGACCGTCCACGCGCATTCGGTCGACGCGCTGTTCGAGGCGGCGCTCGCCCGGCGGATGCGGGTCGTCTCGGGCAAGACGCTGATGGACCTGGGGCCCGAGGGCTTGCGCGACACGCCCGAGACGGCGCGGAGCGAGAGCGAGGAGCTGATCCGGCGCTGGCACGGGCGCGGGCGGGTCGGCTATGCGGTGACGCCGCGCTTCGCGCTCACCTCGTCGGACGCGCAGCTCGCCACCGCGGGCGCGCTCGTCGCTGCGCATCCGGACGCGCTGCTCCACACCCATCTTGCCGAGAACCGGCGCGAGTGCGCCGCCGTCGCCGAGCGTTTTCCGCACGCGCACGACTATCTGGACGTCTACGACCGGTTCGGGCTGGTCGGAAAGCGATCGGTGTTCGCGCACGGCGTCCACCTGCCCGACCGTGCCTGCGCGCGGCTGGCGGAGAGCGGCGCCGGCATCGCGGTGTGCCCGACCTCCAACCTGTTCCTGGGATCGGGCTTCTTCGACTTCGGCCAGGCAGATCGGTTCGGGGTGCGGCTCGGCCTCGGCACCGACGTGGGCGCCGGTACGTCCTTCTCGCTGCTCCGCACTGCCGGCGCGGCCTATGAAGCGGCGCTCGCGCGCGAGGTCCGGCTGGACCCGTTCCGTATGCTCTACCTGGCGACCGCGGGCAGCGCGCGGCTGCTTCGGATCGCCGATCGGGTCGGTGCGCTGGAGCCCGGGCAGGAGGCCGATTTCGTCGTGCTCGACGATGCCGCCACCCCGCTGCTCGCCCGCCGCACGGCCGGCGCGACGCTTGCCGAGCGGCTGTTCACGCTACAGGTGCTGGGCGACGACAGGGCGGTACGCCGGACCTACCTGCTGGGAGACTGCGCATGGGACCGCGACGCCTGAGCCTGCTGCGGCGGCTGCTGGCAGTGCTGGCGCTGCTCCTGGCGACGCCCGCAGCGGCACAGGACGGACCCAGGCTGGTCGTCATCGACGACGAGGGGTTCGGCCTCGGCCATGCGATGCTGCTCGACGCGCCCGATGTCGAGGTGCTGGGCATCACCACCGCATCGGGCAACGTGTGGGCGAACCGTGCCACTGCGCTGGCGCTCAAGGGTCTGGAGCGGATGGGGCGCACCGACGTGCCCGTCGTGCAGGGCGCGACCTATCCGCTGGTCAATTCGGAAGCACTGACCGACCGCTGGGAAGCGCTCTACGGCAAGCTCACCTGGAAAGGCGCCTGGATGAAGGCGTGGGTCGAGCCGACACGGCAGAGCACCCCGCCCTATCATGGCCCCGACGATCCGGTGGACCTGCCCGGCGGCAACCCGACGACCCGTCCATCGACCGAGATCGCCGCGAATTTCCTGATCCGCACCGTCCGCGCACACCCCGGCGAGGTGACGATCGTTGCCATGGGGCCGCTGACCAACCTGGCGCTCGCCCAGCGGCTTGATCCCGGCTTCGCGGGGCTGGCGAAGGAACTGGTCTATATGGGCGGCAGCCTCAACCCGCAACAGGTCCGGAGCGACGCCTCTGCGGCGGAATTCGCACGCGAGTTCGCACACTCGCCCCGGCGCGAGTTCAATGCCCGTTTCGATCCGGAGGCGGCGAGCATCGTCTCGCGCAGCCCCTGGAGGAAGATCACCGTAGTGCCGGTCGATCCGTCCACCGCGACCGAGCTGACGCCGGCACTGCTCGCGCGGATGAAGGCGGTAGCTGCGCCGGACGTGGTGCGCTGGCTCGCTGCGATGGAGCCGGGCTTCCCGCTGTGGGACGAGATCGCCGCGGGCGTCTGGCTCGATCCCGGCCTCGTCACCCGCGCCGACAGCGTGTTCGTCGATTACGATACGCAGTTCGGGCCCGGCTATGGCGACATGCTGACGTGGAGTCCGGGCTATCAGCCCGGCGTCGGCGAGCGGCGGGCCGACGTGGTCCGCACGATCGATCCGGCACGGCTGGAGGCGCTGATGGTCCGCCTGCTGGGCGCCCGCTGATCTACGGCGTGCCCGCATAGGCGAGCTGGCCGAACCCCGCCTCGATCTCCTGCAGCACCAGCGCCGCCGCATAGGAGGGCACGCGCGCGGACGCGGTGCACAGCGCCAGCGTCATCGGCCTGAGCACATGATCCGAGATGCGGGTGAAGCATAACTCTCCCGCCGCCACCTCGTTCAGCACGTCGAGCGATGTCAGGACGCCGACTCCACTGCCCTGCATCACCAGCGAAGCGATCATCTGGATGTTGTCGGACGTCGCCCGGCGGTCCAGCGAAATGCCCAATGTTCCCTCCAGCACCGCCACCTGCTGGTGCACCGCCAGCGGGGCCGCGGGCAGGATCACCGGATGGCCGTCGCAGGCGGAGAAGCGTGCCTCCTCCCTGTCGGCGAGCGGGTGGCCGGGCGGGGTGACGAACCCCAGCGCCACCTCGACGAACGCGCGTACCGACAAGTCGCGATACGATTCGGGTTCGAACAGGATGCCGAAATCCACCTCGCTCGCGGCGATCGCGCGCCGGACCAGATCATTGCCCAGCACGCGCAGGCCGATCGTGATGCCGGGATAGCGCTCCTGGACGGCATGGATCGCAGCGGGCATATAGCCCTTCGCCAACGCGTCGATCACCGCGATATCGACATGCCCGCGCTTCAGCCCGCGCAGGTCCTCGATCTGCGCTATCACGTCGCCCAGATGCTTCTGCCAGCGTCCACCCGCCGCCATCATGATCTCGCCCGCGGCGGTGAGGCGCAATCCGGTGGGCAGCCGCTCGAACAGCGGCACGCCGAGTTCGGCCTCCACGTTCAGGATCTGCCGGTCGATCGCCGAGGCCGACACATTGAGCTCGTCCGCCGCGCGGCGGATCGAACCGAGCCTGCCGACGGCCAGGAAATAGCGGATGAAGCGGGACAGCGCTGGCATGGAGGGTGCGCTACTTTCTGCAACGGGGCATGGGATTCATTGCAATTGATTGCACCATGGCAGGTGCGTACCTCGATGCCAAGGCCGTCGGGGGACGAACGATGCGGCGATCCGGGGAGGATCGTGCGCTGCGGAACATGCCGCCACCCCGCATCCGTCAACGAGCGCAGCGCCCCATAGGGCGCCGCGGCAGGGCTCGGGAACTGGAAGCCGGCGCAAGCGGGAGAGGCGAACATCGCAACCAGCGGTAAGCGGGTCCCGGATGCATGGGGCTCGGCCGCGAATCGGGGGTTCTGACGATGACGCTTGCTCGCTCCGCGGCCGTGAGGCCGTACGTCCGCCGTCCGGCTGCGGCGGCCTTCTGCCTGTTGCTGTCGTGCACCGCGATGACCGCGCCGGCCTGGGCGCAGGATGTCGCCGCCACGGCGGCCGCGACCGCTGCCGCCACCGCGGACGACCCGCCGCAGCAGGTCGGCGAGGACGTGGTCGTAAAGGGCTCGCTCGGCGCGCTGCCGGTGGAGGGCGTCGGCTCGATCTTCGGCTTCGACAAGACGCTGGTGGAAACGCCGCGCTCCGCGTCCACGATCAGCCTGGAGCAGATCGAGCGTTTCGGCGTGCAGAACATCTACGACCTCGTCGCGCAGTCGCCGGGCACGTTCACCAACTCCTTCTTCGGAGTCGGCGGCGCGCTCGACATCCGCGGCACGCCGGGCGAGATCTACTTCCGCGGCGTGCGGCGGCTAGACAACCCCGGCAACTATCCGACCCCGATCGGCGCGTCGGACCGGATCGACATCGTCCGCGGCCCTGCCTCGCCGATCTACGGCCCGTCCAAGACCGGCGGATACATGAATTTCGTGCCCAAGTCCGCCCGGGTGCAGGGCGGCGCGCTGCTTGACCACGCAACGGGTGAGCTAAGCTACACCCGCGGCAGCTGGTCGTACAACGTCCTCAAGGCGCAGGTTCGCGGTCCAGCGCATATCGGCGGGTCCGACTTCGGCTACAGCCTCTATGCCGAGATCGAGGATTCCGGCAGCTATTACCGCAACATGTCGACCAACCAGACCATCCTGCAGGCGTCGTTCGACAACCAGCTGACCGACAAGCTGCGGATCGAGTTCGGCGGCATGTACCACAAGTACAGCGGTCAGCAGAACGGCGGCTGGAACCGTCTGACCCAGGCGTTGGTCAACAACGGCACCTACATCACCGGCAGCGCCAAGCCGCTCGACACCAACGGCGATGGCCAGCTTGCGCCCGCGGAATTTCTTGCGGTGGGCAACTTCAACCCGTTCGGCACCTTCGGCTGTGCCGCCGGCACGGCGACCCCCGGCACGTCCGCGGCGAACTTCACCAACGCCTGCTTCACGCAGACCTACCCCTATCTCGCGTTGACCAACGTCGGCACGGCGACGCTGAGCCGCAGGAACGTGCTCACCGGACCGAACGATTTGCTGAGGAACAAGGCGACCACCGGCTATTTCGATATCATCTACGATGGCGACGGCGATCTGGAGATCAAGAACCAGCTGTTCTACGACGGCATCCACAACCTCAACGAGAACGCCTACGGCTTCTCCCAATTCCACAAATCATACGTGATCGAAGACAAGGTCGTCGCGTCCAAGTCGTTTACCTCGGATGCAGGGAAGTTCTCCTTCCAGCTGTCCCCCTCGGTGCGCTACACCAAGTTCTTTCACGGCGACGACTTCAACTTCGAATATTTCCACCGCGTCGACCTGACCGTCGGCTACACGCCGCTGTCCGATCGCCTGCTGTCGACCGAGTGTGACTGCAACTATTCCAATTACCTGCGCGGCCACTTCACCGATTACGGCGTGGCGGGGCTGGTCGACCTCGACTTCGGCTTCGGCCTCGATCTGGTCGGCGGCCTGCGCTACGATAGCGTCCACGTCGAATCGCGGAGCGACCCGACCAAGCTGCGCGTGGCGCCGGCGGCCGCCAACGTTGCCGGCTCGGGCACCGATGGCGACTGGTCGTGGAATGGCAGCGTCTCGTACAAGCTGCCTTTCGGCATCATCCCCTACGCCACCATCGCCCGCCAGACGACGGTGATCGCAGGGCAAGGGTCGGAAATCGACCCGGTGACCGCGCGTACCGAGACCTTCCTCACCGCGTCCAAGCTCTACGAAGGCGGCATCAAGGGCAGCTTCCTCGACGACCGGCTCTACGCGGCGGCATCGGTGTATCAGCAGGCGCGCACCGATCACAACATCCAGTCGTCCACCGTCAACCAGTCGGTTCGCACTCGCGGCATCGAGGGCGAGGTGCGCTGGTCGGTCGACCGCCACCTGCTGCTCACCGGCGGCTTCACCCACATGAAGGTCGTCAACCTGACCTTCCGCGACGCCGGCTCGACGTTCAGCTTCTTCGGCATCGAGGATCTGATCAACGTCACCAACAAGGCGCTCTTCCTCGGCGGCCAGCCGGGCGGACTGGTGCCGATACCGAACGAGGAAGCCGCGCGGCGCCAGGGCATTCCGACCAACATCTATTCGCTCACTGGCACCTACGCCTTCGACAACGGCCTGGCCTTCACCGCCAGCTTCGTCGCAGTCGATTCGGTGTTCTCCGGCCAGTCGCGAGTGGTCAGGCTTCCGGCTTACCAGTTGCTCGATCTCGGCGCGTCCTACGAGCGTGACGGCTGGCTGTTCCGCGTAGTGGTCAAGAACGTGACGAACGAGCGGTATTTCCGCGCGAACTTCACCGAGCTGTTCGGCAGCACCATCGTCCTTCCCGAACGGCCGCGAAGCTTCCAGGCGACCGTGTCGCACAAGTTCTGAGCGGGATGCGCATCGCCCGCTTGGGACTTGTGCTCGCGGCGGCGGGGTCCCTTTCCCCGGCCGCGGCG
>CAXTNG010000035.1:0-7179 GCA_964245475.1 uncultured Sphingomonas sp. | reverse complement strand
TGGCGCCCCGGGGTGCCGCTGCGCCGGTGGGGCCTTGGGGCCCGCGGGGGGGGGCCCCTTCCCCCCGGCGGGGGCGGTTCCGCGCCAGGCGCCCGCATGCGCCGTTGCCGCGCCGTGCGCCCACCCGCTGCCGGTGCGCGTGGTGATCGTCACCATGTTCGAGATCGGCAAGGACAGCGGAGACGCCGCCGGCGAGTTCCAGCTGTGGAAGGAGCGCCGGCACCTCGACCGGCGCATACCGCTGCCCAACGCCTATCACGACCTCTACTACAATCCCGACAGCCGGATCCTCGGCGTCGTCACCGGCATCGGTGCGATCCGCGCGGCGACCGCGATCACCGCGATCGGGCTCGACCCGCGGCTCGACGTGTCGCATGCCTATTGGCTGGTCGCGGGAATCGCCGGGATCGACCCGGAGGACGCCTCGATCGGCTCGGCCGCATGGGCGCATTACGTCGTCGACGGCGACCTCGCGCACGAAATCGACGCGCGCGAGATCCCGTCGGGGTGGAAGAGCGGCTATTTCCCGCTCGACCGCAAGGGCCCCGACGACCCCGCCCCGCCGCGCACCGACGCAGGCGAGGTCTTCGCGCTCAACCAGCGGCTCGCCGACTGGGCCTACGCGCTGACCCGCGACACGCAACTGCCCGACGATCCGGGCATCGCGAAGGAACGGGCGCGCTACACCGGCTTTCCCAACGCGCAGAAGCCGCCCTTCGTGCTGACCGGCGACCAATTTTCCGCGATGACCTTCTGGCACGGCGCGCTGCTCACCCGCTGGGCGAATGACCGGACACGCTATTTCACCGGCGGCAAGGGCAATTACGTCACCAGCGCGATGGAGGAGAGCGGCACGCTCCAGGCGATCGACTATCTGTCGCGGATCGGCCGTGCCGACAAGGATCGCGTGATGGTGCTGCGTGCCGGCAGCAACTATTCGATGCCGCCGCCCGGCATCGCACCCGCCGACTATCTCCTGCGCGAGAACGAGGGCTATGCCGGCATGACCGCGTCGCTGGAGAGCCTCTACCGGGTCGGCAGCCGTGTCGTCGACGCGCTGCTCGCAGGCTGGCCGCGCTACGGGAAGACGCCGCCGCGGTGAGCCTGCGCCTCGTGACCGGCGCGGACGTGCTCGTCACGATGGACGATGCGGACCGCGAGATCGCCGACGGGGCGCTCGCCTGGCGTGACGGGGTGATCGTCGCGGTCGGCACCTCGGCCGAACTGGCGCCGTATAGCGCGCAAGCCAACGAAGTGATCGACGCGCGCGGCTGCGTCGTCACGCCCGGGCTGGTGAACACCCACCACCACCTCTTCCAGTCGCTCACCCGGGCGGTGCCCGGCGCGACCGACGCGTCGCTGTTCGGCTGGCTCAAGCGGCTGTACCCGATCTGGGCGGCGTTCCGGCCCAAGGACGTGTTCGCCGCCGCCCGGCTGGGGCTTGCCGAGCTGGCGCTGTCGGGCTGCACGCTCAGCACCGACCACCTCTACCTGTTCCCCGACGGGGTGACGCTGGACGACACGATCGCCGCGGCCGCGGACATCGGCATCCGCTTCCACCCGACGCGCGGCAGCATGAGCGTCGGCGAGAGCGCGGGCGGGCTGCCTCCGGACGATCTGGTCGAACGCGCGCCTGCCATCCTCGCCGACACGATCCGCGTGATCGACCGCTTTCACGACCCCGCCGACGGCGCGATGCTGCGCGTCGGCGTCGCGCCCTGCTCGCCCTTCTCGGTCAGCGAAGGGCTGATGCGCGACGCCGCGGCGCTCGCGCGCGACAAGGGCGTCATGCTCCACACCCATCTGGCGGAGGACGACGACGATGTCGCCTTTTCGCTGGCGCGCTTCGGCTGCCGCCCGGGCGCCTATGCCGAGCGGCTCGGCTGGGTCGGACCCGACGTGTGGATGGCGCATTGCGTCAAGCTCGACCCGCAAGAGATCGCGCTGTTCGCGGCGACCGGCACCGGCGTGGCGCACTGCCCGTGCTCGAACTGCCGGTTGGGCTCGGGCATCGCGCCGGTCGCGCGGATGGCGGCGGCTGGCGTGCCGCTCGGGCTCGGCGTGGACGGGTCGGCGTCCAACGACAGCGGCCATTTGCTGCTCGGGGCGCGCCAGGCGCTGCTCCTCCAGCGCGTGGCCGGTGGCGCGGGCGCGTTTACCGCGCGCGCAGCGCTACGCCTCGCTACCCGCGGTGGCGCGGAGATGCTGGGGCGTCACGATTGCGGCGCGCTCGCACCCGGCCGCCGCGCCGATCTCGCGATCTGGGACATGCGCGGTATCGGCAGCGCGGGCGCATGGGACCCGGTCGCCGCGCTCATCCTCTGCCCGCCCGCCGGCGTGCGCGACCTGATCGTCGAGGGCCGCACGGTAGTGCGTGGCGGCGAGCTCGTGCGGACGCCGCGGGAGGTGATCCTGCAAGACGCCTGCCGGTCGGTCTCGCGCCTGCGCACGCTGGCATAGGGTCAGATGACGTCGGATTGATCCGGGGAAGGGCGTCAGCTGGCGTCGCATGCTTGGCTTGCCTAAAAAACCGCTGTCCTACAGCCGCCGCTCCGTGCATCCTGCGCGCCGGGCCCAGACCCACGCTCTTTCTCAGCGATGCAAAAGCGACCGCAAACGGCACGCCTGATAGTGTCAACCTGGTGTCAACTTAACGTGGGACGATGTCGGTTTGATCCAGCAAAGGAGCGTGAGCCGACACGACATCATCCTGCTCTAAAGAACGCCCTCTTCCGCCGTCTGACGCCCGGCGAAGAAGGCGTTGAGCCCGACCGCGCTGATCGAGGCGAGCACGATGCCGGAGTGGAGCAGCGGCGCGAGCGCCGACGGCATCGCCTTGAAAAACCCGTCCGAAAGCACCGGGATGAGCCCGGCGGCGATCGACACCGCCACCGTCACCAGACGCTCGAAGGTCAGCTCCACCGATCCCAGGATGCGCACCCCCGTCGCAGCGATCATCCCGAACATCACCAGCGCCGCGCCGCCGAGCACTGGCAGCGGCACCGCCGCGACCAGCGAGGCGAGCTTCGGGCACAGCCCCAACAGCAGCAGGATGACGCCCGCGCCTGCGCAGACGTAGCGCGATCGCACCCCGGTGATGCTGAGCAGCCCGATGTTCTGCGCGAACGACGTGTACGGAAAGGTGTTGAACACGCCGCCGACCAGCGTCCCTGCCGCGTCGCCGCGCAGGCCCCTCACCATCGTCCGGCGATCGACCGGGCGCCCGACCATCTCGCCCGCGGCCATGAACATGCCGAACGACTCGATCATCACCGTCATCATCACCAGGCACATCGCGATCGACGCCGGCAGCTCGAATGTCGGCAGCCCGAACTGGAACGGCCGCACGACGGCGAACCACGGCGCCTCGCCCACAGCCGCGAAGTCGCCCCTGCCGAGAAGCGAGGCGATCGCCGTACCCACGACCACACCGGCCAGCACCGCGCCGCTGCGCACCAGCCCGTGGCCGTAGCGCATAAGGCCCAGCACCACCGCGAGCGTCGCCGCCGCCAGCGCAAGGTTGCCCGGCGCGCCATAGCCCGGGTCGGTCGGCTGCCCGCCCGCCGTCCAGTCGATCCCGACGCGCATCAACGACAGGCCGATCGTCAATATCACGGTTCCGGTGACCGCCGGCGGGAACAGCCGCGCCAGCCGCCCGACGAACGGCGCGACCAGGAAGCCGAACAGCCCGGCGACGATCACCGCACCGTAGATCGTCGTCAGCACCGAGGCTGGCGGCGCGCCGGCCGCTCCTCCGGCACCGATCAGCGCCAGCATCGGGCTGATCGACGCGAAGGTGACGCCCATGATGATCGGCAGGCGGATGCCGATCCGCGGCAGCCCCAGGGTCTGGATCAGGGTGGCGATGCCGCAGGCGACCAGGTCCGCGCTGATGAGCAGCCCGAGCTGGGCGGGCGCAAGGTTCAGCGCGCGGCCGACCACCAGCGGGACCGTCACCGCGCCCGCGTACATCACGAGTACGTGCTGGAGCGCGAGCGGCAACAGCCTGCGAGCGGGCAGCAGCGCATCCACGCCGTCGTCGACGGAAGCGGGTGTGACGGACACCGGCTCCCGTTCAACCGGCTCGATCGTGGTCTGCAACGTCGCCGTATCTGTCCTCCCGCGGTGCAACATGCGGCACGATACCGGTGGCACGTGGCGGGACCAGCAGCGAATCCGCGACGCAGCGTTCCAGAAAAGGCCGCACGGGACTCAGCGGGCGGCGGCGGCCTCGGCCTCGCCCAACCGGCGCGCGATCACCGCGCAGGCGATCAACTGGAGCTGGTGGAACAGCATCAGCGGCAGGATGATCGTGCCGAGCGATGCCGCCGGGAACAGCACGCCCGCCATCGGCACGCCCGACGCCAGGCTCTTCTTGGAGCCGCAGAACAGCAGTACCACCCGATCGTCGCGCACGAAGCTCAGCATGCGGCCCAGCGTCCAGGTCGCCACCATGACGATAGCCAGCAACACCGCCGACGCGATCGCGACCGTCACCAGATCCACCGCCGACACGCGATGCCACAGCCCCTCCGCCACCGCCGCGCCGAAGGCGGTGTAGACGACGAGCAGGATCGATCCGCGGTCCACCGCCGTCACCAGCGGCTTGTGCCGCTGGACGAAGCCGCCGACGACCGGGCGCAGCAAGTGCCCGGCGACGAACGGCAGCAGCAATTGCAGCAGGATCGATTCGACCGCGTGCCACGACATGCCCGCGCCCGTGCCGCTGTGGATGAACAGCGCGACGAGCGCCGGCACCAGCACGATCCCGAGCAGGTTGGAGAAGGACGCGCCGCACACCGCCGCCGCGACGTTGCCGCGCGCCATCGCGGTAAAGGCGATCGACGACTGGACGGTGGACGGCAGCAGCGACAGGAACAGCATCCCCGTCGCGAGCGCTCCGTCGAGCAGGTGCAGCCCCGCGATCGCCAGACCCAGCAGCGGGAACAGCACGAACGTCACCACCATCGTCGCCGCATGAAGCCGCCAGTGGCGCGCGCCGTCGATGATCGCCTGGCGCGACAGCTTGGCGCCGTGCAGGAAGAACAGCAGGACGATCGCGGCATCGGCGATCACGTCGAATGCCGTCTTCCACTCGCCGCGCGGCGGGGCCAGCGTCGCGAGTGCGACGGTGCCGAGCAGCATGAGGATGAAGGGTTCGACGAAGGCGAGGAATGCGCGCACCTCAGCTCCCGCGATAGGTGGAATAGGCGAAGGGCGAGACGAGCAGCGGCACATGGTAATGCGCGTGGGCGACGGCGATGCCGAAGGCGACCGTCACCTCGTCCAGGAAGGGCGGATCGGAGAGCGCCACGCCGCGCCCGCGGAAATAGGCGGCGACGGCGAAGGTCAGCCGGTAAAGTCCGCACTCAGCCGCGACCTCGCGCAGCGCGGGGCAGCGGCCGTCGGCGTCGGTCTCGCCGGCAAACAGCCGCTCGCCGTCGCGCTCCAGTACCAGCGCCACGCCTGCGGCGGGCAGGCCGGCGGCGGTGTCGAGGACATGGGTGGACAGCGTCATGCGGCGACGTCCTCTCGGCCAGGCCAGCGGCCGACGAACTCCGGCTCGTCATAGGCGTGATAGTCGGCGAGAATGCGGTCGGCATCGTCGAGGAACAGTTGGTCGGCGACGCCGCCGGCCAGCCGCGGCAGCGCCTGCTTCAGCCCCGACAGCGCCGACGCCGACAGGCCGAAGCTTATCAGCGCGGAATAGTTGAACGCGAACAGCCCATGCAGCGCGCCAGCGGCTTCGGGCGTGCGCGGCAGGAACTCGAACGCAGGGCCGAGATAGGGGTGCGCATCGACCACCGCATTGCCCGTGCCCGCCGGGGGCACATGGCGGTCCGACCAGCGCAGGATGCCGTCCGCCACCGCGCCGAGCTCCGGACGCAGCGCCGGATCGGTGACCAGCCCCGTCGACAACACCAGAAAATCGAACATGTGCCGCCCCTGCGGCGTGGTGACCGCCACGCCCTCCGCCGTCTCCGTCACCTCTAGCCACGGCGCGCCGAGATGGAGACGGAACCCCGGCCAGGCGGCGGCACGCTCGAACGTGTCGTTGGTCGGCGGCTGGTTGCGCGCGAAGAAATCGACCATCAGCCGGTACTTCTCCGCATCTGGCAGCGCGGGGAAGCGTGGGATCAGCCCCGCGCCTTCCATGAAGCGGATCGGGTTGACGTTCGGCAGCGCGCGCCGCCGGACGAAGACGTGCACCTCCGCGGTCCCCAGCGCCAGCGCGTGCTGCGCATTGTCGAAGGCCGACGCGCCCGCGCCGAGGATACCGATCCGCTTGCCCGCGAGCGCCTGATAGTCGATCGCCTCCGAGGTATGCGCGTAACGGTGCCGCGGCAGCGCCTCACGGATCATCGCAGGGGTGTGCCAGTTGCCGCCGCCCTGGATGCCCGTCGCCAGCACGACCTTGCGCGCGTGGAGCGACGCATCGCCGGCAAGATGCAGGCGGAACAGCCCACGCTCGACCGGCTCGATGCGTTCGAGCGTCGTCGCGTTGCGCACCGGCAGGTCGAGCACGCGGCGGTACCAGCGCAGATAGTCCATCCAGTCGCGCCGCGGGATTTTGTCGATCGCGTCCCAGCCCTTCGCGCCGTGCTGCGCCTCCCAATAGGCCCGGAACGTGAGCGAAGGCACGCCCATGTCGATCGAGGTGATCTGCTTGGGCGTGCGCAGCGTCATCATCCGCGCATAGGTGTCCCACGGCCCCTCATAGCCGGGCGGGTTCTCGTCGATGACCAGGATGTCGGACACGCGCTCGCGCAGGAGGCCGAAGGCGGCGCCGAGCCCGCTCTGCCCGCCGCCGACGATCACCACGTCGTGGACGTGCGCGCCATCGCGGCGCATCGGCTGCGTCCAGCGCGGCCCCCCGTAGTTGAGGCAGGCGAGATCGTGGCGGACGCGGGCGCCGTGCTCCTCAAGGCGCGCTTCGAGCGTCATCGCATGTCCTCCAGCCTCAGCCGCACGATCTTGCCGATCTCGGCGATCGCGGTGTCGATCTCGGTCTGCCGGTCGTGGCTCAGCCGCTGCTCCATCGCGGCGAGGATCCCCGCCTTGTCGGTCAGCCGGACGCAGATGATGAACGGAAAGCCGAACCGCTCGCGGTAGGCGGCGTTCAGCGCGTGGAAGCGGGCGAATTCTTGCCCGCTCAGGCGATCGAGCCCTGCGGACGAC
>CAXTNG010000034.1:18226-18466 GCA_964245475.1 uncultured Sphingomonas sp. | reverse complement strand
GACCAGCACCTTGACGCCGGTCGCGACGATGTTGCCAAGCACCCGCTCGGCCAGATAGGCGGTGCGGCCGAACAGGCCGAACGGCACCAGCACGAAGCCGGCGAGCGTCGTCAGCTTGAACTCGATCAGCGTCACGAAGATCTGGATCGCGATGACGAAAAAGGCGATCAGCACGATCGCGAACGCGAGCAACAGCACCACGATCTCGGCGAAGTTGGTGAAGATGCCGACCGGCCCGGC
>CAXTNG010000034.1:17970-18216 GCA_964245475.1 uncultured Sphingomonas sp. | reverse complement strand
GTCTCCGGCGCCAAGGTGCGGGCCGCCGGAGACGATGCCGTTGGCGATGCCAGGGCCGAAGATCGCGAGGCCGAGGAGGGTGAGGCTCGCCAGCGCGATCGAAGCGACTTGCTCAATCGTCGGCGGCGTGCCGCCAAAGTCGAGGATGAACTCACGAAAGATCGTCGAGCCGATGCCGATGATCACCGCCAGGACCAGCTCCTCCTCGACGCCTGGCGGATCGGCATCCCGCTGGAGGCGGTCAGC
>CAXTNG010000034.1:0-17960 GCA_964245475.1 uncultured Sphingomonas sp. | reverse complement strand
TCCCTTCACCCCCCGGGAAGGCGAAAATTTGCGCCGCATCGCCCGGGCGCAGGACCGCGCCTGGCCGCAGATCGCCCACCCGTGTGTCGCCCTGTATGCCGGCGCCTATCCGGGCGGGGCGGAGGCGACCAAGCGCGCCATCGCTGCCTTGGGCGCGGGCGATGCGGCGATCACCCGGCTGTGCAAGACGGTCGATGCCGATCTGCGCGATCTTGCCCGGATGCAGCAGATCGTCGGCATTGCCGGAGCCCGCGGCCTTCAGGCCGAGCCCCGAGAAGCTCAGGTAGATGATCTTGGCAAGGCCATTCCAATTGGCGATCAGGAAGGCGAAGAAGCCGACCTGCAGCGTCTTCCTGACCAGTCGGGCGATGATGTCGTCGCCCTCGCCCCAGGTCCAGAACAGGAGCGCGAGCGTGACGTCGATGACGATGAGCGTGCTGGCGAGAAAGCCGACATCGCCGTGGATGAGGCCGAAGCCGGAGTCGATGTAGCGCGCGAACAGGTCGAGGAACCTGTCGATGACGCCGGGATCCTGCTCCATGGCTCAGCGCCCTTGCGCCGCGCCGGCCGGCGCCGACGGCACATAGCTCCGGCTCTCGCCCATGAAGCGGCGGCGGTTGACCTCCCACGCCTCCTGGCACGCGGCATCGTCGCTGCCGGCCGGGAGCGAGCGGCAGCGCAGCAGCTCCGCCATCAGCGGATCGGCCGCCGTCTTCGCCGGCGCGGCGGCGTCTTCGATCGTTGCCTGAAAGCGCGGCTCTGACGGCCCGGGCTCGCCGGCCGCGAGGAGGGTGGCGACGACGGCGATCGCCGCGCCCGAGCCGATCGCGATCGGCCGCCATCCCCACCACCGGCGGGGCCGTGCCTGCTCCTCAGTCATGGAACAGCGCCACGCTCCGCGCCACATAGCCGACGCCCGGCTGCGTGAAGCGCCGCGCCTGCTCGCGACCCTGCGCTTCGTCGGCGGCGGCCCTCGCGGCCTGGACCGCCGCGGCGCGCGATTGCGCCGCCACCATCGCTGTCAGGTCGGCGAGCTGGCGCGTTTCGAGCGCGAGGAGCTGATTGCCCGCCTGCGACGCCTGCAAGGCTCCCGTCGCGCCCTGGCTCGCCGTGATGAGCGTCGACGCCTGATCGCGTGTCCCATCGAGATTGCCGGTGACGGTGGCGCCGGTGCGCAGCGCATCCTGATAGCTCGCGAGCGCGTCGGTCCAGCGGGTCTGCGCGTTCGCCACGAGCGTGCCCGACGAGGAGCCGGCAAGCGAGCCCGACGGATAGCGTTGGCTGAACACCTGATCGATGCTCTGGACGCGGTAGGCGATCTGCTGTGCCTGGGTGATCAGCGACCTCGTACGGTCGATATCCTGCTGGATGCTCGACAGCATGTTGGTCGGCAGGTTGGCGAGATTGCGCGCCTGGTTGATTAGGCTCTGCGCCTGGTTCTGGATCTGGGTGATCTGGTTGTTGATCTGCTGCAGGCTGCGCGCCGCCGTCAGCACATTCTGCGCATAGTTGCTGGGGTCGTAGACGATGCCGCCGAACTGCGCGTCGGCAGGGGCGCCGAGCGCCAGCGCGAGTGCGGCGGTGCCGAGGGCGAGCTTGATGAAACGGGCACGGATCATGAGGTAGTCTCCTTGGGTTCGAGAGGATCGGGGATGAGGAGATCGGCGGCCCAATCGAGGCCGCGATGGCGAGCCCAGGCGGCGGCGAAGCCTGCCGGCCCATGCGCCTCGAGGAGTGTGGTGATCGTCGACATGTCCGATCGCGACGACGCGGCGGTGAACGCCAGCGCGAGCGGGCCAAGGCCGAGGTCGAACAGCCGGTTGCCCAGCGCCGACTGGCAGTAATAATCGCGCTTGGGGGTCGCGCCGGCGATGATCTCGATCTGTCGATCGTTGAGCCCGAAGCGCTGGTAGATTGCCTGGATCTGCGGCTCGAGCGCGCGCTCGTTGGCGAGAAAGATGCGGGTCGGGCAGCTCTCGATGATGGCGGGTGCGATCGCCGTTCCTTCGATGTCAGCGAGGCTCTGCGTCGCGAACACTACGCTCGCGTTTTTCTTGCGCAGCGTCTTCAGCCATTCCTTAAGCTGCCGGCCGAACATGGGATCGTCGAGCGCCAGCCAGCCTTCGTCGATCAGGATCAGGGTCGGGCTGCCCTCCAGGCGCCGCCCGATGCGGTGGAACAGGTAGGCAAGAACCGCAGGCGCGGCAGGCGTGCCGATCAGCCCCTCGGTCTCGAACACCTGCGCGTCGCTTTCTCCGAAATGCTCCTGATCACCATCGAGGAGGCGACCATAGGGTCCGGCGAGCGTGTACGGTCCCAGGGCGCGCTTCAGGCCCGAAGCCTGAATCAGCACCGCCAGACCCGACAGTGTCCGTTGCTCGACCGGCGCATCGGCCAGGGAGCCGAGCGCGGTCCAGAGATGCTCCTTGACCTCGGGCGTGGCCGCGAAGCCTTCGCGTCCCAGGATCGCGGCAAGCCAGTCCGCCGCCCAGGCGCGTTCGTCCAACTCGTCGATGCGCGCGAGCGGCTGCAAGGCGAGCGCCGGCGCGTCGCCCGACAGGCTGCCGCCGAGATCGTGCCATTCGCCGCCGACGCCAAGCGTCGCCGCGCGGATCGAACCGCCGTGATCGAACGCGAACAGCTGTGCGTCGTGATAGCGTCGGAACTGCAGCGCCATCAGCGCGAGCAGCACGCTCTTGCCCGCGCCGGTCGGCCCGACCACGAGCGTGTGGCCGACGTCGCCGACGTGGAGCGCGAACCGGAACGGCGTCGAGCCCTCCGTTCGCGCGTGGAACAGCGGCGGGGCCGCGAAGTGCGCATCGCGGTCGGGACCGGCCCACACCGCCGACACCGGCATGATGTGCGCCAGGTTCAGCGTCGAGACCGGCGGCTGCCGCACATTGGCATAAGGGTTGCCGGGCAGCGAGCCGAGCCACGCCTCGACCCCGTTCAGCCCCTCGGCGATGCAGGCGAAGTCGCGACCGCGGACGATCTTCTCGATCGCGGCGAGCTTGAGGTCGGCATCGCGCGGATCCTCGCCCAGCACCGTGATCGTCGTCGTGACATAGGCGAAGCCGGCCAGGTCGGCACCGAGGTCCTGCAGCGCCTGGTCGGCTTCCGCCGACTTGTTGGCGGCATCCGTATCGACCAGCACACTCGCCTCGTTGGTCATCACCTCCTTGACGATCGCAGCGAGGCTCTTGCGCTTGGCGAACCACAGCCGCCGGATGCGCGTCAGCATTCGCTGTGCCGCGACCTTGTCGAGACAGATCGCCCGCGTCGTCCAGCGGTAGGCGAAGCCCAGCCGGTTGAGCTCGTCGAGCATCCCCGGCACCGTCACCGCCGGAAAGCCCGTGATGCTCAGCGAGCGCAGGTGGGCGTTGCCGAGCTGCGGGCTCAGGCCGCCGATCAGCGACTGGTCCGCGAGCAGCGCGTCGAGGTGCATCGGCACCGCCGGCAGCGCGATCCGCTGATCGTGCGTCGAGATGGTCGAGTGGAGGTAGGTCAGCGTCTCGCCGTCATCGAGCCAGCGCGCCTCGGGCATGACGCCGGCGATGAGATCGAGCACCCGCCCCGTCTCGCGCTCGAAGTCAGACAGATGGTCGGCAGCGGCCGCGATCGCGTCGGCGCCGCCTTCGTAGAGCCAGCTCCTCGCCCGTGCGCTGTCGTCGGCCGGCGGCAGCCACTGCAGCGTCAGGTAATAGGCGCTCGTCAGGTTCGGCTGGACGATGTTGCCATCGCCCTCGAACATGTCGCGGCGCTCCTCGTCGATCAGTGCGGACAGCCGATCGGCGAACCCGTTCGATGCCGGGTAATGCGGCGACGGCTTGCGCTGCGCCTCGACGTAGATCGCCCAGCCGGTGCCGAGCCGCTTCAGCGCGCTGTTGAGCCGGGAGGAGGTGGCGATCAGCTCCGCCTGGGTCGCGCTGTCGAGGTCAGGACCCCGAAAGCGGGCGGTGCGCTGGAAACTGCCGTCCTTGTTGAGGATGACGCCCGCCGCCACGACCGCCGCCCATGGCAGATAGTCGGAGAGGCGCGCTGCGTGACGACGGTGCTCGGCAAGAAACAACATGGATCAACTTTCGAAGCGGTGCGGCAACGCCAGATGGCGCCGGGCGACAGGGAGGATCTGGGCGTCGCGGCGGGCGGCGATGACGGCGAGCCCATGACCCGCGACCGCCATCACCAGCCCGGCGATCCACAGGCGCAAGCCGATGCCGACTGCGGCCGCGAGCGTGCCGTTGACGATCGCGAGTGCGCGCGGCGCGCCGGCCAGCAGGATCGGCTCGGCGAGTGCCCGATGCACGGGCGCCACGAAGCCGGGCAGGTCGTCGGCCATCAGACGAGCGCCCCGCCGCCGAAGCTGAAGAAGCTCAGGAAGAAGCTCGACGCCGCGAACGCGATCGATAGGCCGAACACGATCTGCACCAGCCGGCGGAAGCCGCCGCCGGTGTCGCCGAACGCCAGCGTCAGGCCGGTGACGACGATGATGATGACGCCGACCACCTTGGCAACGGGACCTTGCACCGAGTCCAAGATCGACTGGAGCGGGGTCTCCCAGGGCATCGACGAACCGGCGGCCTGGGCCTGGCCCGCCATCGTCAGGCCGACTCCGACCATGACACTCGCTACCGCCCTGCGCGCCAGGTCGGAGGTGCGAGAGCGCGCGCTAACAAGCGCGCCATGCAAACGGCTACGGACGATAATCATGCGAATCTCCTGCTGGCGAAGTGAGGGGAATGAGGTCGTAGGTGCCGTCCGCGCGCAGGCCGTGGACGCGCGCCAGCTCGGACAGCCGGCGCTCTGCGCCGCGGCCGGTGAGGACAGCGATGACGTCGATGGTTTCGGCGATCAGCGGACGCGGCGCGTGCGCGACCGCTTCGAGGATCAGTTGTTCTAGCCGATGGAGCGCGGCGGTCGCGGACCCGGCATGGATCGTGCCGATCCCGCCGGGATGCCCCGTCCCCCACGCCTTGAGGAGGTCGAGCGCTTCGCCGCCGCGCACCTCGCCGACCGGGATGCGGTCCGGCCGTAGCCGCAGGCTCGAGCGGACGAGGTCGCCGATCGTCACCCCGGCGGCGGTCCGCAGGAACAGGACATTGGCGGCGTCGCAGCGCAGCTCGCGCGTATCCTCGATGAGCACTATGCGATCGCCGGTTGCCGACGCGACCTGCAGCAGCGCATTGGTCAGCGTCGTCTTGCCGGTCGAGGTCCCGCCGGCGACGAGGATGTTGGCACGCTCTCGGACCGCCTGGGCGAGGTAGGTCGCTTGCGTTGCGGTCATCATGCCGGCCGCCACATAGTCGGGCAGCGCGAGCGGCAGGCTCGCCGGCCGTCGGATTGAGAAGACCGGCGCGGTCACGACGGGCGGCAGCAGGCCTTCGAATCGCTCGCCGCCTTCCGGTAGCTCGGCCGACACCCGCGGGGTGCCGGCATGCACCTCGGCGCCGACATGGTGCGCAACCAGCCGGATGATACGCTCGGCCTGCGGAGCGGCGATCCGCTCGCCGGTATGGGCCATGCCGCTGTCGAGCCGATCGATCCACAATCGGCCATCGGCATTGAGCATGATTTCGGCGACCGCGGGATCGTCGAGCCAGCTGCTGACGTGAACGCCGAGCGCGCTCCGCAACATGGCGGTGCCGCGGGCATGGACGATGGTGGCGGCTTGGTTCACGGCGGGTTCCCAAGCGCCGGGCGGAGATCGCAGCCGGCGTCGGGCAGCTAAAGAATGCGAAGATCAGGCAATCACAACAGTGAAATGGTGCCGGAGTAGAACCGGCGGTCGACGGTTAGGTAAGGGCGGGTCCAGCTTCTCCGATGCCATGAATGGTGAGCCTGAACTCAGCAGGCCTGCATTGCTCTCAGGATAGCTGGGAGCCGAATCGCGTTATCGCTTTACTTTAAACTGTGATCAGAACTGGTGGAGAACCGACTGGCCGCTTTCGGGCGCGCGATGGCGTAAGTGGCTGCTCGTTCACCTGCCGCGTGGCGACGGCTAAGCGCCACAATTCCAGTCTTTTGCTGGGCCGATCGCCGACCCTGAAAGCCGCCGTTCGTTCAGGCTGAGTGGCGATGTTGCAACAGACGCTTCCGGCTCTGTCGCCGGCACGCTACATCCATCGCGGCAGGTTCGTTGCAATGGGGAAGGCTTTCGAGGGTGTGGATTGAGTCCATCAGAATTGAGGGGGGATCGCTAGACGGTTTCCGGCAAAACCTAAGCCCTGGCCTGAACGTTCTGATCGGCGGTCGCGGCACCGGCAAGAGCTCCGTGATCGAGTTGATCCGGTTTTGTCTGGGCGCACCTTCTTCATCGGACGCGATCGGCAAAGACGCGCTTGAGCATGCTCTGGGGGTGCTGGGCGACGGGAAGGTCGTCATCACCCTCACGAACGGAGACGATCGAATTGAGGTCTCCCGCATCGCTACCGACAGCGAAGACAATTGCCCTTTGGAAGTCTCCCCGCCCTTCGTATTTTCGCAAAAGGAAGTTGAGCAGATCGGCGCCCGATCCCAGTCGCGAATGCGGTTGGTCGACGGCTTTATTGCCGGGCGTGGTGCGGCCGCGGCGAAGCGCGGGCCCTTGCACGCGCGGATCAAGTCCGCTTCGACTGAAATCCGAAGCCTGCTGGTCGAAGTCGCGGACATCGCTGAAAAGCTGTTGGCGCTGCCCAAACTGCAGGAGCGCCTTGCCGACCTTAAACGGCAAGGAGCCGCCCAACGGGCCCGCAGCACCGAGCTGGATGGCCTGCGCAAACAGCTTGATGAACTGACGCCCTTGATGAGCGGTGCCAGTGTTCGCGCCAGATCGATCGGCCGGTCAGCCGACGACTTGAGCGAATGGACGGACGACCTCGACCTCGTTGCGGGCCGCCAGCCGTCCATTGAGTCGTGGCCGGCCCAAGCGATGGCGCCCGATCAGCTTCAACCACATCGCAAGCGCCTGGAAACGGCGCATGAACGTCTGGCCGCCATCATCGCGGAGTATCGTTCGGTCATTGACGATCTGGAGGTGCTTCGCCGGAAGTCGAGCGACGAGAAGTCGGAGCTCGAGGCCAAGGGCCGCGAAGTTCGTCAGAAAATCGAGGAGCAGCAGAAGGGCGCGAGCGTTCTCGACCGCCAGATTGCCGATCTTAGCCAGGAAATCGCCGCGCTCAGCGCGCTTGCCGATTTGCGGACCGAGAGATTGAGCCGGATTGATAGGCTGCATGCGCAGCGCCAGACTGCGCTCGATGACATGCACGCGCACAATGCCGCGCTGACGGCAGGTCGCGAGCAGACCGCCGTTCGCCTGACTGCGGGGCTGGCGCCGTCGATCCGCGTGACGGTGAAGCCGCTCGCCGACTATCGTGCCTACGTGAGCGTGTTGAATGGCGCGCTTCGCGGCAGCGGCCTGCGGTATCGGGAGCTTGCCGATCGCATCGCCGAGACGTTCAGCCCGCAAGAAGTTGCGGTCCTTGCCGAACGGGGTGAGGTGTCGGTCATCAGCAAAGCGCTTGAGATCAACGAGGAACGTGCTCTGCGGCTTGCCGAAGGGCTGCGCGGCGATGCCGGCGCTGAGCTTCTGGTCACCGAGGTTGGCGACGAAGTCGTCATCGAGCTGCTCGACGGCACGAGCTTCAAGAGCAGTGATTTCCTGTCGATGGGCCAGAGATGTACGGCTGTCCTGCCGATCATCCTGCAGCACAATGAGCGCATCATCGTCCTCGACCAGCCCGAGGATCATCTCGACAACGCCTTCGTGGTCGGCACGTTGGTCAAGGCTATCCGCGCCCGCGGCGGCTCGGCGCAGACAATCATCGCCACGCACAATCCGAACGTCCCGGTTCTCGGCAACGCCGACTTTGTCGCACACCTCGAATCCGATGGTGATCGCTGCTTCGTCCAGGTGGCAGGAGCTCTCGACGACGTCGCCGTGGTGAACTCCATCACGAACATCATGGAAGGCGGCCGAGAGGCGTTCCAGCGACGGGCCGCGTTCTATGCCGAGAGCGGCAGTGAGTAATGAGCTGGCGCGGAGGCTGGGGTCTGCGGATCCACGCGAGCGGCTCGATGCAGCGCGCCATCTCGCGGAGCATGCTGACGCCAAGCAGATCGGACTGATCGAAGGCGCCCTTGCCGTAGAGACAGTGGCTTGGGTGACCAGCGCGTTGAAGCGAGCGCTCCAGAGGGCGCGGCCGACTGACAGCGCTGCGGCCAGCCCTGAGCGTGTCGAGCTGTCTGCGGACCAGACCGCCCAGATCTATTCGGATGCGTTGGAGACAACGGCTAAGCAGATCATTCACGAGATCGAGCCGATCCTGGGCGCGCTTCGTCTCTCGGCCGAAACTGAGATGACAAACTTTGAAGGGTCTGACACGAAGCGGAGTCTCGAACGCATGGAGGCCCTTGTCGCCGGGCTCGCACGCCTTCGTCAGGCCGCCAGCGCGCCGAAGCTGGAAGATTTTGCGCTCGACCAATGCATCTTTGCTTGGATCGCCGAGGAGGTGGGCCAGAAACCGGTCGGCGTTTTGCGGGCCGGGCCGCAGGAGACGGTGGTCGAAGGCGATAAGGGCCTGGTGTGTCTGGCCGTCGTGAATGGGCTTCGCAACGCCATCGACGCGACCCTTGCCTTGCCGGTCGAGGATGATCGCTACCCTGAGATCACGGTCAACTGGGGCGCGACTGACATCGACGTCTGGGTCGCGATCGTCGATGCCGGCATTGGATTCAGAGGCAGCCTGTCGCGTGCGTTCGAGATCGGCTCGACCACCAAGGCCGGCCATCTCGGCATGGGGCTCGCAACCGCCCAGCAGGCCATGACGTCGCTCGGAGGAAGCGTTCGGCTCATTCCCGGAGAGCGTGGGGTGAGATTCGAGATGCGCTGGCCGAAGGCGGCGGCCTAATGCGGATCCTGCTCGTCGAGGACAAGATCGACTTTGCTGAGGTGATCGAGAAGGCGATCCGAGCAATCGACGGCTGTGAACTGAGTTGGAGGCGCAGCAAGGCTAGCGCACTGGCAGTGCTCGGCGATGAGCATTTCGACGTCGTCATTCTCGACCGCCGCATCCCGACAGAGGACGACTTCCTTGACGACCATCAGGATCATGGCTGGGCCGTCTTTCAGGCCATTGTGGAGCAGCAACCCGGCACTTCGGTCTGGTTTCTGACGGGAACGGTCGACGCCGATTTTCCGGCCGAAGTCCTCAACGCCCATGGCAAGCGTGGAGACATCCATTCTTGCGGCCGGGAAGACGCGCTCTACCAGGTGTTCTGGAAGGACAAGATGACGGACTGCGTCGCGGCCGTCCGGGGCTTTCGTGGCGAGCTCCAGCAGACCGATGGCGTGCATCTCGCCCAGGTCGGCACGCCGGCCAATCTGCGGGCGGAAGAAGTCCGCCTTCTCAAACTGTTTGGCCGCCGGCACCAGGGAGCACGCGTAGAGGCTCGGGTCTTACAGGGGGGCTTGTCCGGTGCACGGGTCTTTCGCGTCTCTGTGCTGAACGCCGCGGGCGCAGTCACGATCATGTCCGTAGCCAGGATTGGAAGCTTCGACGACATCGCGGCCGAGCGGGAAAAATATCGAACGGAAATCGTGAAGCTCGCCAACGGCGCCTTCCCGCCGGTGACCGCCGAATTCAGTCATGGCGCGGCCAGCTTCGCGGGTATCTTCTACCAGGTCGTCGGCACCGAGGTTCGATCGTTGTTCGACGAGTTGACGGCCAAGCCGGGAGCCGCGGCGACCGCCGCTGATCGTCTCAGGCGAGACCAAGCGACCTGGCACGGCGCGAGCAAGGTCGAGCGGGTCCGCGTGTCGGCTGTCCGGCGGGCCCTGATCGGCGACGTGGCGCTGCAGATGCACACCCATCATCTCGGCGGCATTGATCTGGCGGCCGTCGAGGATCTCGAAGTTGATGTCGCGCGCTGTGTTCAACACTGCGATTTGCATTGTGGCAACGTCCTTTTCGACGACAGCGGGCGGCCGATGTTCATCGATTACCCCGACACCGCAGGGGCGTTCGCGTCACTCGATCCGATCGCGCTGGAGCTCAGTACCATCTTCCATAAGGACGCGCCGGATCGGGCGGGTTGGCCGAGTGAGGCGCAGGCGGGGCAGTGGACAGACCTCGATGCCTATTGCGCTGGCGCGGTCTACGAGCCCTTCATCAGATCATGCCGGTCGTGGGCGGAGAGCGTTGCCGCCTCGCCGCATGAGGTTCTTGCCGTCGCCTACAGCTACGCCCTCCGCCAAATCAAATACAACGACACGGACAAAGCGCTGGTGCGGGCGATCGTGAGCGCCTGCATTGCTGGCCTAGTGGGGGGAGGCGGATAGGCAATGCCCTCGGTCCGACCATCCGTCTTCAACCAGCGTGAACGCGTGGAGGGAGGCCCGTTTCTTCTGATTGAGCCATGCGTGAACTTTGCTGATCTGCTAGCATTGTTTCAAGCAAGAACGCTCTTGCTGGTCACGGCTATTGGTCGCCGGTCGAAAGCAAGAAACTCGTGGAGCATGCGACGTTCGTCGGTCAGGCGCGCGTCCAAGACGGCTTCGGCGACGAGGGAGCCGATGGCGGGGGCAACCTTGAAGCCGTGTCCGCTGAAGCCGTTCGCGACGAAAAAACCGCCGAGCGGCGTCGCACCGATGACGGGATGAACGTCGTCGCGGTTGATCGTGTATAGCCCGCTATAGCCGCGGACGCCGCGAAGCTCGCGCAAGCCCGGCAGGCGATGCTGGAGCGCGTGGAGCTTGGCGGCAGCGAAATCGTCGTCCACCCCGCGATCGAACTCGTCGGGATTGACCGCCTCGCGCTCGTCCTGCTCGAGCACCGATCCGATCACGATCTGCTGTCCCCGATTTTGCGGCCGGAAGTAGATGCCGCCCGGCCCGTCCGCGCAGACCGGCAGCTCGCCAACTAACCCGGGCGGACGATCGACATGCACGATTTGGATCCGCGTCGGCGCCATCGTCCAGGGCGAAGCGAGGCCCGCCTGCGCGTAGATGCGATCGCACCACGGTCCGGCGGCGTCCACGACGGCACCGCAGCCGATCGGTCCCCAAGTCGTTCCGACCGCGCTCACCGTGCCCCCGCTCATGGCGATGGCGGTCGCTTCGGTCCGAAGGCGAACCTCGACGCCTCGCTCCCGCACGGCGCGCAGCACGTCGGACAGCGCGTCCATCGGATCGACGTAGCCGCCTTCGACCTCCAGAAGATGGCCGCCGCCGCCGATGCAGACATGCTCGGCGCCCGTGTCCAGGTCGGGCGTGATCGGGCACGGATTGATGGCGGGGAAACGCTCGGCTAGCGCACCGTCGTCGAGACACTCCACGCGAACGCCGAGGCAGCCAAGACGGGCGATCTCCTTGTCGAGCGGGTCACCGGAACCGATCCAGAGGACGCCCGGCGCATGCAGGCGGGCCGACGGATCGGACAAACCGAGGAAGTCGCCCCAATGGCGATAGGCGTCGATACCCTCTTGGGCGAGCACGACCATCTCGTCGCGCGTATAGCGGGCGCGGCAGACAGCTGACGAGGCGCCTGTCGAGCCTTCGCCGATAGCGGTGCCCTTTTCGATAACCACGACGCGCAAGGAAGAGTGCTTTGCGATCGCCAATGCCGAGCAGAGGCCGATGATCCCCGCCCCGATGATCACGACGTCGGCACTGTCGGCGGCCATCGCATCCGCTCTCCTCACATATTGCGTCGCCATCGGCGATCACGATCAAGATACTTTCGCAACCTCGCCATAGCTGTGGCAACTTCTTGACATGGCCGGCCCATGCGCGGCGCGACACGATCGATGAGAACGCAAAAGGGGGCGGAGCGAATCGAATGAGTCGTCCGATCGCCGCCGTCGCTGTCGACCGGGACGCGGTGTCGCCTCCCGGCTACTCCTCTCGCCAAGGCCTGCTGCTCCTCGTCTACATGATCGCGATGACGATCTGCCTCGAGTTGACGCGGCTGCCGATCGTCATCCTGGTCGATCCGATCCGTAAGAGCTTCGGGATCGGCGATATCGAGATTAGCCTGCTGCTCGGCGCACTTTCGTCGGTGCCGTTCGTCGCAATGAGCCTGGTCGGCGGGCTCCTAAGCGATCGGGTGTCGCGCAAGGTGCTGCTCCTGTGCGCGGCGTTCCTGTGGGTATGCGGCGCGCTCGTCTGCGCATCGGCCGGCGATTTCCGCGCGCTAGCGGTCGGTCGCGTGCTGATCGGGATCGGCGCCGGCATGAAGCTGCCGATCGCGATGACCTGGATCAACGATGCGTTCCTAGTCGAACGCCGCGGCCGCGCGATCGGCGCTTTCTTCGTCGTGCTGGGCACCGGTCCCTCGCTGGCGATCATCCTGGCCGGCTGGGTAGCGGCGCACGCGGGTGGCTGGCCCGCGCTGCTGGGAGGGGCCGAGCCGTGGCGGACGACGCTTGCGCTGCTCACGCTCCCGACGTTGTTCCTTCTGCCGGTTCTGCTTCTGCTACCGGACGGCCGCGCGAGCGGGGACATGGCAGCGCCGGCAGCAACGAACGATGCGGCGCCGCCTCTGATCATGATGGCGCTGATCATAGGCGGGGCGGCGCTGATCGCGATGGTCGATTCCGCCAATCTCGCCTGGTTCTCCACCATCCTGATCCGCGACCATCGCGTTCCTTCCGACCAGACTGGTGCCATCTTCGGCGTGGCCACCATCGTCGCGGGGCTGGCCGGGCCGCTCGCAGGCGGCGCGATCGGCGACATCCTTTATCGCCGGTCGGGTACGCGAGGGCGCGTCTTCCTCGCGGCCGCCGCCGCCTTCGCGATCGTGCCGCTCATGCTGCTCTACCGGTTGCCGGCGGTTCCCGTGCTCGTCTTGACGCTGATCCTGTCCGGCATTTGCACGGTGACGGCGCTCAGCGTCTCCTATGTCATCGTCCAGGCGGTGCTTCCCGAGCGCCGGCGAGGCTTTGGTACGGGCATCGTGAGCGCGTCGACCACCTTGCTCGGATCGGCCGGGCCGACGCTGGTCGCGGCGGTTTCCGCCTGGCTCGGAACTCGCCCCCACGCGCTGGCGAACGCGGTCGCCATCGTGGTCGCGTGCGCCGCGCTGCTCGCGACCTTCCTGTTCGTGACCTGCGGCCGGCATCTGCGCCGCGCAGGAGCGACCGGCTAGCATTCGGTCATTTGAAGCGCGGTCTGGATGCCACCATCGTCGTCGAGCCACGCGCGCAGCAGGTGCGAGGTGTTTGCCGCGAGCTTGCGCCCGCCGTTATGATCAAGCGCGATCAGGCCCGCTTCGCCGCCCAGCGCGGCGATCCGCCGGAGAATGGCGTCGCATGACGGCGCGAGCGCCTGGCCGGCCGCAATATCTGCGGCGAGCCGCGCCCCCGCCGCCGCCCGGATGATCGCTTCGCCCGTTCCAGTGAAAGAGACGGCCAGACGATCGTCCGCGAATGTCCCAGCCCCGGGAAGCGCCGAGTCGCTGATCCGGCCGGGCAGCTTGTTGAGGAGGCCGCCGGTCGAGGTCGCGGCGGCGAGACGCCCCCGGCGATCCAGCGCCACCGCGCCGACCGTGCCGTGCTTGTCGGAAATCGCGCGCGCCGAGTGATCGAGCAACGTCTGTCGGGAGTCCCGCACCGCATGCCAGCGCGTCCGCCAGTAATCGGTCACGAAATAGTCGCACGGCTCTGCCCTGCAGCCGCGCGAGCCGGCGAAGCGGTCGGCGGCGTCGCCGGCGAGCAGCACGGCGTCGCCGCTGTCGAGCAGCGCCCGCGCTCCCGTCACCGGGTTCCGGATCGTGCGCACGCCTGCGAGCGCGCCCGCTTCGGCGGTCGCGCCGTCCATCACGGCGGCGTCCATTTCGACGACGCCGTCGCGATTGAGCACCGACCCGCGACCGGCATTGAACAGGGGGCAGTCCTCCAGCACGATCACCGCGGCAACGACGGCGTCGAGCGCGGAGCCGTCGCCACGCAGCACGTCCCGGCCTGCCGCCACCGCCGTCACCAGCGCGCCGCGGACATCGCCTTCGATCTCTGCGAGATCGCTGTCGGGCCCGATGTTGCCTGCGCCCGCGTGCACCAGAAGCTGCATAGGTCCTCCCCGTCGAAGCGGAACCATATCGCTCGCCGGCCTGCAATGTTCGGTTCTTGCTATGGCCGCTACGGTTCCGGACCGTCTAGCGTGGGTCGATGGACACGGTGACCTTGGCTGAGTTGGCGACCGGGCAGATCGACGGTACGCGCTGTTCCGACTGGATGACGATCGATCAGGTCGCGATCGGCACCTTCGGTGCGCTGACCCACGATCCCGATCCCAATCACATCGATCCGGAATGGGCGGCGGCGCACAGTCCTTTCGGCGGACCGATCGCCTTCGGATTCCAGACGCTGGCGATGCTGACGGCGCTAGCCAAGTCCGCCGGCGTCCTCCCGATGGACGCGACCGACGTCTTCAACTACGGGCTCGATCGCGTCCGCTTCGTCGCGGCCGTGCCCGCGGGGTCCAGGATCCGCGGCCGCTTCGAGATCGCCGAGGTCAGCCGTCGCGCCCACGATCGCCTGCTAGTCACCTATGCGGTGGAAGTGGAGGTCGAGGGCGTGAGCGACCGGCCCGCCATGGTCGCGCACTGGCTGGGGCTGTTCGAGGGCGTGCTGCCGTGACCGCATCCGGCATCCTGGCCGAGGTCGAGCGCTGGGCGACGGCGGCGCCGGAGCGAGAGGCGCTGGTCGACGAGCAGGGATCGATGACCTATCGCGAGCTCGCCGCCGCGGTGCTCGGCTGGGCGGCGGCGATGGCGGCGGCAGGCGTGGGCGCCGGTGATCGAGTGCTGATGCTGGCCCCGCCCGGCCGCGAAAGCCTGGTCGCTCTGCTCGCGGGCGAGTATCTCGGCGCGATCTGGTCGGGCGCCGACCCGCGCCTCAGCGCCGAGGAGATCGCGTTCCGCGTCGCTGACCTCGCGCCGAGGCTAATCCTGTCCTTCGCGCGGCTCGGCGGCCGGTCCTACGCAGCGGATGTGAAAGCCGCGCGGCGGGCACATGCGCCCGATGCTGCCATCGTGCTGATCGGCGATGGGCAGACTCGCGAGCAGGCCGATGCGATCCAGCTCCAAGCCTTTGTCGCCCAAAGCGACGGCATGACCCCGCCGCGGGCGGCCGATCCGGCCGCGCCCCTGCTGGTCGTCTATACGTCGGGCTCGTCGGGACGACCCAAAGGGGCGATGCTGTCGGCCGGCGCGATCGTCGATCTCGCGCGGCGGCAGAACGCGCTGTGGCCGGTCGCGCCGATGCGGACGCTCAACTTCCTGCCGGTCAGCCACGCGGGTTCGATCGTCGATCTCACCGTGCCGACATTGGTCGCGGGCGGGTGCGTGGTGTTCGAGCGCAAGTTCGAGCCGCTGGCCTCGCTGCGCACGATCGAACGCGAGCGGGTGAGCTTCTGGGGATCGGTGCCGAGCACCTTCCTGATGCAGGTGGCGCTGCCGGAGTTCGGGTCCGTCGATCTGTCCAGCGTCCAGCTGATCGCGATCGAGGGCGCGCCGATCCCGCCCGAGCTCGCCGCGAGGTTGGTCGGCGTCGCGCCGATCGCCACCAACTACGGCATGACGGAGAGTTGCAGCGCGATCTCGGCAACAGCGCCGACCCGCTCGGTCGACGAGCTCGTCGACACCGTCGGCGCACCGTTCGGCGACGCCGAGGTGCGGATCGACGCGGAAGCCGGACCCGGCGAGATCCTCGTGCGATCGCCGCGCAATCTGCTCGGCTATTGGAACAACCCGGAGGCGACCCGCGCCGCCTTCACCGATGACGGCTATCTCCGCACCGGCGATGTCGGCGAACGGACGCCCGACGGACGGCTGCGACTGCGCGGACGGGTGCGCGAGATGTTCAAGTCGGGCGGCTACAACGTCTATCCGGCCGAGGTCGAGCGCGTCATCGGCGCGCACCCCGACGTCCACGACGTCGCCGTGGTGGCGCGGCCCGATCCGCTATGGCAGGAGGTCGGCGTCGCGTTCGTGGTGCCGCGGCCCGGTGCCGCCGCTGCGGATCGATCGCTCGAGGCATGGTGCGGCGAGCGCCTGGCGAACTACAAGCGCCCCAAGCGCATCGAGATCGTCGATGCCCTACCGCTGCTGGCGGTCGGAAAGGTCGATCGGACATCTTTGCGCCGGCGGGCGGAGGAGCTCGGATGAGCGCCGCCGCGCCGTCGTGGTGGACGAAGCTGTCGGCGACGATCGCCGAACGCGCCGCCGAACAGCCGTGGCAGGTGCCGTTGCTGCTGCGCGGCTCGGATCGCGACGGCGCCTCGACGCTCCTGCTGCCCCATGACTGGGATGCGCGACCGGCCGACCGCCGCCCGTTCCGGATCGCGAGCGTGACCAAGATCCATGTCGCCGCCGCGCTGTTCGCGCTCGCCGAGCAGGGCCGGCTCTCGCTCGACGCGCCGCTCGCGCGAGTGTCCGGCGACGATACGATCCGCCAATTGCGCGAACGCGGCTATGATCCCGACGCGATGACCGTCGCCCAAGTGATGCGGCACAGCGCGGGGCTGCGTGACCATGCGTTGAGTTCGGACTATCATGATCGCCTGGTGGCGGGGCCTGACAAGCGGTGGACGCGCGGCGAGCAGCTCGCGCTCGCGATGGAGCTGGGACCGCCGCTGGCGCCGCCGGGCGAGGCCTTCGAATATTCCGACACCGGCTACGTCCTGCTCGGCGAGGTGATCGAGCGCACGACGGGAGACGGGCTTGCGACGGCGTTGCCCGCACTCCTGCGGTTCGCCGACCTGGGGCTCGCCGATACGCACTGGGAGAACCCGGACGTGCCGCCGGCGCTGGAGCGGCAATATCAGGGCGGCGTGGAGTCGACGCGGTGGCACGCCAGCTTCGACCTCTACGGCGGCGGCGGCCTGGTCTCGACGCTGGCCGATCTCGACACCTTCCTGCGCGCGCTGTTCGCCGGCAGGATCATCGGCCGGAGCACGCTCGACGCGATCGCTCGCGACGCGATGATCGCGAGCGACGATCCGGCGTTCGGGCATAACGGCCTGATGTTCCGCGGCCGCCTCCATGGCGAGGATGTCTGGGCGCACACCGGCTATTGGGGAGTGCAGGCGGCGATCCTGCCCGCGCGCGGCATCGTCCTCGCCGCGACCTTCAACCGCGCGCCCGAGGACGGCGCTTACGGCAAGAACGAGCTGCTGGTCGATTTCGCGGCGGCGGTGGCGGGCGAAGGAGCCGGGGCATGACTGGGACGGGCGACATCGCTGCCGCACCGACGATCGCGCCGGTCGATCACGAACGCGTCGACGCGATGGTGCCGATGCGCGATGGGGTGAGGCTCGCCACGCACGTCTTCGTCCCGCGCAGCGCGGCGCCGGCTCCGGTCGTCCTTATCCGCACGCCTTATGGGCTGGACGATCATCTGCGCCCCGCCGCCAGCGGCCGCGCCGCCGACATGCTCCCCGCGCTGCCCCGCGCGCTGTTCGAGGCGGGCTATATCCTGGCCTTCCAGCACGTCCGCGGCAAGCACGGCTCGGAAGGCATCTACGAGATGAACCGTCCGCCTGCCGAGGCGGCGAGCGGCGCGACCGATCATGTCACCGATGCTTGGGATAGCGTCGCCTGGCTGGCCGAGACCCTGTCGCAGGGCAGCGGCCGGGTCGCGGCGCTGGGGCTCAGCTACGACGGCTTCACCGCACTCTCGCACCTGCTCGACCCGCATCCCGCGCTCGCCGCCTGCGTCGCGATCAACCCGATGGTCGATTGCTGGATCGGCGACGACTGGTTCCGCAGCGGCGCTTTCCGGCAGCAGCCGGCGCTCGCCTACGTGCATCGGCAGACGAGCGACGCCAGCGCGGCGCCGGCATGGCCGTCGCCGGGTTACGACGAATACGACGCCTGGCTGGCGGCGGGATCGGCGCACGGCATGGCCGAGCGGCTCGGCGTCGCCGGCTATCCCGCCTGGCGGCGGTTCGAGGTGCACCCGGCCTACGACGACTATTGGCGCGGCGC
>CAXTNG010000033.1:0-18490 GCA_964245475.1 uncultured Sphingomonas sp. | reverse complement strand
TTCGCCCAATGCCCAGCAGCGGTTCCCTGAAGGCGGTGGGTAGGTGACGACGTTCACCGCGACGGGCACGACCGTGACGGGCCAGGCCTCGGGTTTCCCAAACATCATCGTCAACGGCACGGTGAGGCCGTGATCGACATCCATCTCGTTGATGATGGTCATATCGAAATCGTCGAGGATGCAGCTCTGGGCGATATGCCAGGCAAGATCCGGGTGTCCGATCACATCGGGCACCTCGCGCGCGCCCCAGCCCTCGTCCGCAGGCTTGAAGCGCTCGCCGCAGCCGATCGCGAAGGTCGGAATGACCCTCATGTCGAAAGCCGACGCGTGATCGTTGTAGATCAGGACCACGACATCCGGTTTTTCCACCTGCTCCCAAGCGCGCGTCCAATCGAAACCGGCGAAGATCGGCGCGAAATATTCGTCCCTGTCCTTGCCGAAGTCGGATGCGACGCCGAGCAGCGGCACATGGCTGGCGGCGAGGCCCGCGGTGATCCGCGCCATCTCAACGTTTCTCCCGTTTCGAGCGGTTGCCTTCGGGCGAACGTCCGCCGGCGATCATCATCCTGGCATATTCGTCGACGTTCATGTCGGTCATGCTCGACACGGCATGCGCAACGCTCTGCTCGTCGGTGGAGAATAGCTTCACGAGGAAATAGACGTTTCCCCCGAGTTCCAGGCACCGATTGTAATCGCGCTCGAGCAGCGCGTCCTTCTGCTCCCGGCTGAGCGGCCATTCGTCCAGGTAGGCTCTTTCGTCTGCCTTGAACCGTTCCCGGTTTTCCGCTTTCATGAGGCTCATCGCGAACTGGTTCATGTGATAGCCAAGCCGCGCTCGCTTCGCGGTAAAGATGCGGGTGCCCGGAATGTCCTCCAGTTCCTCGAGGCGCGCGTGGATGTCAGCCGGACTTGTCATGGTTCACCCCTTCCGTCGCGCTCGGCCAGCGCAGCCATTCGTACAGGGCGTCGTTGAAGGTTTCCGGCGCCTCGGCGGGTGCCATGTGGCCCGCATCTTCAATTATCCTGAGTTGCGCGCCCGGAATCGCGCGCGCGAGTTCCTCGTGCTGATCGACCGGGGACCAGCTGTCGTCGCTGCCCACGATCACGAAGGTCGGGCAAGCGATGTCCGGCAGGATCGCCCGCGCGTCCGGCCGGTTGAGCAGTGCTTCAATCTGGCGATCGAATGTCCGAACGCCCGCATCCGTCGCCATTGGGCGCAGGACATCGAGGAGCGCGGGATCGTCCCGGCGCGACGGGCCAATCATCGACGGCAACCAGGCGTCGACGAGCGCCTCGTCGCCCTTTTCGCGGCCGAGCGTCCTCAGCGCGTATCGTTTCCCGGCTTCGCCGGCACGAACAGGGTGCACGCCCGTGTCCGCCAGTGCGAGCCGCGCCACGCGCTCCGGAGCGCGCCGATAGAGTTCGATTGCGACCCGTGCACCCATCGAATGCCCGAAGAGAGCGCAGCGCCCGGGCATCCGGGCGAGCGCGTGGTCGACCATCGCGCCGATGCGATCCGCACCGCCGTAAAACCCGTCGATCGCGCAGCCGCCGAACACCGCAAGCTGCGACTGGAACATGCGTGAATCACAGAGCAGGCCCGGCAGGATCACCAGCGGCTCCGCCGCGTCGAAGCCGATTGGAGGCACGAGCGTTTGGGGTGCGTTCATGTCAGTTGCACGCCGTCCGCCCCGGCTGGCTGCCTCGCATCCACATGCATCGCGCGTTTCAGCGCCGGACGGTCAGGGAGACGCCGAACGTGCGACGGTCGCCCAGTGTAAAGTTGTTGTAGGTGCCCGGGTCATTGATGATTGACGGATCGGAGCCCAACACGGCGTACCGTTTGCCGGTGAGGTTCCGTCCCCAGACCGAAACGGAAACCTTGCCACCCGGAAAATCGAAGCCGATGTTGCCGTTGAGCAAGCCATAGGCCGGCTGGCGAATGAAATTATCGTCGAGGACTTGCCGGGGCAGATCGAAGATGCCGCGCGGCACGACGGTGAGAAGGTGATGGTCCTTCCACGAATATTCCACGCGGAGATGGAGCGCAGCCATGCTCGCAAACTCATGGTCAAAATTGGCGGCGACGTTGAAGGTATGCCGCGGCGCGAACTCGAAGGGTACACTATCAAAGATGTAATCGCTTTCCGAGCAGCCGTAGGCGCTCGGGAACGCCGGACAATAGCCCAGGCCGTCGATCGAGGCGGCGATGTCCGATGACGACGAATAGCTCAGGAAGCGTGAATTGTTGTAGCTGTATCCGAAATCGAGCGAGAACTGGGGAGAGACGAAGAACTTGCCGTCGATCTCGACGCCCTCCATCCGCGCTTTGGCTGCGTTCTGAATGACATCCGCGGGAAAGGCGCCGGCATAGCTGATCTGGTTGATCTGAATGTCGCTATAGTCGATCCGATACGCAGCAAGGTTGAAATAGAAGCGTCGGTCGAGAAACTCGGACTTCAGCCCGATTTCATACTGCTTCGCGATCTCCGGGCCATAGTTCTGCGCCGCCTCTGCTTCGGTCTGAGCGCGTCCTTGCACGCCACCGCTACGATATCCGCGCGAATGGCTGACATAGACCATCAAGCCCTTGCGCAAATGATAGTCGATCGCGAACGTGTAGCTTAGGTCGTGCCAACTCGGCGTCGTGTCCCAATCCGGATCCAGCGCAGAATCGAAATCCTCGGCGATCGGTGAGAATTGCTGGGTCTTGCGATAGTCGCGGTGATCATGCGAGTAGCGCAATCCCGCGGTTAGCGTCAGGTTCTTGATTGGCGTCAGATAGCCTTGGCCAAACAGCGCCCAGCTCGTGGTCTTGACGTCAGTGCCCGTCAGAAGAGGTATCGGCACGACGTCTGTAATGTCCGTGTTTTCACGAACGTCATGGTTGTCGTAAAAATAGTTGCCGCCGATATTCCACTTGAGAAGATCATCACTTCCCGCGAGGCGAACCTCCTGGCTGATCGTCCTCGATTTTTGCGCGTAATGGTTCGTTGATAGGTCTTGAACCTCCAGATCGAGATCCTGCTTCGAATCGAGGTTGAACCTTTGGTAGCCGGTAAGCGAGGTCAGCGTGAGATAGCTGTCGAGCTGCCAATCGGCGCGCAGCGAATATTGCGTCATGTCGCGGTCGGAATATCCCGGATCGGTGAGCGCGACCTTATAGTCCCGGTAATTTGCGACATAGGTCGAAGGCGCGTAGAAGCCGGCGAGGGCCGGGGCGATGACGCCGGCCGGGTTGCCGTCGACCTGGTCGACTATCGCGCCGCGTACCCGCAGATACATTGCCGTGCCGTAGAATTCGAGATTGCCGGTCGGCTTCCATACGACGGAGAGCCGGCCGCCATAATCCTTTGAGCCGTCGTCGCCGATCTTCCGGCCCTGGTCGTTCACTACGTCAAAGTTTCCATTGCTCGAGCGGTACAGCCCGGCCACGCCCGCCGACACGGCCGAACTGAGCGGGCCTGATACCGACGCCCGAGCTTCGAAAAGGCCGCGGTTGCCGATCCCCGTCATTCCATAGATGTCGAGATCCTTGCCCGGACGCTTCGTCACATAGTTGATGGCGCCGGCGATGGTGTTGCGTCCGAATAGGGTGCCCTGCGGCCCTTTCAGCACCTCGACCCGGTCGAGGTCGAGAAGGCCGGTAAGCGAATTCGCGATGCGCGGCTGGTATATCTGATCGATATATTGACCTACGGCGCCGTCGGCGCCGGCGTCCGGAGTGCGCGTCGTAATGCCGCGAATGACCGGGTAGCCGCGTTGGCCACTGCCAGCGACCGTCATGCCGGGCACGAGTTCCGCGAGGTTCTTGACGTCGAAGACCCGACTCTCCTGCAACTCGTCGGAGTTAAGCGCCGTGATCGCAATAGGCACGTCCTGGATCGATTCGGATGACTTGCGCGCGGTGACTACGATCTCGGGCTCGCCCATCAACGTATGCGGATTGGTCTGGCGATCCTGCTCGGACGGTGGTCCGGCCAAAGCCACTGGGGTTACGTCCTGAGCGGCCGCCTGGGTAGTACCACCGATAAAGAGGAGGACTGCCCCCAGCGGATACAAGCATGAGCTCGTCAGCGCGTGCACGCGCGTGCATGCACCGTTAGTGGTTGCCATTGATCCCCTCCGCATTTTTGGATGATTGTTATTGCGGGGACGCTAATTGACCCTCTTGGTCAGAAGCCAATAATCATCCGTGATGCTTAAATCGGCCGAGCTAATGATGCGGGAGTTCGCCGTCCCCGAACCTGGTCTCAGGGCAGGTTGGGGGCATCCGATAGCGGGTTAAACCCTGCGACCTCCAAGGTCAGGCTTTGGATCCGCCACCCTGCGTCGGTCCGGCTGTAGGTGACATCTTCGCTCAAATAGACCAGGCGCGAGCCTTCCGCGCGCCGAGCGACGATCCACATCAACCAGTTTGCCGATGCCGTGTCGCCCTCAATCGTGATGAGGGGGTTGAGGAAGACGTGCTGCGAGAACCCAATTTGCGCCGTTGACGTCACCAGGCTACGGGCGATTTCATCGACACCGTTCGCCTCGACGCCCATGTCCTTGCTGCACCAGCGGGCATCTACGGCAAACACCTCGCTAATGCGATCCGCGTCGGCTATCCTCCCGCCCCAACCCTTGTTGATGATATCGGCATAAAGCATCATGACTGCTCTGATTGCCTCGATATCTTCGAGGCGTGCCAAACGCTCCTCAATGTTCGCTCCGGTCATTGGTCACACTCGCTGCTTAGTTGGATGGTATGGTCGTATGCTACCAAAGGGAAAGCCCGGACGGCGACGGAGACGGCGCCTAGTGCGCTCGCGAGCGACGCGGCCGGGCCGCTCGACAGTGCGCCTGATCGGATAGCCGTCGGGGCGGAGGCCGCGACTCTTGCCAAATTCTGCCGAATCCTCGGCAACGATGTCTCGACTGAGCACAAGACCGACCCGGGGAAGCCGCGGGCTTTCTGCGCCGCCTCGGCCGCGTCTAACCGAGCGTCGTCTTTGGTGACGAGTGCGCACCTGTGAAGCGGTAAAAACGGGAGAGGTCCGCTCCGGGTTGCGCCGTGCCCAGAGGTGCCGAGCAGGGCGCCGGGCTGTCCCGTACATCCGTCGACTGCACTGCCGGTGACAGATAAGGCCTCGCCCCGATCTCCGTTCAAGCTTGATTTCTGTTCACGGCTGGTCACGCCCAGCTTCGGCAGATCGCGAAGTTGCCGGTCAACCGAAAGCCTCCTCGATTGCCGTGATGATATCGTAGCCATGTTGTGGTTTGCTCAGATCAGGGCCAAGACAAGCCGACTCTACAAGGGTGCTCGAGTAGCAGTCGTTCGCTTGTGGCATTTGGCGGCGAATAAAGTTGATCCCATCAGGGATGCGATCAACCCATGACAATCAGCATCCAGTACGTCGTTATTTGAGGATGACAACGGACCTACAAGTCGAGCGCGTCATAGGATATAGTGATATTATGATAAGCGGGACTGATAGCGTTCCGTTTGTTTCTTGGCTGAGACATCTTGACACGGTCTGAGCCTAACTCCGGCCGGCAGCCGCAACCCTTACGCCGCCGATCCACTTACCCATGCTCATACTGCTTGTGGAAAATGCAAAATCAACCGAAGAAGAAAGTTGATTGTCTTCTGCAATCAATCACCCTGCGGTTTTGAATTGGCGCGCGAGGCCGCACAAGTTTCTTTCTAAAAGGCGTTGGCGTCAGCCATCTCCGCATCTGCGGAGTCGAACGGATCAGCAGGCGGGAGCAAACGTTCAATATGAATGCACAGTCCGCCAATGCTGCCGATGCCGCAACGCACGTCGTTGACATGGCCAGCGGCCTCTTGTCCGAACATCAGCGATTGCCTACGTCCGGCGCGCGCACCGCGCTGCCCGTGCGGCTCGACGGCGATCTGCTGCTGTACGTGCCACAATTGAGCGAGGATCTGCCCGACACCCCGCCCCACATGAACGGCGGCAACAGCGACGTCGATATGATCGTCTACCGCTGGACCGAGGGCAGCTTCGTCGAGCATGAGCGGTTGCCGACTCCTGGCGGCGAGGATGTGCTGATCTTCGCGATCGGCGGAGAGACCTACATGGGCACCGCGTCGATCCGGACCGGCAGCGGCCCGTATGAGATGAATGCGTTCGCGAGCATCTACAAGCGGATTGCCGGGGCCTGGACACTGCACCAGACGATCCCGGCTTTCGCCGCCAAACAATTATACTTCTTCAGCTTCGATGGGCGGCACTTCCTCGGCCTCGCGCAAGGCGTCACTTTACCGCACGCCAAACCGACTAACCCGCGCGAGTCGACGATCTTCGAATGGGACGGCACCCGCTTCGTTCTATTCCAAGCGATGGAAGGCAAATGGGGCTACAACTGGCATTTCTTCGAACGGGACGGACAGCGCTTCCTGGCCTATGCCGATCATACGAGCCCATCCCTGGTCTATCGCTGGGAAGGCACGGCCTTCACGCCCTTTCAGGAATTCTCGCCGACCTCGGGGCGCGCCTTTGCGACGTTCGAGCGCAACGGAGAATTATATCTCCTGCATGCAGCGATCGACCTCGAGACGACGCTCCATCGCTGGGACGGCGCGGCTTTCGTTCAGGAGCAGGTGCTCGGCGGACCTTCCGGTCGCGAGTTCGCGTTGATCCCTAGCGAGGACGCCTTGTACCTTGTACGCGTCTGCTTCATTCTCGGCACGCCACAGGATCCGAAGACCGACTTGTCGTCGCAAATTTATCGGTGGGACGATGGGAAGTTCGTCTTGGCAGGAGAGTTTGCGACCAACGGCGCGACCGATGCCAACCTGTTCGAGGCAGACGGGCAACGCTACCTCGTCATCTCCAACAGCCTGACTCCGGAGCCGCGCTTCCGGCAGGATGCGATCGTCTATCGCCTTAATTTTTGATCGGACCAGCAGTGAGCGATCCTAAGCCGGGCTACCGCCCCGATCCGATCTTTCAGGAACTGTACGATTCCTTCACCGGCACTGCGGGGAGCATCGGCGTTCATGTGAACACCTATTCGGGCGAGCGCGCGGCGGACGCGCCGTTGTTGGTCATCACCGGACAGGATTTCGTGGTCTTTCCGGGGAGCGGTCGCCCGCCGCTGCGCGAGAGCTTTCGCACCTCGATGCGTGGATTCGTCGAGCTTACCGCGGTGTCGCATCTCGGCGTGGCGGTGCCGTTCCTGATCCGGCTCAAGGAGATGGGTTTCCCGACCTGGCGGGACGACGCCGCGCGCTTCATCGAGGCGACCAGGCGGACGCGCGAGTTCAATTGCGAAAGCTACTGGCGCGACACCGTCGCGGTGGAGGCGTGGCGGGGCTTCGAGACCAAGATCACCGACATGGTCGACTATAGCTGCGACGTGACGCTCGACTATATGGAGGCCGCGCTGGCCGATCCGTCGACCTTCACCTTCGCGCACCTGCGCGAGACGTTCCTCGATCCCATCGATTCGCCGATCGTGCCGGTGCCGATCAACGACATGATGGCAGCGACCTTCGCGCTGGTCGTGCTAGATTCCACCTTCCGCGTGACGCGCTGGCTGCGCGCGCAGGACATCGACTGGGACCGGCTGATGGTGATCGTCAGCGGGCGCGCCGGACGGCCAACCGCAGGGCTTTCATGGCAGACCAACTCGCAATGCCACGTGCTCCTCAAGGCATCGGACGACCGGCTCGATCCCGAGCGGGTGTTCTTGACGCCGCATGCGCCGAGCTTCAACCCGGACGATCTCGCGACGCCCGGCAGCACCAAGGCGACCGAGGCGGAATTCCGCAAGCTGTGGTACGCGACCCGCGCGACGGTGGAGATGGCGCGCGACATGTATGTCGACTATCCCGCGTACAAGCCCAATCTGGACGCCGCGCCGGTGATCGATCCCGAAACGCAGACGCTCGCCGATCTGCCGATGGTCAAGGGCCCGGGCGACCGGCGCGCGTTCGTGACGCTGCTGCGCTTCGTGATGGAGGATCCGCGTCAGCAGCTCGCCAACGCATCGGCGCGCTACATCGCGGACCAGCTCTACGAGCATCACAACCGCCCGGCGGACGTGTTCATTCCGGGCTTCACCGACGTCGATTATCCGCGCCGGACGCCGCGCCGCTGATGCGGGACGCCGCGACGTGAGCGGCGCGCGCATCCTGCACGAAACGTCAGGCAGCGGCGATCCGGCGCGCGCGACGGGGCGCGAGCTGCGGCTCATCCTAGGCGCGCTGATGCTGGTGCTGATCCTCGCGTCGCTCGATCAGAACATCGTCAACACCGCGCTGCCTCGCATGGCGAGCGACCTCGGGGGGCTGGCCCATATCTCCTGGGTGGTGATGGCGTTCCTGCTTTCCTCGACCGTGTCCACCCCGATCTACGGCAAGCTGAGCGACATGTACGGCCGCCGGCCGCTGCTGTTCGTCGCGATCGGCATCTTCCTGGCATCGTCGATGCTGTGCGGGCTGGCGGGCACGATGACCCAGCTGATCCTGTTTCGTGGCCTGCAGGGCCTGGGCGCGGGCGGGCTGGTGACGCTGGCGCAGACGACCATCGGCGACGTGGTGGGACCGCGCGCGCGCGGCCGCTACCAGGGGCTGTTCACCGGCGCGATGGCGGTGAGCAGCGTCGCCGGGCCGCTGATCGGCGGCGTGCTGACCACGCAATTGTCGTGGCGCTGGGTGTTCTACGTCAACCTGCCGATCGGGGCGATCGCGCTCACGATGATCGCGGCGGCGCTGCCCCCGGCGCCGCTCGCGCGCGACCATCGCATCGATTTCGCGGGCGCCGCCCTGCTCGTCGGCGGCACGGTGGCGGGCCTGCTGCTGCTGAGCTGGGGCGGCACCGAGATCGCGTGGCGGTCGGCCGAGGCGCTGGCGCTGGGGTCGACTGCGGTGGTGCTGCTCGGCCTGTTCGTGGCGCAGGAGCGGCGCGCCGCCGAGCCGCTGATGAACCTGGCGCTGTTCGGCATCCGCAGCTTCTCGATCGGGGTGGCGGCCGCCGCATGCATGTCGTTCGCGATGACCGGCGCGATGGTGTTCATGCCGCTGTATTTCCAGCTAGTGCTCGGCCTGGATCCGGCCCAGGCCGGGCTCATGCTGCTGCCGCAGATCGGCGTGATGATCGTAACGTCGGTGATCGGCGGGCGGCTGTCGTCGCGCACCGGGCTGGTCAAGCCGTTCATGCTGCTCGGGGTCGGCTGCGAGGCGCTGGGGCTGATCGGCTGCGCGACGATGGCGGCGCTCGGGTCCGGGCCGATCGGTTTCCTCGCCTCGCTCGCCATCCTTGGCTTCGGCATGGGAATGGGCATGCCCAGCGCGACCGTGGTGATCCAGAACGCGGTGCCGCGCGCGCAGCTGGGAGTCGCGACCGCGACGATGGGCTTCCTGCGCTCGCTCGGCATGGTCCTCGGCGTCGCGGTCTCGGGCAGCGCGATGGCGGGGCGGCTGGCCGCCCGCGTGGCGACCGACGGCGCGAGCGTAGACCTCCGCCGCATCCTGGCCGCCCCGCTCGCCGAACGGCTGCCGGTGATCGAGGCTTACCGCTCCGCGATCGGCTTCAGCATGGCGCTCAGCAGCGCGGTGATGGTGGTGGCGTTCCTGCTCGTCTTCGGCCTGCGCCACGTGAGCGTGGCGCAGCGCGATTGAAGGAGCCGGTCAGGCCGGCCGGTCGCCGACCGTCTTTAACCGCAAACGCAGCCGGTTCGCCGCGAACAGCGCGAGGCAGGCGATCAGCGCGGGAATGGCGGCGAACAGGAAAAGCCGGTCGTTGCCGAGACCAGCGCCGATCATCGCGCCGCCGAGCAACGGCCCGACAATCGAGCCGATCCGGCCGATCCCGACCGTCCAGCCACCGCCCGCCCCGCGAACGTGGCGCGGAAACAGATCGACGGTCATCGCGGGGAAGGTGAGCTGCCCACCCATCACCGCGATGCCGGCGATGAACAACAGTCCCATCGTGAGCGGCAGCGAATGGATGTTCTGGCCGAGCAAGGCGACCGCGACGGTGCCGATGCCGACCAGGATCGCGACCGGCCGATAGGGGCCGAAGCGATTGTTGAGCGGGGTCAGGGCGACCGCCCCGACGATGCCGCCAAGGTTTAGGAATACGCCCGCCAGCGCCGCGATCCGCGGCGGCGCGCCGGCTGCGACCAGGATGCTGGGCGACCAGTTGACGAGCGAATAGACCAGCATCATCAGGCAGAACAGGCTCGTCCAGAGCCCGAGCGCGGGCCACTGCCGGCCGTCCTGAAACTGCGTGGTCAACGATCCGGCGAGGCGAGCACCGAGTGGCCGCGCGTCGCCACCCGCTTCCCAGCGATGCGATTCCGGCAGCAGCAGCGCCAGGCCGGCGGCGAGTGCGCAGGCGGCCGCCGTGCCCCAGAAGATGTTCTGCCAGCCGACGTGCAACAGGGCGGCAGTGATCGCGCCGCCCACGACTGCACCGGCCGGAAAGCCGAGCATCATCATTGTCACCCGGCCGCTGCGCTTGCCGGGCGGAGCATGTTCGCCGGTGATGGCGGCAAGTGCGGGCATCGCCCCTCCCAGGCCAATGCCAGCGATAAGGCGAAACAGCTTCAACTGCCCGACATCCCCTGCGGTCGCGCACGCGGCGGTCGCGACGGTGGCCAGGATGAGCGCCGCGATCAGCAGCGGCTTGCGCCCGAACCGATCGGACAGCGGACCCATCGACAGCGCGCCGACGATCGCGCCCACATAGGTCGCGGCAAACAACGCGCCCAGGCTGTGGACCTCGAGATGCCATTGCGCGGTGATCGCGGGCGCGATGAAGGCGGCGACGAGCGAATCGTAGCCGTCGACCATGACGATCAGGAGGCACAGGATCGTGACCCGCAGCGACGAAGCTCCGGTATCCCGCGCGCCGCTATCCGGCGCGGCACCGATCACGCCTCGACCCCGGCGCCCGCATCGACCGGCATCGCCGGCGCGGCCGCGAAATCGAACAGCTTGCGCGGATTGTCGACCAGGATCATGCGCCGCACCGCTTCGTCGGGCGCCCAATGCGCAAGCATGTTGAGCAATTCGCCGGTGTCGCGGTCGCCGTTCGGGATATGCGGCCAATCCGATCCCCAGAGGACCTTGTGCGGGGCGGCCGCGACGATCGCGGTCGCCACCCGATCGACCGCGGCCATGGTCGAATGGCGCGCGAGACGGTAGGGCGCGCTCAGCTTCAGCCAGCAATGCCCATTGCGCAGCAGATCGAGCAGGCGATCGAAGTCTCCCTCGGTCAGCCCGTCCTTCTCCAGCATGTAGCCCATGTGATCGATCACGAACTCGATCTCCAGTCGGCCGAGAAAATCGATGATGTCGCGGATCACCGCGCCAGGCGCATAGAATTGGAGATGCCAGCCGAGCGGACCGACCCGTGCCGCCATGCCCTCGATATACGCGATGATCTCGTCGCGCGGCAGCCCGGCGCGCTTGAACAGGTCGAGCCGGACGCCCCGTACTCCGGCGGCGTCGAAGCGCCGCAATTCGGCATCGGAAATGTCCGGCTCGATCATCACCACGCCGCGCGCGCAATCGCCCGCGCGGTCCAGCGCATCGATCAGACAGGCATTGTCGGTGCCGTAGAAGCTCGGCTGGACAATCACGAACGTATCGATGCCGAGCACGGCCATGACCGCCCGGAAATTGGCGAGCGTGCCGTCAGGCAGCGTGTAATTTGGCGTCGCGATGCTCGGATAGACGTCTTGCGATTCGAAGATGTGGATGTGCGCGTCGCACGTTCCGGCGGGCACTGCGAAGCGCGGCCGCATCAGCGTATCGGCAGGGCGACAGGGCGTCGAAATCTCGTTTAGATCGCCGGGCATCGTTACCTCTCCCTCTTATGGTGCGTCGACGGCGGCAAGGGACATCCGTGCCCGCCAGTCCGCGGCGCGCGTGGACAGCGCCCCGGCAATGATGTCGGTGTCGATGCCGGCAAAGATAAGCGGCGCGAAACCGAGTGCCAGCAGCTCGCGCCAATGCGCGTCATCGCCGATGCCGCCAACCGCGGCGAGCTTGCCATGTCGCTGTGCCGCAGCTGCCACTTTAGCGAACGCCTCGGCGATCCGCGTATCGCGCACGTCGCCTGAGCAGCCGTAATCGGCGGTGAGATCGTTGGCGCCGATGCCGATGATATCGACACCCTCGACCGCCGCGATCTCGTTGATGTTGACGATCCCTTCGGCGGACTCGATCAATACCTGCAGCACGACCTCGTCGTTTGCCCGCGCCGTCAACGTGCCCGGCGGCATTTTTTCATAACCGTATTGCGGCAGGATGCCGATCGCCGAGCGTTGCCCGAGCGGCGGGAAGCGACACGCATCGACGGCGGTGCGCGCCTGCGCCGCAGTTTCGATCTTGGGCGAGATGATGCCGCCACAGCCGCAGTCAAGCAGACGACCGATGACGCCGTATTCGCGTTCGGGGACGCGCACCCACGAGATCATGCCGAGGTCGGTCGCGGTTGCGGCGAGCGCGGCCGCGCAATCGATCGACATGCTGCTATGTTCGAGGTCAACCCAGATCAGGTCGTAGCCGGCGCCCGACGCCATACGGATGATTTCGGACGTCCGCGCGTTGCGCAGACCGAGCTGGACGATGGGCTCGCCGGCACGCAGTTCGGCAATCACCGAACGCGTCGGTAACAATCCTTTCCGTGCATCATAGCGGGTCACCGCTGCAGCTCTCCTTCATCAACGGCGACGTCATACTTGCGCGATCGCTCGCTTTCACGCGCCGGGCCTTGCGGCGAAACGTTCAATGCGACGCTTGCAGCACGGACTGGGCAGCTGCCAATTCGAAAAGCTGTCGAATTGATTGGCGGCAGGCATCAATGACCCCGTCCTAGCGCGACGATCCGGGTCGGTTGATGGCACCCGGTACTGGCGTAGATTGTTAAGTCTAGAGTATCAATCAGCCGCCAATTCTGAATTGGTGGCAATCGATCGGCCTGCGTAGATCTTGCTACCGATACGGAACCGGTGCCGATTGCGGATGCCGGACGTCTAGGAGGGCGTCGAGTTGAGCACGGTTTTAGCCGTATTGCCCGCGATGCTGCTAATCCAGACGGTATTGCTTGCGGGGCCGACAGTCTTGCGACCGAATTCCGGCTTTCCCAACGATTTCGGGCGACCGAACGACGGCCTGCCACTGCCCGATGGTCCACGCGGTCCGCCACCGCAGCGCGCGCCTTACGCGCGTGGCCCATCGATGAAACTCGCGCTGGAAGCCGCCGAGCGAGCAGAAGCGGCCTGCGGTACCTACCGGGTCGGGGTCGTAGTGATCGACTCGGCAGGTATGCCTAAGCTATATCACATCCCCGACGGCACGACCGGCTACCACGCCTACACCGCGTTTCGGAAGGCGTGGACTGCGCTGAGCTTTGGAAAGCCGACATCGCAGGTCGGTGCGCTGACCAAGACGGATGCGGCGGTACGGCAACGCGTCGTCGAGGACTCCAACTACCTCAGCTTTGCCGGCGGCCTGCCGCTGGTGGTCGACGGCGTCCCCATCGGCGCCATCGGCGTGAGCGGTGCCGACGTCAGTGTCATCGATGAGCGCTGCGCGCGGGCCGGCGTCGAAGCGATCAGGAGGCGATTAAGATAGCTGTCGGGATGTGCGGGCACAGCCACGCAGGGTCTGCCATGAAATTCGGCGATCAAGAAAGAAAATGGGGAGAGCTGCTTTGAATCGCAAAACAATATTTCTAGCGACCGCCGTGACACTGGGCGCGTCGCTGGTTGCCGTTTTTCCAGCATCTGCGCAATCTGCAGAACCGGCACCGGCCGCTGGCGCAATGTCGACATCGGATGAACCGACCGGGATCGCCGACATCATCGTGACGGCGCAGCGCCGCGACGAGTCGCTGCAGCGCACGCCGGTCGCGGTTACCGCGATCTCGGCTGCGGAACTCCGCGCGCAGAACGTCAACACAGTCACCGACTTGGCGCGCATCGCCCCAAACGTTACGATCAGCACGTTCAGCTACAACGCGCCCACCAACACCGTCCCGATCGTCTACATCCGCGGCATCGGCCAGCAGGATCCTGCAATCTATTCTGATCCCGGGGTTCCGATCTATGCCGACGGCGTTTATGTCGCGCGTTCGGCGGGCGGGGCGATCGACCTGCCCGACGTCCAGCGTGTCGAGGTGTTGCGCGGCCCACAGGGTACGCTTTTCGGCAAGAATGCCGTCGGAGGCGCGATCAATGTCATCACGCGTACACCCGGCTCGATCCCGGAAACTCGGCTGTGGGTGTCGGCGGGCAGCTACAAATATCGCGAAGGGCGCGGCTATACCGATCTGCGGCTGACCGACACACTGGCGGCAACGCTGGCGTTCGACCTGAAGCGCGAGGACGGTTATGGCAAACGTCTCGACCGGGCCGGGAACGAGCTGGGGAGGCTTGGCGACCAGCGCCACTTCTCGGCGCGAGCGCGGGTACGATGGACCCCGAGCGATGCGCTGACGCTCGACCTCTCCGCCGATCATACGCGCTACGATGACACGGCCGCGCCCAGCCAGAGCCTCGTCATAACGACCTCGAACATCCTGACGCAATATAACAGCCGGGTCGGCAGGCTGAACGGCACGACCGTGACGCAGCAGTTCGCCGGATCGGGCCGGTACGACAATTATGCCGAAAATCCGAGCCCGGCGATCGACAAGATCGATGGCGTCAGCGCGACCGCGGCCTATGATTTCGGCGGCGTCACGGCGAAGTCGATCACCGCCTATCGCGTAACCCGATCCCGCTTCGCGCGCGACGCGGATTCCGGGCCGGTCAATTATTTCGAGGTCTCCCGCAGCGGCAGGCAGCGCCAGTTCACGCAGGAACTCCAGCTATCCGGCAAGGCGTTCGACGACCGCGTGGATTACATCCTCGGCGTCTTCTATCTGCATGACAATTCCTACGAGAACAACACGCTGTTCGTGGCACCAGGGCTGTACGCGGCCAGCCGGATCATCAACTTCGATATCTCGCGCAACTATTTCGACACGCAGATTACAAACAGCATCGCCGGTTTCGGTCAGGCGACCTGGCATGTCGTGCCGGGCCTGAATTTCACCGCCGGCGTGCGCTATACCAAGGACAAGAAGGACGCGACGGTGTTCGTCGACAGTCCCGACAGCAAGATTCTCTACGTGCCGACCACGGCCCTGTCGGATAGCTGGAAGGCGTTCACGCCGCGCTTCGCGCTCGATTATCAGGTCGCGAAGAACGTGCTCGTCTATGCCTCGGCCGCGCGCGGCTTCAAGAGCGGCGGCTTCAACGAGCGGCCGAAGGATCTGAACGCGCTCACCGAATTCTTTCCCGAAGCGCTCTGGTCTTATGAACTCGGACTGAAGGCTGATCTGTTCGATCGGCTGCTGCGGACGAACTTCGCGCTGTATCGTTCAGATTACACCAACATTCAGCTGACGCGCCAGGTGCTCATCGCCGGGCAGGCCGTCAGCGATATCAGCAACGTCGCCGCCGCGCGCATCCAGGGCTTCGAATCCGAAGTGACGCTGGCGCCGGTGCGCGGGCTGCTGCTGTCGGCGAACGTCGGCTACACCGACACCAAATATACCAAGCTGCAACCCGGCGCGGTCGTGCTCGCGATCGACAAGATCCCGTATGTTTCCGATTGGACGGTCAATCTGTCGGGCAGCTACCGGCTCGATCTGGGCGCGTCCGGCAGCTTGACCCCGAGCGTGAACTACGCCTACCGCACCAGTGCCTACGTTCAACCGCGCAACACGGATTTCTCCTACCTGCCGGCGCGCGGCCTGGTATCGGGACGGTTGACCTATGCGTTGCCCGGCGACCGTTTCGAGATCAGCGTGTTCGGCACCAATTTGACCAACAAGCGCTACCTGCAAAGCGTCGGCGACAGTTCGGGGGCCGGCAACGTCTACTTGCTGTACGGGCGCCCGCGCGAGATCGGCGTCCAGATCGGAGCCCATTTCTGATGCCGGACACGGACGGATCGACCACGTCATGCGCCTGACCCTCGCCGCCGCCAACGCGATCATCGCGGGCGGCTTCGCGGCCGGTCAGGCCGCGAGCATGAAACCGCTGACGGTGGCGGTGCTCGACGCCGGCGGGCATGTCGTCGCGCTGCAACGCGCCGACGGCGCCTCGATCCTGCGGCCCGAGATCGCGATCGGCAAGGCCGCCGGCGCGCTCGCGCTCGGCGTATCGTCGCGCAAGATCGCCGAGATGGCGGTCGAGCGCTCGACCTTCGTCGGGGCGCTCGGGACGCTGGCGCCGGCCGGCATCGTCCCCGCGGCGGGCGGCGTCATCGTCGTCGACGGCGACGGCGCGATCATCGGCGCGGTCGGGGTGACCGGCGACACGTCTGACAATGACGAGGCGGTGGCGCTGGCCGGGATCACCGCGGCGGGGCTTGCGCCGCAATGAGCGGCGCGGGCGCGTCCGAAGACGCGCTGGGACTCGTCGAGTCGACCCGCCAGCGAGAACGTGGCGACCGTTACACCTCGGTCGCGATCGCGTTCCACTGGGCGATCGCCTTGTGCATCGCCGGCCAGATCGCGCTCGGCTGGCGGCTGCACGATCTCACGGGGCCCGCCAAATTCTCCGCCTATCAGTTGCACAAGTCGATCGGGCTCACGATCCTGGTGCTGAGCGTCGCCCGCCTGGCGTGGCGGCTGCTGCACCCGCCGCCGCCGGAAATCCCCCTGCCGCGCTGGCAGATGCTGGCGTCGAGCGCGGTGCATGCCGGGCTCTACGCGATCATGATCGGGCTGCCGCTGACCGGCTGGCTGATGGTGTCGACCAGCAAGATTCCCGTGCCGACCCGGATTTTCGGCGTCCTGCCATGGCCCGCCGTCCCCGGCACCGCGTCGCTCGATCCGGGCGCCAGGCAGGTGTGGAACGTGGTGGGCGACCGGGGCCATTTCGTGCTCGTCTGGCTCACCGTCGCGTTGCTCGTGCTCCATCTGGGCGCGGTCGTGAAGCACCAGTTGATCGACCGAGATCGCGTGTTCGCGCGCATGGCGCCCGATGCCCGGCCCGGCGCCGCCGACTGGCGCTTCTGGACGATCGCCGCGCTCGCCCTCGCCGCCTTCCTGCTCGGCCGGACCGTCGGCGGCAGCGGACCCGGCGAAGCGGCGCGACCCGCCGCAGGCATTCCCGCCACGGTCGAGCCTCAGGCACCGGCCGTCGCCCTTCCAACGCCGGCACCGATTGCCTCCGCGCAACCCGTGCCGGAGACCGCTACGCCATCGTCGGAAACCCAACCGGACATCGCGCCCGCCGCCCCGAGGGTTTGGACGATGCGGTCCGGAACGCTCGGTTTCGTCGCCGACTGGTCGGGCAACGCGATCACCGGATCGTTCGTCAAATGGACCGCCGACATCGTCTTCTCCCCCGACGCGCTCGATCGGTCGACGATCTCCGTGCGGATCGACCTCGCATCGGCGGCGACCGGCGACGCGCAGCGCGACGGCACGCTGCCGACCTCGGATTGGTTCGACGTCGCCACGAAACGCTACGCGGTGTTCACGAGCCGTCGCATCCGGAAAAGCGGCGGCAGCGGCGGAGCCTATGCCGCCGAGGGCACGCTCGATCTGCGCGGAGCCAAGCGCCCGGTCACCGTGCCGTTCACCCTCTCCATCGTCGGCGATCGCGCGACCGCGCATGGATCGCTCAAGATCGACCGGACCGCGTTCGGCGTCGGCCAGGGCGAATGGGCGTCGACCGACCAGATCGCGGCGAACGTCGCGCTGAACTTCACGCTCGTCGCGACCGCGCCGCCCGCCAAGACCGCGCGATAGTCCGGCGCTTCAGGCGGGGTAGAGGCCGCGCGTCCGCGCGAACAGGCGGGTCAGGCCCAATAGCGCGTCGAGGTTCGGGGTGGCGATACCGAGCCGCCCGGCGATCTCGCGCGGAGCGCCGAGCAATTGGTCGATCTCCAGCGCGCGTCCGGCCTCGACGTCCTGCAGCATCGATGTCTTGAACGCGCCGAGCTTGCGGGTGACCGCGTTACGGTCCTCGCCACGTTCGGCGATCGCGCAGCCGATCCGCGCCCCGATCGCCTGCGCTTCCGCCATCACGCCGAGTACGAAGCCGCCGACCAGCGGATCGTCGAGCAAGCGATCGGCGGTCGCCCCGGTGATCGCCGATATCGGGTTCATGGTCATGTTCCCCCACAATTTATACCAGATATCGTGCTGGATATGGCCGCTGGATTCGACCTCGAAACCGGCCTGCTCGAACGCATTCGCGACGGCGGCGAGACGGATGGCCCCGCCGCCGGGTTCGCCGAGGATCAGCCGGTTGCCCGCGCGGTGGGCGACCGTACCCGGCGCGGTCGTCGCGGCGCTCGCATGGACGACGCAGCCGACGACCTGCCCGAACGGCAAGGTCGCCGCGATCGCGCCGTCAGGGTCGATCGTGTCGAGCGCGGTCGCCGGCAACGCGCCGCCGCCGCCCCGCAGGAACCACCACGGCACGCCGGTCATCGCCGGCGGAATCGCCGTGTCCGGGG